>JACPVA010000110.1 GCA_016191995.1 Burkholderiales bacterium | reverse complement strand
GCAACGGCGGTACGGGTCGGGGGGTGCGTCATTCCATCTCCTCACGAGTGGTGGCATAGTGGCCGCGTCGAACGCGGGCGCGGTCACTCGTGAAGCATACGGAGGCGGCGATGCGGCTGGGCTTGGGGTATTGCTCCGCGTAGCGGCTTCGTCCAACGAACGGATCAGATCGCGGCTTCACGCGATCTATCCTTGATCGTTAGGCCTCAGAATCCACGCTCGCAGTAGCCCCGGCCGCTAAAAACCGTCGGTGCCGGGAACTACAACTCACCTATCCGGAAGCACTCAATGCAAGACAACGGGATCGGACTCATTCCGGCGGTAGCCGGTCTAGTGCCGGTACCGCTCCTCGTAGTCGGCCACGCCCGCGGTGCGGGCCGACGCGCCGACCTCGCCGATGCCCGTGACCTTGGCCGCGCGCCTTGCCGCCGGGCTGGACCGCCCATGCGCGCCGATCTGCCGGTCGCACCAGTGCAGGTGCTCGTCGAGCTCGCGCCAGTGCTCGAACGCGAGCTGCACCACCCGCCGCGCCGTGGCGGTCAGTTCGTTGCTCGCGTCCTCGATCACATCGGCCAGCACCGCGCGCAACACCTTCGGGCTCTTGCCGAACACCAGGTCGTACTCAGCCAGCACGCCCCGGATGCGGTCGATGCACGCCGTGCGCTCCTCCTTCAGTCCCTCGCGCACGCGGTGCAGGCTCATCGCTCCCTGCTGCTCGGCGGTCTTGACCGGGACGAAGCGCATCGTCGGCCGCGACGCGGCAACGCACACCGCCGCCGCATCGCTCTCACGTTCTTCGCCAGGTCCACGCCAACCCGCGCAATCGGTGCTGCTGCAGTCTGCGCCATGGGACACCTCCTTCGCGAGTTCGAGATCGCGTATCCGCACGGCGATCTTCGTGCCTCGGCACCGTCATCGGATCGGGGAAGTCCCTTTGTATTCGCGTTCGCTGCGCTCGAACAAGGGCGACGAGTCAGATGGGGATGCGCGCTGCGCGCGCGGCCAGGGCCTTGCAGGCCGCGCCGGGCACGGTGGCCCGGCTCCTCGCCAGGCACGAAAGGTCCACCGGACCTTTCGTGTCCGGGCTCGGCCCTGCGTTTCTCGGCGCCTGCCACGCACGCCCCGGCCGGCCCGGTCCCGGCTTCGTGGCTGCGACGGTGGTGTTCGGCCCACGAAGACCGCTGCGACAGCCAGCCAAGGGTGCCGGGCCCCCTCTCCCGTAAGTAGAGGAGGAGGGGCGGGCAAAGCCCGCCCCGGGGGAGCGAGCCCGGGCACAAACAGTCCTGCAGATTGTTTGTGCCTGGCGAGCGCCCGGGCACTGTCCCCGGGCATGGAGAGAGAGGGGGCGCGGCAGCCTTGGCACGCTGGTACCTGGCAGCCAAAGGAGGCCGCC
Organism: Burkholderiales bacterium; assembly: GCA_016191995.1. Classification (GTDB taxonomy): domain Bacteria; phylum Pseudomonadota; class Gammaproteobacteria; order Burkholderiales; family Burkholderiaceae_C; genus Rubrivivax. The sequence goes on along the minus strand of JACPVA010000110.1, from coordinate 32,989 downwards.
GGCTGGGCGGCCGCCCCGGGCCGACGGCGGTCAATCGCCGACAGCCCCCCACATTGCCAGTCGAACGTGATCGGGCGTCAGAACCCCAGGCTGGCGAGGAGCTCGTCGACCTCGCCCTGGCTGCCGACGACATCGGTGCGGCCCGCGCCTGAAACGACCGGGCCGGCAAGCGACTCGCTGCGGTCCTGACCGCGCCCGTTCGCGCCCTCGACGCCAGCCTGGGGCCGAGACGCCAGCTCGTCCGGAGCGATCTGCCCGAGCAGCCTGACCAGGTTGGCCTCGAGGTCGGCCGCGAGGTCGACGACGCGCGCGACGACCTGCCCGGTCAGGTCGTGGAAATCCTGCGCCAGCATGATCTCGGTGAGCTGGCGGTCGATGCGCGCGGTCGCGGCGTCGACCTCGCCGACGAAGGCGAGCACCGCGCCACTGGCCACCGCCCCGGCCGGGTCCGCCGCCAGCGCAGCGGCGAGGGCGCGCGCGCGCTCGGCGACCGCGCCCTGCTCGGCCTTGGCCTGGTCGACCGCATTGAGCACGCGCTCGGCCGCGCTGCCCGAGGTGTCGGCGACATAGCCGAGCCGCAGCCGCGCATCGGGCAGCCCCTGGGCGCCGCGGCGCAGTGCCGGCATCACGCCGAGTTGCGCCAGCGCATCGTGCAGCAGGCGCGCGATCGTGCCCAGCTGCAGGTAGACCTCGGTCGGCGTGCCGTCGCTCGCGTCCGACGGCGTGGCATCGTGCGTCTTCATGCGGCAACCTCGCGATGGCTGCGGGTCAGGCTGCGGCGGCCAGCCGGCCGACGATCTTGGCGACCTTGTCCTCCAGCGTCGCCTTCGTGAACGGCTTGACGATGTAGCCCGCCGCCCCGCCCTGCGCGGCGCGCACGATGTCCTCCTTGCGCGCCTCGGCGGTGACCATCAGGACCGGGATCCGCGCCAGCGCCGGGTCGGCCTTGATCGCCTGCAGCAGCTCGAAGCCGTTCATGTTCGGCATGTTGATGTCGGAGACGACGAAGTCGTAGCGCCCGCCACGCAGCGCGGCGAGCGCCGCGACACCGTCCTCGGCCTCGTCGACCTGCGTGCATCCCATCTCCTTGAGCAGCCCGCGGACGATGCGGCGCATGGTCGAGAAGTCGTCGACGACGAGGTACTTGAGATCGCTCGGGCTGGTCATGCGTGGCCTCGCACGGTCGGAGGGTCGGTGAATCGTCAGCGGCCGGCGCCGACATGCTGCGCCGCGCCGGCGAGGTCGGGCCGGATCGACGGCAGCGCGGCATCGACCGCGGTGTCGATCGTCGTCTCGGCCGCAGGGTCGGCCGCGGCCTCGCCGGCCGGCGTCGGCGCGCGGTCGAAGAAACGGTCCTCGGCCTCGCGATTGAGCACCAGGATCGAGATCCGGCGGTTGGCTGGCGCGGCCGGTGCGGCGTCGTCCAGCGGGCGGCTCGCGGCCAGGCCCTCGACGCGCAGCAGCCGTTCGGCCGGCAGCCCGCCGGCGACCAGCTCGCGCCGCGAGGCATTCGCGCGGTCGGCGGACAGCTCCCAGTTGGTATAGCCCTGCGCGCCGGAGGCAAACGGCATCGAGTCGGTGTGGCCCTCGAGCGTGACGCGGTTCGGGACCTCGGCCAGCAGGCCGCCGACGATGCGCAGCAGCTCGCGCATCGCCGGCTGCACGACCGCGCTGCCGCTGTCGAACATCGGCCGGCGCTCGGCGTCGACGATCTGGATCCGCAGCCCGTCGCGCGTCATCTCGAGCCGGATCTGCGACGCGTAGGCCTGCAGCGCGGCGCTGGCGGCGACTTGCTCGCGCACGCGCTGCATGACCGACTCCAGCCGCGCCATCTCGGCGCGGCGCTGCTCGGCGCGCAGCGCCATCAGGTTGATCGTGCTGCGCGGCGCCTGGACGTCGCCGCGCCGGACCTGGCCGTGGCTGCGCGACAGGTCCTCGCCGCCGCCCTTGATCAGGTGCGAGGAGTCGCCCGACCCGCTGCCGCCGGCCAGCGCGACCTTCAGCGGCGAGTTGAAGTAGTCGGCGATGCCCTTCTTGTCACCCTCGCTGGTCGAGCCGAGCAGCCACATCAGCAGGAAGAAGGCCATCATCGCGGTGACGAAGTCGGCATAGGCGATCTTCCACGCCCCGCCATGCGCGCCGTGGCCGCCCTTGACGACCTTCTTGACGATGATCGGTTGCAGCTTCTTGGCGTCACCGGCCATCGTCACCCCCCTGCACGGCGCTTGCCTGCGCGCCGTCACCCGTCCTGGCCGCCGGCGCCCCGGGGGCGCGCGCGCCCGGCAGCGTGCGCGGCCGCGGCATCGGCGCCAGCGCACCGGCCGGCGCCAGCGGCAAGGCGAGCTGCGGGCTCAGCGGCGATGCACGCCAGGGTGTCGGGCGCGCGATCACTTGCGGCCCTTCACGTGGCTTTCCAGCTCGCTGAAGCTCGGCCGCTCGGTCGAGTACAGCACCTTGCGCCCGAACTCGATCGCGACCTGCGGCGCATAGCCCTGCATCGACGCCAGCAGCGTCGTCTTGATGCACTGCAGCTCCTTGCCTGCCTCGTCGACCTTCTGCTCGAGCAGGCCCGCGATCGGCTCGGCGAAGCCATAGGCGAGGAAGATGCCGAGGAAGGTGCCGACCAGCGCCGAACCGATCATCGCCCCCAGCACCGCCGGCGGCTGCCCGACCGATCCCATCGTGTTGACGACGCCGAGCACCGCGGCGACGATGCCGAAGGCCGGCAGCGCGCCGGCCAGCCGCTGCAGCGCCGCCACCGGCGCGTGCGCCTCGTGGTGGTGGGTCTCGATCTCGCTGTCCATCAACGCCTCGATCTCGTGCGAGTTGAGGTTGCCGCTGACCATCATGCGCAGGTAGTCGGTGACGAACTCGACCACATGGTGGTCGTTGCCGACCCCCGGATATTTCTGGAACAGCGGCGACTTGGACGGATCCTCGACGTCGGCCTCGATCGACATCAGGCCTTCCTTGCGCGCCTTCTGCAGGATCTCGAACAGCAGCGCCATCAGCTCCATGTAGCGCGACTTGCTGTGCTTGCTGCCCTTGAAGCATTGCGCCAGCCCGGCGGCGGTGGCCTTCAGCACCTTGGTCTGGTTGGTGGCGACGAAGGCGCCGAGCGCGGCGCCGCCGATGGTCGCCATCTCGAACGGCAGCGCATGAAGGATCACGCTGATGTTGCCTCCGTGCGCGATGAACACGCCGAAGACAGCACCCAGACAGACGACCCAGCCGATGATCAGGAACATGCACGATGGCCCGTTGGCTTGCGCCCCGGGCACGCGGTGCCGGGGCATTGCCAGCCGTTATCGGCGCCGCGCGACGGGGGTTGAGCCGGCGCGACCGCCGTGACGCCGCGCATCCGGGCGAAAGCCTTGCTGCGGACTAACCGAACGGCAGTCTTGCTGCGGCAAGTCCGAACGGCAGCCTTGCTGCGGGATATCCGAACGGCAGCCTTGCTGCCGGGGTTGCATCCGCCACGCATACAGCGTCCGCACGCCGTCGGCCGCGAGCACCAGCGTCGGCGCCTGCCCGGGGACCTCGAAGCCCAGGCTGACCAGCCACGCGCCCGGCGCCAGCTCGGCGCGCGCCTTGTCCCAGGCGCGTGCCATCGACTCCGGCCGCTGGAAGACATAGACCAGCGCCGCACCCTGCCAGGACCGCGTCCACATGTCGCCGCGCTGCACGTCCGCCCAGCGGCAGCGCCGGCGCGCCAGCCAGGCGAGAGCCGGGCTGAGCTCGACGCCCTCGATGCGCGAGTGCGGCCAGGCGCGGCGCAGCGCGACCATCCCGTCGCCGATCCCGCAGCCGGCATCCAGCACGCGCGCACCCGCCGGCAGCGCGATCTGCGCGGCCAGCGCGTCGAGCGCGCCGGCCGGGGTCGGGAACAGCGGCGCGTCGCGCCAGCCGCGCAGCGGGTAGGCCAGCACGAACAGCGCCAGCGGCAGCAGCCAGACCCAGGCCGGCCACGATGCCGCCGCGCCCGAGGCCAGCGCCGAGGCCGGAAACCCCAGCCCGACGATCGCGCGTCGCCAGCGCCGCGGCTGCCGCCAGGCGATCAGCGCGCCGGCCGCGCAGGCGAGAAGCGCCGCCGCACCCGGCCCCGCGAGTGGCCGCGCGGCGGCGAACAGCGCCCAGGCGGCGAGCCAGGCCGCCGCGGCCGGCAGCGGCCAGGGCCAGTGCCAGGGTGCACGCCAGGCCGGCGCGCGGCCGGCGGCGGAAGCGTCGACGATCGACATGGAGGCGAGTCTGGGCCGCCGCGCCGTCCCGCGGTGGGCCGAACAGCGCACCGAATCGGGCCGCCTCGTCGCGCCGCGGACGAAAAAGGGGCGGGTCGGTGAGGACCCGCCCCGAAGGCACAACAACAGATGTGCCAGGAGGAGACTGCAACGAGACCGGGGCCCTCGACCGCTCGCGGCGCCTGCGGATCCCCTGCCCCGGCTATCGGCCGCGCGACGCCCGGGCTTGACGCCGCGCCGGTAACCGGATGCAAGCGCGGGCGGCGCGCCGGGCGGGCCCGGGCTGCGCGGCGCAGCCTTCAGTGCGCCGCGGCCGGGATGCGCAGCGAGCCAGCGGCGCGCCCCTTGCCGGCGCGCGCCGGCGGGTTGCACAGGCCGCAGACATAGTGGCGCGCGATCTCGTGCGGATGGGTGACGAAATGCCCGCCACACTGGCGGCACGGTGTCATCGTCAGCATGCCGTTGTCGACGAACTTGACCAGCCGCCACGCGCGCGTGACGCTGAGCTGCGGGTCCAGCCCCTGCGCCTGGAGCTGCTCGAGGTACAGGCGGTAGGCCTTGATGACGGCGTCGATCTCGTCGATCTCGACCGTCTTGTTCAGGTATTCGTGGATATTGAGGAAGAGGCTGGCGTGGACGTTGGGTTGCCAGGTCATGAACCAGTCGGTCGAGAACGGCAGCTGCCCCTTGCTCGGGCTGCGCCCGGCGACTTCCTTGTACAGGCGCAGCAGCCGCTCGTAGCTGAGGTCGGTCTCCGACTCCAGCACCTGCAGCCGGGCGCCGAGCTTGATCAGCTCGACGGCGCGCTCGATCTGGCGTGCTTCGCTCAGGATGCTCTTGATGCGGGGCATGGTCTCGTCCTCCTGGATCGTTTGTCGTCGTGGCGCGTCGGTCGGCGTGCCGGCTCAGGCCGCTTCCTGATGGCGCCCGGCCATCAGGATCGATGCATGCAGGCGGCCGATGCCATCGTTGGCGGCGGCCTTGCCGTGGCTGGTCAGCAGGCTCCACACCATCTCGTCGTCCATCCGGAAGCGGCACAGCAGCGTGCTGCCGGTGGCGATCTTCATCATCTGCGCCGGCGTCAGCGCGTCGATCAGGCGCGCGGTGTCCTCGCTGACGCCGAGGCGGAACAGCGCCTGGTCGCGGTCGGCGCGGATCATGCTCTGCGCCAGCATCAGGTAGGACAGGTTGGCTTCGCGGATCTCGGCGAGGATCTGGTCGGCGGTCATCGGGCTTCTCCGGTCATCGGGTGGGGGGGCGGTGTGCTGTGCACTGTAGAGACCGGAGAAGCGGGGCGACATCGGCCCAGTTCGGTCGCTGCCGTCCGCGCCGCGCCGACGCGCGTGTAGGAAATTGCCCGACAAGGCGTCCCGTGCGGGCGGTATGGCCGCCGTCGGACGCGGCGCGGGCTTCAGCGCCGCGCGGCGCGGCCGATACGACGAAGTTGCCCGGCGCGCGCGGCCGGCCGCGCCGCGGCGGCATTCCGTCGCTGGCACGATCCGGCGCGGTGCGAAGCGTGAAGAAGCGCGGCCGATCGGCTCAAGTTCGGCCGAGCGCGCTCCGATAAGGGCCCCAACGGGTCCGGCAAGCCGGGTCCGTGGTCCGGAGCCCAGCCGGCCGGAGACAAGACGAGGGACCGACAAAGTAATGCCCTCGATCGAATCGACGGATGACTGCCCCGGGCGCAGCCAGCGCGAGCTGGCACGGCCAGGCCGGCGTCTGCCGGGAGTCCCTTCAACGATCGGAGAAATCTCGTCATGGGTATGACCATCAACACCAACGTGGTGTCCCTCAACGCCCAGCGCAACCTGGGCATGAGCCAGTCGTCGCTGTCGATCTCGATGCAGCGCCTCTCCTCGGGCCTGCGCGTCAACAGCGCCAAGGACGACGCCGCCGGGCTGGCGATCTCGGAGCGCATGAATGCACAGGTGCGCGGCCTGAACGTCGCGGCGCGCAATGCCAACGACGGCATCTCGCTGGCGCAGACGGCCGAGGGTGCGCTGGGCAAGGTCGGCGACATGCTTCAACGCATGCGTGAACTGGCGGTGCAATCGGCCAACGCGACCAACAGTGACTCGGATCGCGAGGCACTGCAGGCCGAGGTGTCGCAGCTGCAGGCCGAGATCCAGCGCCTGGCCGACACCACCAGCTTCAACGGCAAGAAGCTCTTGAACGGCAGCTTCACCGACCAGAAGTTCCAGGTCGGGGCCGACCAAGGCCAGACGATCGACGTGAGCGAGATCGCCGACGTCAACCTCACCGCCCTGGGCGACGTCGACACCGGCACCGCCAGCAGTGGCGCCGGCGTCGACGCCACGATCACCGACCTCGGGGCCGTCGCCGCGGGCTCGCTGACGATCACCGGCAAGAGCGGCGTGGCGGTCGACATCGGCGCCCTGGCCGCGTCCGGCTCGGTCGCCAACCGCATCGATCAGGTCGTCGACGCGATCAATGCGGTGTCGACCGAGACCGGGGTCAACGCCTCCTACGATGCCAACACGAAGGAAATCGTCCTGACCGCCACGGCCGAAGGCAGCTGGGACGGCTCGTTCTCGGTCGACGGCACCGATGATGGCACGCTGACCGGTTTCGACGGCGCCACCGGGGTGGCTTCGACCGCCGGCAGCACCGGTGCGCTCAACCTGCTGGACATCTCCTCGTACGCAGGTGCCTCCGGCGCGATGGCCCAGATCGACAGCGCGCTCGACACGATCAACAGCTCGCGCGCCGGTCTGGGCGCGCTGCAGAGCCGCTTCGAGAGCGCCGTGTCGAACATCCAGATCCAGGCCGAGAATATCGCCGCGGCGCGTGGTCGCATCGTCGATGCGGACTTCGCGCAGGAGACCGCGAACTTGTCGCGCGCGCAGATTCTGCAGCAGGCGGGGACCGCGATGGTGGCCCAGGCCAACCAGCTTCCCCAGATGGTGCTGTCGCTGCTGCGCTGACCTTCGACCGAGCTGCGGTCGGCCGGCCTGGCCGGCCGGCCCTCGGGGGCCCCGCGTCGTCGGACCGGGGCCCTTGCCATTTGCGGGGGCCGGAACTGCAGCGGTTTCATCGCCCTGATGGAGGCTTCGTGGCTGGCGGAGCGTCTCGACAATCCGTCCACGGCTGCCGGCACGCCGGTTCGCCGCCTAGCGTCGTCGATCCATCAGGAGCCCCGCCATGCCGCAGACGATCAATACGAACATCACGTCGCTGAATGCCCAGCGCAACCTGAATGCCAGCCAGTCGTCGCTGGCGACGTCGATGCAGCGCCTGTCGTCCGGGCTGCGCGTCAACAGCGCCAAGGACGATGCGGCCGGACTTGCGATCGCCGAGCGCATGAATACCCAGGTCAGGGGCCTGAACGTCGCGATGCGCAATGCGAACGACGGCATCTCGCTGGCGCAGACCGCCGAGGGTGCGCTCGGCAAGGTCGGCGAGATGCTGCAGCGCATGCGCGAGCTCGCCGTGCAGTCGGCGAACGCGACGAACAGCCAGAGTGACCGCGAGGCGCTGCAGGCGGAGGTGGTGCAGCTCAAGCAGGAGATCCAGCGCCTCGCCGAGACCACCAGCTTCAACGGCAAGAAGCTCCTGAACGGCAGCTTCTCGGGTGAGAAGTTCCAGGTCGGTGCCAACCAGGGCGAGACGATCGACATCGAGGCGATTGCCGACACCAACCTGACCTCGCTCGGTGATGTCGCCACCGGAGCCGCCACGAGCGGCGCCGGCGTCGACGCGACGATCACCGACCTCGGGGCCGTCGCGGCCGGCTCGCTGACGATCACCGGCAAGAGCGGCGTGGCGGTGGACATCGGGGCCCTGGCCGCATCCGGCTCGGTCGCCAACCGCATCGACCAGGTCGTCAACGCGATCAACGCAGTGTCGAACGAGACCGGGGTCAACGCCTCCTACGACGCCAATACGAGGGAAATCGTCCTGAGCGCCTCGGCCGAAGGCAGCTGGGACGGCTCGTTCACGGTCGGCGGCACGGACGATGGCACCCTGACCGGCTTCGATGGCGCCGCCGGCGTAGCCTCGACCGCCGGCTCCACGGGTGCGCTGAACCTGCTGGACATCTCCTCGTATGCCGGTGCTTCCGGCGCACTGGCCCAGATCGACAGCGCGCTCGACGCGATCAACAGCGCACGCGCCACGCTCGGCGCGCTGCAGAGCCGGTTCGAGAGCGCCGTGTCGAATATCCAGGTCCAGGCCGAGAATCTCTCCGCCGCGCGCGGCCGCATCATGGATGCCGACTTCGCCGCCGAGACGGCCAACCTCAGCCGCGCCCAGATCCTGCAGCAAGCCGGTACGGCGATGGTCGCGCAGGCGAACCAGCTCCCGCAGCAGGTGCTCAACCTGCTCAAGGGCTGAACCCGAGCCCTCGCGCCCCGGACCCGTCGCGCACCCGGCCCGCCCGGGTGGCGACCGCATGCCGTCGGCGCCCGGGCCTTCGCCGCTTTCGGCGCTCAAGTCCGTCGCCGCGCGGTCGATAAAGGGTCGAGTCCCCCCGCCCGGAGGTCATCATGTCCCTTTCATCCCCCGGCATCGGCAGCGGCCTGGACGTCAATGCGATCGTCGACCAGCTGGTCGCGATCGAGCGCCGGCCGATCACGCTGCTCGAGACGGCCAAGACCAGGCTCGATACCCAGCTGTCGTCCTACGGCCTGATGCAGAGCTACATGGCCAATCTGCAGTCGATCGCGGCCAAGCTCGCCGACCCGGCAAACTGGACGCGCAACAGCGCCACCAGCAGCGACCCCGCGGTCGGCGTGACCGCCAGCGCCGGCGCCGCCGCGGCCAGCTACGCGGTCGAGGTGCAGCAGCTCGCCGCCTCCCAGTCGCTGTCGTCGGCGGTCTTCGCCGACCCCTCGGACCTGGGCACGGGAACGCTGACGATCACGCGCGGCGCCGACAGCTTCGATATCGAGATCGCTGCCGGCCAGACCAGCCTGCAGGCGGTGCGCGACCAGATCAACGCGGCCGGCGCCGGCGTCACGGCATCGATCGTCAACGATGCCGGCGGGCCGTTGCTGGTGCTGACCGCCGACGAGACCGGAAGCGCCAACGCCTTCGGGGTGTCGGTCGCGGGCGCCACCGGCAGCCTGGCCTCGCTCGCCTACCCGGGCGGGATGGTCGAGCGCCGCGCCGCGGCCGACGCGCAGTTCACGATCAACGGCGTCCCGCTGAGTTCGGCGAAGAACCAGCTCGACAGCGTCATCGACGGCGTCAGCCTGACGCTTACCAGGCTGACCAGCGCTCCGGTCGAGGTCACGATCGCCGCCGACAAGGCCGCGATGAGCAAGGATATCGGCAGCTTCATCGCCGCCTACAACGACCTGAACCGATTCCTCGCCGCGCAGACGCGCTACGACGAGGCGAGCCGCGAGGCCGGCGCGCTGCAGGGCGACCGCACCGCGGTCGGGCTGATCAGCAAGCTGCGCGCGCTGGTTCAGGTGCCCTCACCGGCCTCCGCGGTCTTCGGCCGGCTTTCGGACCTGGGGATCTCGATGCAGAAGGATGGCTCGCTGCAGCTCGACCAGGCCAAGCTCGACGCCGCGCTGGCGGACCCGGCCGAGGTCGGCAAGGCGCTATCGGCCTCCGGCAACGGTCTGATGCACGGCTTCGAGGCGCTCGCCGACGGCATGCTCGGCAGCGAGGGCGCGCTGACCCTGCGCAGCGAGGGGCTGCAGGCCAGCATCGATCGCAACGAGCGCGACCAGGAGCGGCTCGAGGACCGGGTCGAGCGGGTGCGCGAGCGGCTGATGCGCCAGTACTCGGCGCTGGACATTACGATCGGCCAGCTCTCGGGGCTGGGCAGCCTGGTCACGCAGCAGCTCGACGCGCTGTCGAACTTCTACAAGCAGTCGAGCAAGTAGAGGCCCGGGCGACGCCGCCGCCCGCGGGCGGCGTCGCTCGTCGTGTCTCAGCTGCCAGCCGGCGGCTGCCCGGCGGGCTCTTCCTGCTCCTCGACCGGCCAGTCGCGGATGTAGGCCTTGAGCATCCGGTTCTCGAAGTCCTGCGCCTCGACCACCGCCTTGGCGACGTCGTAGAACGAGATCACGCCCATCAGCGTCTTCTTGTCGAGCACCGGCATGTAGCGCGCGTGGCGCGACAGCATCATGCGCCGCACCTCGTCCATGTCGGTGCCCGGGGTGCAGGTCAGCGGCGCATCGTCCATCACCGAGCGCACGGTCGCGTTGCCGATGCTGCCGCCGTTACGGACGACCGCCTTGATGACCTCGCGGAAGGTCAGCATGCCGGTCAGCTCGCCGTGGTCCATGACGACCAGCGAGCCGATGTCCTCCTCGGCCATGGACTTGACCGCCTGCGCCAGCGGCAGCTCCGGCGGCACGGTGAAAAGGGTGTTGCCCTTGACGCGGAGAATGTCGGCGACTTTCATCGGGGGCCTCCTGACGTGGCGGCTGGCGGACGGTGAGCGGGCGGACGGCTTCACGATCAATATAGCCCACAATCCGCCCGCGTCCACCCTATCGGAGACCCCATGCCCGGCCCCGCCGACCCCGGCTTCGACACCCTGGCGCTGCACGCGGGTGCCGCGCCCGACCCGGCCACGGGGGCTCGCGCGGTCCCGATCCACCTGAGCACGAGCTTCGTCTTCGAGTCCAGCGAGCAGGCCGCGAGCCTGTTCAACCTGGAGCGCTCGGGCCATGTCTACAGCCGCATCAGCAACCCCACCAACGCCGTGTTCGAGGAGCGCATGGCGGCGCTGGAGGGCGCCGTCGGTGGCATCGCGACCGCCAGCGGGCAGGCGGCGCTGCACCTGGCGATCGCGACGCTGGCCGGCGCCGGCAGCCACATCGTCAGCTCCAGCGCGCTTTACGGCGGCTCGCACAACCTGCTGCACTACACGCTGCCGCGCTTCGGCATCCAGACGAGCTTCGTCGCGCCGGGCGACCTCGACGCCTGGCGCGCCGCGATCCGGCCCGACACGAAGCTGCTGCTCGGCGAGACGCTCGGCAACCCGGGGCTGGACGTGCTCGACGTGCCGGCGCTGGCGCAGATCGCGCACGAGGCCGGCGTGCCGCTGCTGGTCGACTCGACCTTCACGACGCCCTGGCTGATGAGGCCGGTCGAGCTCGGCGCCGACCTGGTCTTCCACTCGGCGACCAAGTTTCTCTGCGGCCACGGCACGGTGGTCGGCGGTGTGCTGCTCGACGGCGGGCGATTCGACTGGAGCCAGGCCACGCGATTCCCCGAGATCAACCAGCCCTACGCCGGCTTTCACGGCATGGTGTTCGCCGAGGAGAGCACCGACGGCGCCTTCCTGCTGCGCGCGCGGCGCGAGGGGCTGCGCGACTTCGGCGCCTGCATGAGCCCGCACACCGCGTGGCTGATGCTGCAAGGGCTGGAGACGCTGCCGCTGCGCATGGCGCGCCATGTCGACAATACGCGCAAGGTCGTCGACTTCCTGGCCGCGCACCCGATGGTCGGCGCGGTCGGCTACCCCGAGTTGGAGAGCCACCCGAGCCACGCGCTGGCCAAGCGGCTGTTGCCGCGCGGCTGCGGCGCGGTCTTCAGCTTCGACTTGAAGGGATCACGGGCGCAGGGAATCGCCTTCGTCGAGGCGCTGCAGATCTTCTCGCACCTTGCCAATGTCGGCGACGCGCGATCGCTCGTCATCCACCCGGCGAGCACGACGCACTTCCGCATGGACGAGGCGGCGCTGCGCGCGGCGGGGATCTCTCCAGGGTCGATCCGGCTGTCGATCGGGCTCGAGGACCCCGACGACTTGATCGAGGACCTGAAGCGGGCGCTGAAGGTCGCCGAGAAGGCCGCCTCCGCCGCTGCCGGGACCGCGGCGGCCAAGCCGGGGGGCGCGGCATGAAGCTCGTCGTCGACGGCCGCGAGGTCTACGCCTATACCGGCGGCAAGCCCTTTTACCCGGCCCTGCCCTGCGTCGTCTTCCTGCACGGCGCGCTCGACGACCACTCGGTGTGGACGCTGCTGGCGCGCTGGTTCGCGCACCACGGCCACGCGGTGCTCGCGCCCGACCTGCCCGGCCATATGCGCAGCGCCGGGCCGGCGCTGGCGTCGGTCGAGGCGATGGCCGACTGGACGCTGGCGCTGTTGGATGCGGCCGGCGTCGAGCGCGCCGCGCTCGTCGGCCACAGCATGGGCTCGCTGATCGCGCTCGAGGCGGCCGCGCGCGCGCCGCAGCGCGCGACGCATCTGGCGATGCTCGGCAGCTGCGTGCCGATGCCGGTGCCGGCGGTGTTGCTGGAACTCGCCAAGATCGACCCGCTGGCGGCGATCGAGCGCGTGATCGTCTACAAGTTCTCGACCCTGGCGGCCAAGCCGTCCTACCCCGGCCCCGGCGTGTGGCTGCGCGGCGCGGCGCGCGGCCTGATGCGGCAGGTGCTGGCGCACCAGGGCAACCCGATGCTGTTCCACGACGACTTCGCCGCCTGCAACGTCTACGCCGGCGGCCTGGCCGCCGCGGCGCGCGTCGCCTGCCCGGCGACGCTGGTGCTGGCCGAGCGCGACCAGATGACGCTGCCACGCAACGCGCGCCAGGTCGCCGGCGTGCTGAAGGCACGCGTGCGCATGGTCCCCGGCGGCCACTTCTTGATGGCCGAGCAACCCGACGCGGTGCTGGCCGCGCTGCGCGAGGCGCTGGCGCCAGCTGCCACGGCGGCCGCCTGAAACCCGGCGGTACCGCCTCCGAAGCTGCGCCGCAAAGGCCTGCGAACCGCCTCCACCCCGCCCCCTCCCCGCCGCCGCCCCGCCGAAGGACCGCGCATGAAGCTGCTGCTGCTCAACGGCCCCAACCTCAACCTGCTCGGCACGCGCGAGCCGCAGACCTACGGCGCGGCGACGCTGGCCGAGGTCGAGGCGATCTGCACGCGCATCGCCAGCGAGCGCGGCGCCCAGCTCGCCTGCTTCCAGAGCAACCACGAAGGCGCGTTGATCGACCGCATCCACGCCGCGCGCGACGAGGGGGTGGACGCGATCGTCGTCAACCCGGGCGGGCTGACGCACACCAGCGTCGCGCTGCGCGATGCGCTGGCCGGCGTGGCGATCCCCTTCGTCGAGGTGCACATCAGCAACGTGCACGCGCGCGAGCCGTTCCGCCAACATTCCTACCTGTCGCCGATCGCACGCGGCGTCATCGCCGGCCTGGGGGTGGATGGCTACCGGCTGGCGCTGCTGCACCTGCTGGAAGGCGGCGCGCCGCGCTGAGCGCAGCGCGACGCTGCCGGTCAGCCGAGCAGCTCGCCCAGCCGCATCGCCTCGACCCCCGCGCGCTCGCGGAACGGCGCCGTCAGCGGCCCCGGCGGCAGCAGCAGCGCGTCGACGAGCGGCGCCGCAGACGTGCTGGCCGGGTCGACGAGCAGCACGTGACGCGCGCCACCGCCCTCGTCCAGCCGCGCGACCCAGTCGATCGCGATCAGCCGCTCGACCACCGGCTCGATCTGCAGCGGGTCGGTGCGCAGCGCCAGCGCGAGCTGCTCCAGTCCGAGTCCACGCTGCGCCGCGCCGCGCGCGGCGGCCAGCTCGCGCAGCAGCGCCAGCGCGAGCTCGAAGCGATGCCCCGGCGTCGCCGGCCGGCGCGCGACGCGCATCTGCAGGCTCGGTGCGTAGGCCGCGATCACCGCGCCGAGCAGGACGATGACCCAGCCGAGGTAGATCCACAGCAGCAGGATCGGCAGCGTCGCGAAAGCGCCGTAGACCACCGACAGCGTCGGCACCTTGGCCAGGTACCACGCCAGCGCGGCCTTCGCCGCGGCGAAGCCGGCGGCGACGAAGACCCCGCCGGCCAGCGCGTGGCGCCAGCGCACCCAGGAGTGCGGCACATAATGGAAGAGTGCGGCCACGCCGAGCGCCATGAAGCCGAACTCGGCCGCCGCCAGCAGCGACGAAATCCAGTCCGGCAGCGCGCCGGCGGCGCCGCGCGAGGCCTTCAGCGCGTACGAGCTTGCCGACAGCCCGACCCCGATCACCAGCGGGCCGAGCGTCAGCGCGGCCCAGTAGACGAGCACGCGCTGCGCGATCGGTCGCGGCCGGCGCACGCGCCAGATGGCGTTCAGCGAGCGGTCGATCGTCAGCATCGTCGACAGCGCGGTCGCCGCGAGCACCGCGGCGCCGGCGCCGCCGATGCCGCGCGCCTTGTCGGCGAAGTCGGACAGCGCTGCGAGCACCGGGCGCGCGATCGACGCCGGCACCAGCATCTGCAGGAAGTAGGTTTCCAGCGCATCCCGGAACGCGCCGAAGCGCGGGAAGGCGGAGAAGATCGCCAGCGTGACCGTGAACAGCGGCACCAGCGCGATCAGCGTCGTGAAGGTCAGGCTGCCGGCGGTCAGCCCGAGCCGGTCCTCGCGGAAGCGCCGCGCCAGCGTGGCCAGGGTGTCGGTCCACGGCCAGTCGCGCAGGGTCTCGAGCAGGTCGGAGGCGCGCGCGGGCAAGCCGGCGGCCAGGTCACGCAGCGAGGGCATGCTGGCTATGATGCCAGCATGCCCACTGCCCTCGACCCCGGCGCGCCCGCGGCGCCACCCGCCGGGGCCCGCGCCCCCTCCGACGACGCCGACGGCGCGGCGGCCGATGCCGCGCCGCCGCGCCGTGCCGATGCCGTCACGCAGGCGACGCGCGCGATCGCGTTGTCAAGCCTGGCCGGCCTGATCGCGCTCGGCCTGGCCTGGGAGCTGTGGCTCGCGCCGACCGGCAGCGGCACGCTGGCGCTCAAGGTGCTTCCGCTGCTGCCGGCGCTGGCCGGCGTCTGGCGCCATCGCATGTACACCTACCGCTGGCTGAGCCTGCTGGTCTGGCTTTACTTCACCGAGGGGGTGGTGCGCGCGACGAGCGAGTCCGGCATGTCGGCGGCACTCGCCGCGGCGGAGATCGCGCTCAGCCTGCTGCTGTTCGCCGCCTGCGCGCTGCACGTACGCTGGCGGCTGCGCCGGGGCGCGGCGCGGGCGACGCCGTCGACCTGACGCGATGAACGCAGCCCTGCTTGCACGGCTGCGCGACGCCGTCGGCGCCGACCATGTGCTGACCGAGGGCGAGCTCGACGCCTACCTCGTCGACTGGCGCCGCCGCTGGCGCGGCCGGGCGCTTGCGGTGGTGCGCCCGGCAAGCACCGCGCAGGTCGCCGCCGTCGTCCGCGCCTGCGCCGCGCACGGCGTCGAGATCGTTCCGCAAGGCGGCAATACGGGGCTGGTCGGCGGCAGCGTTCCGGACGCCAGCGGCGCGCAGTTGCTGCTGAGCCTGCAACGCATGAACCGCATCCGCGCGTTCGACGCCGACAACCTGACGCTGACCGCCGAGGCCGGATGCGTGCTGCAGTCGCTGCAACAAGCCGCCGCCGAGCGCGGCCTGCGGCTGCCGCTGAGCCTGGCGGCCGAGGGCAGCTGCACGATCGGCGGCAACCTGGCGAGCAACGCCGGCGGCACCGAGGTGCTGCGCTTCGGCAACGCGCGCCGGCTGTGCCTCGGGCTCGAGGTGGTCACGCCGCAGGGCGAGGTCTGGGACGGTCTGTCCGGGCTGCGCAAGGACAATACCGGCTACGACCTGCGCGACCTGTATATCGGCAGCGAGGGCACGCTGGGCGTGATCACCGCGGCGACGCTGGAGCTCGTCCCGCAGCCGGCGGCGACGCTGACCGCCCTGGCCGCCTGCGCCGGCCTGGACGCAGCGGTCGCGCTGCTGCGGCTGGCGCGCGCGCGCCTGGCCAGCGGGCTGACCGGTTTCGAGGTGATGGCGCGGCATGCGCTGGAGCTGGTCGAGACGCATTTCCCCGAGCTGCCGCGCCCGCTGCCGCCGGCGCCCTGGGCGGTGCTGCTGGAGCTCGACGATGCGCAAGGCGAGCAGCCGGCGCGCGGGCGGCTCGAGGCGCTGCTGGCCGAGGCGCTGGAGGCCGGCACGATCGGCGATGCCGCGGTCGCCGCGAGCCTGGCGCAGGCCGACGCGATGTGGCAGCTGCGCGAGGCCATCCCGCTGGCGCAGGCGCGCGACGGGCTGAACATCAAGCACGATATCGCGCTGCCGGTGTCGCGCATCCCGGCCTTCTGCGCCGCCACCGAGGCCGCGCTGCGCGCGGCGCTGCCGCTCGCGCGGCCGGTCGTCTTCGGCCACCTCGGCGACGGCAACCTGCACTACAACCTGCAGGCGCCGCCGGGGCAGGCGGGCGCGGACTTCGTCGCCACGCACGAGGACGAGGTCAACCGCATCGTCTACGACGCGGTGCTGGCGCACGGCGGATCGTTCTCGGCCGAGCACGGTGTCGGCGCGCTCAAGGTGCACGAGATGGCGGCGCGCAAGCCCGCGGTGGCGCTGGCGCTGATGCAACGCATCAAGCAGGCGCTCGACCCACAGGGGATCATGAATCCGCGCCGGGTGCTGCCGCCGCCTGCGCGCTGAAAGCGCCGCGACCCGCGCGCGCGCCAGCCCCGCCCGCGGCTACTGCAACGGCCCCTTGAGCGCCGCCGGCAGCGGCATCGCGACGACCTCGATGCCTTCCTCGCGCAGCGCCTCGCGCTCCTCGGGTGTGGCCTGGCCGCGGATGCCGCGCGGCTCGGACTCGCCGTAGTGGATGCGCCTGGCCTCCTCGGGGAAGCGCGCGCCGACGTCCTCGGTCGTCTCGACGAGCCGGCGCGCCGCCGCCAGCCACGCCACCTGCAGGTCGGCGCCGGCCGGCGGCTGCGCGCCCGGCTGCGATGGGCCCGGCTGCGCCGCGACCGGCTGCGGCGCCGGCGACGGCGAAGCCTGCGCCGGCTGCGGCGCGCGTGCCCCCGACAGGTTCAACCGCGGCGCGCTGGGCATGCGCGTGATGACGCGATCGGCGCACAGCGGGCACTCGACCACCGCGCGGCCGTTCTGGTCGAGGAAATCATCCTCGGATGCGAACCAGCCCTCGAAGCCGTGGCCGTTCGCGCAACGCAGGTTCAGGACCTTCACGCGCCGATGGTAACCGCTGGCCGCCAGTCAAGGGCCCAGCCGCCGGCGCGCCAGCGTTGCAACCACAACAGTCCGACCAGGGTCTTGGCGTCGGACAGCTCGCCGCGCGCGGCCAGCGCGTCGAGCTCGTCGGGCGTGCAGGCCACGGTCTCGATGAACTCGCCGTCGTCAAGCCGCTGCGGCCCGGGCTGCAGGCCGCGCGCGAACCACAGCTCGATCGCCTCGGTCGAGTAGGCGCAGGCGCTGTGCAGCCGCGCCGCGAAGGCCCACTCGCGCGCGCTGTGACCGGTCTCCTCGCGCAGCTCGCGCACGGCGCAGGCGAGCGGGTCCTCGCCCGGGTCCAGCTTGCCGGCCGGCAGCTCCAGCAGCACCCGGCCCAGCGGGTGGCGCCACTGGCGCTCGAGCAGCAGCCGGCCGTCGTCGAGCAGCGGGATCACCGCCACCGCCCCCGGGTGGCGGACATATTCGCGCGTCGCCTGGCGGCCGTCGGGCAGCTCGACGGTGTCGCGCCGGACATGCAGGAAGCCGCCCTCCAGCAGCGCCTCGGAGCCGAGCGCGCGCTCGACGAGGTGGCGGTCGGCGGCCGGGTCGCTCACCGCGGGCCCCGCGCCGTCGCCCGGCCCGGCAGCGCGTGCGGGGCGCGCCGCGGCATCATCCGGCCAGCGTCTTGACGATCGCGTCGCGGCACAGCGCGAGCAGCCCGCCCGACAGCGGGCCCAGCAGCAGCACCAGCGCGCCGTTGACCGCGAGCAGCGCCGACGCCCCCGCCGGCCGCGCCGCCTCGGCGGCCGGCGCCTGCGAGGTGTCGAAGTACATCACCTTGACGACACGCAGGTAGTAGAACGCGCCGACGAGCGACATCAGGACCGCGAACACCGCCAGCACGATGTAGGCGCCGACATTGGTCGCCACCAGCGCCTGCAGCACCGCGAGCTTGGCGAAGAAGCCGACCATCGGCGGGATGCCGGCGAGCGAGAACATGATCACCGCCATCACGCCGGCGATCCACGGTGCGCGCTGCCCGAGACCGGCGAGGTCGTCGATCTCCTCGCACTCGAATCCCTCGCGCGACAGCAGCATGATCAGGCCGAAGCTGCCCAGCGTCGTCAGCACGTAGGTGACGATGTAGAACATCGCCGAGCTGTAGGCGTTGCCGGCCGACAGCGTGTTGCCGCTGACGACGCCGGCCGACAGCCCGAGCAGCACGAAGCCGATCTGCGAGATCGTCGAGTAGGCCAGCATGCGCTTGAGGTTGGTCTGCGCGATCGCGGCGACGTTGCCGACCACGAGCGAGCCCACCGCCAGCACGATGAACATCTGCTGCCAGTCGACCGCCAGCCCGAGCATGCCCTCGACCAGCAGCCGGATCGTGATCGCGAACGCGGCGAGCTTCGGCGCCGCGCCGATCAGCAGCGTGACCGCGGTCGGCGCGCCCTGGTAGACGTCGGGCACCCACATGTGGAACGGCACCGCGCCGAGCTTGAACGCCAGCCCGGCGACGACGAAGACGAGGCCGAAGACGAGCACGTCGGCGTTGATCTGGCCGGTGGCGATGCGGTCGAAGACGGTCGGGATCTCGAGCGAGCCGGTCGCGCCGTACATCATCGACAGCCCGTAGAGCAGGAAGCCGCTGGCGAGCGCCCCGAGCACGAAATACTTCATCGCCGCCTCGGTCGCGACGAGGTGGTCGCGCCGCAGCGCGACCAGCGCGTACAGCGACAGGCTCATGACCTCCAGCCCGAGGTAGACGACCAGGAAGTGGTTCGCCGAGGTCATGATCGACACGCCGAGCAGGCTCGTCAGCGCCAGCGTGTGGAACTCGCCGCGCTGCATGTCGCGCGCAGCGAGCGTCGGCCTGGCGTAGGCCAGCGTGGCCAGCGTCGCCACGCCGGCGAAGCAGGCCAGCAGATGGCCCATCGGGTCGGAGACGACCATGCCGCCGAGCGCGTACGCGGTGGCCTGGCCCTCGGCCGCGCGCAGGTGCATCAGCGTGAAGACCAGCACCCCGGCCTGCGTCAGCCAGAAGGTCAGCGCGCGCTGCGGGTCGCGCACGGCCAGGTCGGCCAGCAGCACCACGCAGGTCAGCGCGAGCAGCCAGATCTCGGGCAGGACGGCGCTCCAGTTCATCGCATTCATGTCGTTCTCGCGGGCGGCTCAGTGCAGCTTGGTCAGCGCGACGTGGCGCAGCAGCTCGGCCACCGAGGCCTGCATCGGGTCGGTGAAGGGCTTGGGATGCACGCCCATCCACAGCACCGCGCCGGCCAGCAGCGCGAGCATCAGGAACTCGCGCGCCGACAGGTCGTCCAGTGCGCGGACCTTCGCGTTGGCGATGTCGCCGAAGTACACCCGCTTGACCATCCACAGCGTATACCCGGCGCCCCAGATCAGCGTCGTCGCTGCCAGCAGCGCGACCCAGAAGTTGACCTTCACCGCGCCCAGGATGACCATCCACTCGCCGACGAATCCAGCGGTGCCCGGCAGCCCGGCGTTGGCCATCGCGAACAGCACCGCGAAGGTGGCGAAGCGCGGCATCGTGTTGACGACGCCGCCGTAGGCCGAGATCTCGCGCGAGTGCACGCGGTCGTAGAGCACGCCGATGCACAGGAACATCGCGCCGGAGACAAATCCGTGCGCGATCATCTGCACCACCGCGCCCGTCATCGCCAGCTCGTCGAAGATGAAGAATCCCAGCGTCACGAATCCCATGTGCGCGACCGAGCTGTAGGCGACGAGCTTCTTCATGTCCTGCTGCACGAGCGCGACCAGGCCGATGTAGACCACCGCGATCAGCGACAGCGCGATGATCAGCCAGGCCCACTCGCGCGCGGCGTCGGGCGCGATCGGCAGCGAGAAGCGCAGGAAGCCGTAGGCGCCGAGCTTGAGCATGATCGCCGCCAGCACGACCGAGCCGCCGGTGGGCGCCTCGACGTGGGCGTCGGGCAGCCAGGTGTGCACCGGCCACATCGGCACCTTGACCGAGAACGCGGCAAGGAAGGCGAAGAACAGCAGCGCCTGCGCCGCCAGCGGCAGCGGCAATCGGTGCCAGGTGAGGATGTCGAAGCTGCCGCCGCTCTTGAAGTACAGGTACAGCAGCGCCACCAGCATCAGCAGCGAGCCGAGCAGCGTGTAGAGGAAGAACTTGAACGCCGCGTAGACGCGCCGCGGGCCACCCCAGACGCCGATGATGATGTACATCGGGATCAGCGTGGCCTCGAAGAAGACGTAGAACAGCGCGCCGTCGAGCGAGGCGAAGACGCCGATCATCAGCCCCGAGAGGATCAGCATCGCGCCCATGTAGTGCGCGACGCGCTCGCCGATGACCTGCAGCGCCGAGATCACGACGATGACGGTGATGAACGCGGTCAGCGGCAGGAACCACATCGACAGGCCGTCGACGCCGAGGTGGTAGTGCATCGCGAAGCGCTCGATCCACGGCGCCTTCTCGACGAACTGCATCGCCGCCGTCGAGGCATCGAAACGCGCCGCGACGAGCAGCGTCGGCACGAGCGAGACCAGCGACGCGGCGAGCGCGGCCATGCGGACGAGGCCGGCCTGGCTGTCCCGCCCGACGGCCAGGATCAGCGCGCCGAAGGCGATCGGCAGCCAGATCGAGAGGCTCAGCAAACCCATGGACTCGTTCTCGTGTTGGCCGCCCAGGCGCGGCGTCGTGGTTCTCGCGTGACCCCGGGCATCAGCCGGCCAGCAGCGGCCACAGCCGCCAGGTCATGAAGCCGAAGATGCCGATCGCCATCACCAGCGCATACCAGTACAGCTGCCCCGTCTGCACGCGCCGCACGACCGCCGCCAGCCGCCCGACGGCCTTGGCCGAGCCGTCGATCAGCACGCCGTCGATCAGCGCCGCGTCGCCGCCCTTCCACAGCCCGCGCCCGAGCAGCCGCGCGCCGGCGGCCAGCACATGCTCGTTGAACCAGTCCATGTAGTACTTGTTCTCGAGCACGACGCGCAGCGGGCGCAGCGCGCGGTCCAGCGCGGCCGGGATCGCCGGCGCCTTCAGGTAGAACAGCCACGCGCAGGCCACGCCTGCGACCGCGAGCCAGAACGGCAGCGTCACCAGACCGTGCAGCGCCATGGCCCAGGCGTCGTGCGCATGCTCGGCCACCGCCGCCATCGCGCCGTGGCGCGCGCCGTCGACCGCGATCGCGCCGGCGAAGAAGTCCCCCGTCAGCAGCGGCGCCATCGTCAGCGCGCCGATCACGACCGACGGGATCGCCAGCAGCACCAGCGGCAGCGTGACGACCCAGGGGCTCTCGTGCGGCGTCGCGTCGTGGCCGTGACCGTGGTCGTCGTGCGCGTGGTCGTCGTCGCCCGGGAAGGGCTTGTGGCGGAAGCGCTCCTCGCCGTGGAAGACCAGGAAATACATGCGGAACGAGTAGAACGCGGTCACGAAGACGCCGGCGGTGACGGCGAAGGCGGCGAATCCGGCGCCCGGCAGCTGGCTCGCGCCGGCCGCGACGATGATGCTGTCCTTCGAGTAGAAGCCCGCGAACAGCGGCGTGCCGATCAGCGCCAGCGAGCCCACGAGCGCGGTGATCCAGGTCACGGGCATGTACTTGCGCAGCCCGCCCATGTTGCGGATATCCTGGTCGTGGTGCATGCCGATGATCACGCTGCCGGCGGCCAGGAACAGCAGCGCCTTGAAGAAGGCGTGCGTCATCAGGTGGAAGACGGCGACCGAGTAGGCCGACGCGCCCAGCGCCACCGTCATGTAGCCGAGCTGGCTCAGCGTCGAGTAGGCGACGACGCGCTTGATGTCGTTCTGGATGATGCCGAGGAAGCCCATGAACAGGGCCGTGATGGCGCCGATCACGAGCACGACGTTGAGCGCCGCGTCCGACAGCTCGAACAGCGGCGACATGCGCGCGACCATGAAGATCCCCGCCGTCACCATCGTCGCGGCGTGGATCAGCGCCGAGATCGGCGTCGGGCCCTCCATCGAGTCGGGCAGCCAGACGTGCAGCGGGAACTGCGCGCTCTTGCCCATCGCGCCGATGAACAGGCAGATGCAGGCCACCGTCAGCAGCCCCCAGTCCGAGCCCGGGAAGCTCATGCCGGCGAGCTGGCCCGCCTTGGCGAAGGTCTCGGCATAGTTCAGCGAGCCACCGTACGCGACCAGCAGCCCGATGCCGAGGATGAAGCCGAAGTCGCCGACCCGGTTGACGACGAAGGCCTTCAGGTTGGCGAAGATCGCGCTCGGCCGCTTGTACCAGAAGCCGATCAGCAGATAGGACACCAGCCCCACCGCCTCCGAGCCGAAGAACAGCTGCAGGAAGTTGTTGCTCATGACCAGCATGAGCATCGAGAAGGTGAACAGGCTGATGTAGGCGAAGAAGCGCTGGTAGCCCGGGTCGCCCTCCATGTAGCCGATCGTGTAGACGTGCACCATCAGCGACACGAAGCTGACGACGACCATCATCATCGCGGTCAGCCCGTCGACGAGGAAGCCGACCTCCATCGTCAGGCCGCCGACGGTGGCCCACTCGTAGATCGTCTGGTCGAAGCGCGCGCCGTCGAGCACCGCCAGCAGCGTCAGCACCGAGGCGACGAAGGCGACCGCGACGCCGAGGATCGTCACCGTGTGCGCGCCGGCACGGCCGACGACGCGGCCGGCCAGACCGGCGACGAGCGCGCCGGCCAGCGGCGCCAGCACGACGACGAGCAGCAGGTTCTGGGAGATCGTGGCCGACATGGGGCTCAGCCTTTCAGCGCGTCGAGTTCCTCGACGTTGATCGACGACCGGTTGCGGAACAGCACGACCAGGATCGCCAGCCCGATCGCCGACTCCGCGGCCGCGACCGTCAGGATGAAGAAGACGAACACCTGCCCGCCCATGTCGCCGAGGTAGTGCGAGAAGGCGACGAAGTTGAGGTTGACCGCCAGCAGCATCAGCTCGATGGCCATCAGCAGCACGATCAGGTTGCGCCGGTTCAGGAAGATGCCGACCACCGACAGCGCGAACAGCACGCCGCCCAGCGACAGGTAGTGGGCCAGGGTCAGTCCGCCCATCATGCCTTGCCCCCCTCGTCGCCCGCCCCCGCGGCCGGGGCCGCGCGCTCGACCTCCGGCGCCAGCCTGACGATGCGCAGCCGGTCGGCCTTCCTGACCCGGACCTGGCGCGCCGGGTCGACGCGCTTGGTCCCCTTGCGCGGTTCGCGCAGCGTCAGCGCGATCGCCGCGACCATCGCCACCAGCAGCAGCACGGCGGCGATCTGCAGCGGGTAGAGGTAGTTCGTGAAGATCTCGATGCCGAGCCGCCGCGTGTTGCCGAGCGCCTGCGCCTGGTCCGCGAGCCGCGCCGGCTCGGCGACATCGAAGCCGCGCGTCAGCACCAGCGCCATCTCGAGCGCGATCAGCGCGCCGATCACGCCGGCGAGCGGGAAGTGGCGCCAGAAGCCCTCGCGGAAGGCCGCGCTGTCGAAGTCCAGCATCATGACGACGAACAGGAACAGCACCATCACCGCGCCGACATAGACCAGCACGAGCGCGATCGCGAGGAACTCGGCCTCGAGCAGCATCCACACGCACGCGGCGCTGAAGAACGCGAGCACGAGGTACAGCGCCGCGTGCACGGTCGAGCGCGCCGTGATGACGCGGCATGCGGCCAGCAGCAGGACCGCCGAGAAGAGGTAGAACAGCGCCGTGGTGGAGGTCATCGAACAGGCCCGGTCAGCGGTACTTCGCGTCGGCCGCGCGGCGCTCGGCGATCTCCGCCTCGTAGCGGTCGCCGACGGCCAGCAGCATGTCCTTGGTGAAGTACAGGTCGCCGCGCTTCTCGCCGTGGTACTCGAAGATGTGCGTCTCGACGATCGAGTCGACCGGGCAGCTCTCCTCGCAGAAGCCGCAGAAGATGCACTTGGTCAGGTCGATGTCGTAGCGCGTCGTGCGCCGCGTGCCGTCGGCGCGCTGCTCGGACTCGATCGTGATCGCCATCGCCGGGCATACCGCCTCGCACAGCTTGCAGGCGATGCAGCGCTCCTCGCCGTTGTCGTAGCGGCGCAGCGCGTGCAGGCCGCGGAAGCGCGGCGAAAGCGGCGTCTTCTCCTCCGGGAACTGGATCGTGATGTGTGGCGACAGGAAGTGCCGCCCGGTCAGCGCCAGGCCCTTGAACAGCTCGACGAGAAAGAAGCTGGAGACGAATTCCTTGATCGCGGACATGCGAGGCGTCCTGTGCTCAATGCCAGATGTTCCAGGGCGACTGGATCCACAGCCCCACCACCACCAGCCACACCAGCGTCACCGGGATGAAGATCTTCCAGCCCAGGCGCATGATCTGGTCGTAGCGGTAGCGCGGGAAGGTCGCGCGCACCCAGAGGAACATCGTGACGACGACGAAGACCTTGATCGCGAGCCAGATCCAGCCCGGGATGAAGTCCAGCGCCGCGATCGGCGGCAGCCAGCCGCCGAGAAACATCACGACCGCCAGCGTCGAGACCAGGATCATGTTCGCGTACTCGGCGAGGAAGAACATCGCGAACGACATCCCGGAGTACTCGATCATGTGGCCGGCGACGATCTCGCTCTCGCCCTCGACGACGTCGAAGGGGTGGCGGTTGGTCTCCGCCAGGCCGGCGATGAAGTAGACGAGGAAGATCGGCAGCAACGGCAGCCAGTTCCAGGACAGGAAGCCGAGTCCCATCCCGGCCATCCGGCCCTCGCCCTGCCGCATGACGATCTCGGCCATGTTCATCGTGCCGGCGACCATCAGCACGACGACCAGCGCGAAACCCATCGCGATCTCGTAGCTGACCATTTGCGCCGACGCACGCAGCGCGCCGAGGAAGGCGTACTTGGAGTTGCTCGCCCAGCCGGCGATGATGACGCCGTAGACCTCGAGCGAGGTGATCGCCATCAGGAACAGCAGCCCGGCGTTGACATCGGCGACCACGACCTCGGGGCCGAACGGGATCACCGCCCACGCCGCCAGCGCCGGCATGATCGTCATCACCGGGCCGAGGAAGAACAGGCCCTTGTTCGCCGCGGTCGGGCGGATGATCTCCTTGAAGACCAGCTTGACCGCGTCGGCGATCGGCGTCAGCAGCCCGTAGGGGCCGACCCGGTTCGGGCCCGGGCGGATCTGCGTCCAGCCGATGCCCTTGCGCTCCCACAGCGTCAGGTAGGCCACGCAGCCCATCAGCGGCGCGACGAGGACGACGATCTTGACCAGGCTCCACACGACGAGCCAGGCCGTGGGGCCGATCAGCGCGCTGCCTGCTTGGTTGAGGGTCTCGATCATGGCGTGGATCTCGCTGCCGGCGGGTTCACAGCGATGCCTTTTCGACCTGGATCGGGCCGAACATCGGCCCCATCGCGGCGGTGTCGGGGTGGCCGGCCGGCACGCGAACCGTGCCGTCGGCCAGCGTCTGATCCTCGACCGCGGGCATGACGAGCCCGGCCGTGCCCTGGCCGACGTAGACGCGCGCGCCGGGCGCGAGGGCCAGCTTGCGCCACAGCGAGGTCGGCAGGCTCGCCACCGGCGGCCTGGCGTCGGCCGTGCGCTGCAGCGACTCGGCGCGGCGCACCAGCGGGTCGGCCGCGTAGATCGGCACGTCGGCGATGCGCTCCGGCCCCGGCTCGGCGGCGGCCGACAGCGGTGCCAGCGCCGGCGCAGCGTTGTCCAGCCGCGCGCCGATCGCCTCGGCGTCGCCGATCGCCTCGGCGCGCACCTCGTCGGCCGACTCGTGCGCGAAGCCGTCCAGCCCGAGCAGGTTGCCCAGCACGCGCAGTACCTTCCAGCCCGGCCGGGTCTCGCCCAGCGGCGGCACGACGCCGGCGAAGGTCTGCAGCCGGCCCTCGGCATTGACGAAGCTGCCGGCGGTCTCGGTGTAGGGGGCGATCGGCAGCATGACATCGGCGACGTCGGCCGCGGCATCGGCGAACGAGGTCAGCGCGACGACCAGACCGCTGCCCGCCAGCGCCTGCTTCGCGCGCGCGGCGTCGGCGGCGTCGAGCACCGGCTCGGTGTGCAGCAGCAGCAGCGCCTTCATCGGCTGCGCGAGCATCTGGCCCGCGTCCAGCCCGCCCGGGCCGGGCAGCGCGCCGACGAGCTGCGCGCCGACGCTGTTGGCGGCCTCGCCGAGGACACCGACACGCGCGCCGACCTGGTGCGCGATCCACTGCGCCAGCGCGAGCAGCTGCCCGGCCCGCGGATGCTGCGCGGCGGCGTTGCCCAGCAGCACCGCCTTGGACTCGCCCATCAGCAGCGACGCCGCGACCGCCCTGGCCTGCGGCGTGATCTCGGCGCCCTCGACCGGCGCGGCGATGCCGCGGATCGCCGCGATCTCGGCCGCGACCGCGGCCAGCGCGGCCGGCCAGCGCGACGGCGGGGCGACCATGCGCGTGCCGGTCGTCATCGCCCAGTCGTCGACGAGCGCGTTCAGCCCGTGAACCTGCGCGCCGTGGCGCGTCGCCCAGCGCAGCCGGGACGCCAGCAGCGGATGGTCCTTGCGCAGGAAGCTGCCGACGACGAAGGCGCGGTCCAGCGTCGACAGCGCGGCGATCGGCATGCCGAGCCAGCGCGCGCGGCCCGCGGGCGCGAGGTTGCCGAAGTCGGCGTGACGGGTGCGGAAGTCGATGCTCTGGCTGCCCAGGCCGCGCACCAGCTTCGCGAGCAGGTGCAGCTCCTCGACGGTGGAGTGCGGCGAGCCGAGGGCGCCGATGCCGGCGGGGCCGAACTCGGCCTGCACGCGCTTCAGCCCGTCGGCGACATAGTCCAGCGCCGTGGCCCAGTCGACTGTCTGCCACTGCCCGCCCTGCTTGATGCGCGGCGCAGTCAGGCGGGCCTCGCTGTTCAGCGCCTCGTAGCTGAAGCGGTCGCGGTCGGCGATCCAGCACTCGTTGACCGCCTCGTTCTCCAGCGGCACGACGCGCAGCACCTTGCCCGCCTTGACCTGGACGACGAGGTTGGCGCCGCTGCTGTCGTGCGGGCTGATGCTCTTGCGGCGGCCGAGCTCCCAGGTGCGCGCGGCGTAGCGGAAGGGCTTGCTCGTCAGCGCGCCGACCGGGCACAGGTCGATCATGTTGCCCGACAGCTCGCTGTCCACCGTGCCGCCGGTGACGGTCGTGATCTCGCTGTGCTCACCGCGGTGGATCATGCCGAGCTCCATCACGCCGGCGATCTCCTGCCCGAAGCGCACGCAGCGCGTGCAGTGGATGCAGCGCGGCATCTCCTGCATCGAGATCAGCGGGCCGACGTCCTTCGGCAGGACGACGCGCTTGTCCTCGTCGTAGCGCGTCGCGGACTTGCCGTAGCCGACCGCCAGGTCCTGCAGCTGGCACTCGCCGCCCTGGTCGCAGATCGGGCAGTCCAGCGGGTGGTTGATGAGCAGGAACTCCATCACCGCCTGCTGCGCCTTGATCGCCTTGTCGCTGCGCGTGCGCACGACCATGCCCTGCGTCACCGGCGTGGCGCAGGCCGGCATCGGCTTGGGGGCCTTCTCGACCTCGACCAGGCACATGCGGCAGTTGGCCGCGATGCTGAGCTTCTTGTGGTAGCAGAAGTGCGGGATCGTGATGCCCGCCGCGTCGGCGGCGTGCATCACCATGCTGCCGCTCGGAACGCTGACCTTCCTGCCGTCGAGTTCGATTTCGATCACTTGGCGGCTCCAGCGAGAGACCGGCCTTGCGCCGGGCCGCCCGAAGGAATGCCAACCCCCTCGGGGGGCAGCGACGCATCCCGAGCGTGGGCGCCGACAAGACAGGTCTTGTGCTCGATATGGTGCGCGAACTCGTCGCGGAAATGCTTGAGCATGCCGTGCACCGGCATCGCCGCCGCCTCGCCGAGCGCACAGATCGTGCGGCCCTTGATGTTCTCGGCCACCGAGTCCAGCAGCGCCAGGTCCTCGGGCCGCCCCTGCCCATGCTCGATGCGGTCGACGATCCGCCACAGCCAGCCCGTGCCCTCGCGGCACGGCGTGCACTGGCCGCAGCTCTCGTGCATGTAGAAGTAGTCCAGCCGCAGCAGGCTGCGCACCATGCAGCGCGTATCGTCCATCACGATGACCGCGCCCGACCCGAGCATCGAGCCGGCCTTGGCGATGCTGTCGTAGTCCATCGTGCAGCCCATCATCACCGACGCCGGCAGCACCGGCGCCGACGAGCCGCCCGGGATCACCGCCTTCAGCGCGCGACCGCCCCGGACGCCACCCGCGAGCTCGAGCAGCTTCGCGAACGGCGTGCCCATCGGGATCTCGTAGTTGCCGGGGCGTTCGACGTCGCCGACCACCGAGTAGATCTTGGTGCCGCCGTTGTTCGGCTTGCCGACCTCGAGGTAGGCCTGCCCGCCCTCGCGGATGATCCACGGCACGGCGGCGAAGGTCTCGGTGTTGTTGATCGTCGTCGGCTTGCCGTACAGGCCGAAGCTGGCCGGGAACGGCGGCTTGAAGCGCGGCTGGCCCTTCTTGCCCTCGATCGACTCGAGCAGCGCGGTTTCCTCGCCGCAGATGTAGGCGCCGAAGCCGTGGTGCGCGTGCAGCTGGAACGAGAAGCCGCGGCCGAGGATGTCCTGGCCGAGCAAGCCGGCGTCGCGCGCCTCCTGCAGCGCCTGCTGGAAGCGCTCGTAGACCTCGAAGATCTCGCCGTGGATATAGTTGTAGCCGCTCGCCGCGCCCATCGCGTAGGCCGCGATCGCCATGCCCTCGATGACGATGTGCGGGTTGTAGCGCAGGATGTCGCGGTCCTTGCAGGTGCCCGGCTCGCCCTCGTCGGAATTGCACACGAGGTACTTGGCGCCCGGGAAGTTGCGCGGCATGAAGCTCCACTTCAGCCCGGTCGGGAATCCCGCGCCGCCGCGGCCGCGCAGGGCGCTGGCCTTGACCTCGGCGACGACCTGCTCGGGCGTCATGCCGGCGCCGCCATCGGCGCCGAGCACCTTCTTCAGCGCCGCGTAGCCGCCGCGCGCGACATAGTCCGCCAGCCGCCAGTTGCTGCCATCCAGCCCGGCGTAGATCTGCGGAGCGATGTGGCGGCCGTGGAAGCAGGTCTCGCGCCCGCTGGCCTGGAACCTGGACAGATCCAGCATCGCCGTCACTCCTGCTTGCCGCGCCGCGCGGCCTCGGCGCGCAGCAGCGCGACGAGCTCGTCGAGCCGCTCGTCGCCCATGAAGCTGAACATCTGGCGGTCGTTGACCAGCATCACCGGCGCGTCGGCGCAGGCGCCCAGGCACTCGCAGGGCTGCACCGTGATCGCGCCGTCGGCGGTCGTGCCGTGCGGCTCGACGCCGAGCGTGTCGCACAGGTGCCGCAGCGCCTGCTCGCCGCCGCGCAACTGGCACGGCAGGTTGGTGCAGACATTGAGCTTGAACGCTCCCACCGGGCGCTGGTTGTACATGTTGTAAAAGGTCGTGACCTCGTGCACCGCGATCGGCGCCATGCCGAGGTAGTCGGCGACCGCGTTCTCGGCCTCGGCCGAGACCCAGCCCTGCTCCTGCTGCACGATCGCCAGGCAGGCCATCACGGCCGAGGCCTTCTGGTCGGCCGGGTACTTGGCGACCTCGCGCGCGAAGCGCGCCAGCGTCTGCTCGCTGAGGTTCATGCGTTCGCTCATCGGTCGATCTCGCCGAAGACGATGTCCATCGTGCCGATGATCGCCACCGCGTCGGCGATCATGTGCCCGCGCGCCATCTCGTCCATCCCCGCCAGGTGCGCGAAGCCGGGGGCGCGGATCTTCAGCCGGTAGGGCTTGTTGGCGCCGTCGCTGACGAGGTAGATGCCGAACTCGCCCTTCGGGTGCTCGACGGCGGCGTAGACCTCGCCCTCGGGCACGTGGAAGCCCTCGGTGAAGAGCTTGAAGTGGTGGATCAGGTCCTCCATCCCGTACTTCATCCGCTCGCGCGGCGGTGGGGCGACCTTGTGGTTGTCGGTGATCACCGGGCCGGGGTTGGCGCGCAGCCAGGCTACGCACTGCTGGATGATGCGGTTCGCCTCGCGCATCTCCTGCACGCGCACCAGGTAGCGGTCGTAGGTGTCGCCGTTGCTGCCGACCGGGATGTCGAAGTCGACGCGGTCGTAGACCTCGTAGGGCTGCTTCTTGCGCAGGTCCCACGCGATTCCCGAGCCGCGCAGCATCGGGCCGGTGAAGCCGAGGTTGAGCGCGCGCTCGGGCGAGACGACGCCGATGCCGACCGTGCGCTGCTTCCAGATCCGGTTGTCGGTCAGCAGCGTCTCGTAGTCGTCGACGTTGGCCGGGAAGCGGCGGCAGAAGTCGTCGACGAAGTCCAGCAGCGAGCCCTGGCGCACCTCGTTGAGCTTGTCCATCACCTTGCGGCTGCGGACCTTGCTCGGCGCGTACTGCGGCATCGTGTCCGGCAGGTCGCGGTAGACGCCGCCGGGGCGGAAGTAGGCCGCGTGCATGCGCGCGCCGGACACCGCCTCGTACATGTCGAAGATGTCCTCGCGCTCGCGGAAGGCATAGATGAGGATGTTCATCGCCCCGCAGTCCAGCCCGTGCGCGCCCAGCCACAGCAGGTGGTTGAGCAGCCGGGTCAGCTCGGAGAACATGACGCGGATGTACTGCGCGCGGATCGGCACCTCGATGCCCATCAGCTTCTCGATCGCCAGGCAGTAGGCGTGCTCGTTGCACATCATCGACACGTAGTCGAGACGGTCCATGTACGGCAGCGACTGGATGAAGGTCTTGCTCTCCGCCAGCTTCTCGGTCGCGCGGTGCAGCAGCCCGATATGCGGGTCGGCGCGCTGGATCACCTCGCCGTCGAGTTCCAGCACCAGCCGCAGCACCCCGTGCGCAGCCGGATGCTGAGGGCCGAAATTGAGCGTGTAGTTCTTAATGTCAGCCATGGCTCAGTGCAGCCCGCCGTAGTGATCCTCGCGCACCACGCGCGGCGTGATCTCGCGCGGCTCGATCGTCACCGGCTGGTAGATCACGCGCCGGCTCTCGGCGTCGTAGCGCATCTCGACGTGGCCGCTGACCGGGAAGTCCTTGCGCATCGGGTGGCCGATGAAGCCGTAGTCGGTCAGGATGCGGCGCAGGTCGTCGTGCCCGTCGAAGACGATCCCGTACAGGTCGAAGGCCTCGCGCTCGAACCAGTTGGCCCCGCTCCAGATCGGCGTGACGCTGGCGACCATCGGCAGCTCGTCGTCGGGGGCGAAGACGCGCACCCGCACGCGATGGTTGTGCGCGACCGACAGCAGGTGCACGACGACCGCGAAGCGCGGCCCGTCCCAGGGGCGGTTCTTCCACTGCGCGTAGTCGATGCCGCACAGGTCGGTCAGCTGCTCGAAGCGCAGCGCGGCGTGGTCGTGCAGCGTGCGCATCGCGTCGAGGTAGCGCGCCGGGCCGACCGTGACGGTGATCTCGCCGCGGTCGCGCACGATCTCGCGTGCGGCATCGCCGAGCGCCGACTGCAGCGCCGATTCGAGTTGATCGAGCTTGGTGGACATCGTCTCGCCTCGGGCGGGGTTCTCGGGCGGCGCCTTCAGCGCGCGATCGTGTTCTCGCGCCGGATCTTGGCCTGCAGCTGCAGGATCCCGTACAGCAGCGCTTCGGCGGTCGGCGGGCAGCCCGGCACGTAGACGTCCACCGGCACGATGCGGTCGCAGCCGCGCACGACGCTGTAGCTGTAGTGGTAGTAGCCGCCGCCGTTCGCGCACGAGCCCATCGACAGCACCCAGCGCGGCTCGGCCATCTGGTCGTAGACCTTGCGCAGCGCCGGCGCCATCTTGTTGCACAGCGTGCCGGCGACGATCATCAGGTCGCTCTGCCGCGGGCTGGGGCGGAACAGCATGCCGAAGCGGTCGATGTCGTAGCGCGCCGCGCCGGCGTGCATCATCTCGACCGCGCAGCACGCCAGGCCGAACGTCATCGGCCACAGCGACCCGGTCTTGGACCAGTTGATCAGCTTGTCGACCGAGGTGGTGACGAAGCCTTCCTTCAGAACGCCTTCGATGCCCATGATGCGTGGCTCCTCAGTCCCAGTCCAGCGCGCCCTTCTTCCACTCGTAGGCGAAGCCGACGACGAGGACCGCGAGGAAGACCATCATGGCCCAGAAGCCTGACGCGCCGATGTCGCGCAGCGCGACCGCCCACGGGAAGAAGAAGGCGATCTCGAGGTCGAACAGGATGAACAGGATCGCGACGAGGTAATAGCGCACGTCGAACTTCATGCGCGCGTCCTCGAAGGCCTCGAAGCCGCATTCGTAGGGGCTGTTCTTCTCCGGGTCGGGCCGGTTCGGGCCGAAGACGAAGCCGATCAACTGCGGCGCCACGCCGACGGCGACGCCGACGAGGATGAACAGGAGCACGGGCACGTAGGCTTGCAGGTCCATGGTCGTCAGTGCCGCGTCAGTTCGTGCGAGGTCGTGAAAAAGCGCGCCGGGGGCGGCCGCTTCCGGGCCGCACAACGGGCGCGCTCATGCCCTGCTCTCGCGCGGGTCGTGCCCTGGGGGCCCGCCCCGCCCTATGGTGGCGTTTCGCCTGGTGCCGACGGCGAGACTCGAACTCGCACAGCTTTCGCCACTACCCCCTCAAGATAGCGTGTCTACCAGTTTCACCACGTCGGCGCTTCGATGCCTCCGACGCCACCGGCTGGCGGCGACTTCGGCATCCGGCTCGCATGAGGAATGGCTCACCGGACAGCCGCGCATTCTAGCCACAAAGAGAGGGCTTTCCCGCATCGGCGCAGCACGCTTCGAGCCACGAGCCCCCTCGCCGCGGCCAGCACGGCGCGGGGCACTGCGCGCGCGCAGCGCGTTCGATGCCTGTCGCGTCGCGCGCCGGGGCGGCGCCGCGCGTCAGCGCGTCGGGATCTGGCCCGGCGCGGCCGGAGCCGGGGCGGCACCTTCACCAGCCGCCGGTGCCGCCGCAGGCGCAGCCGGCGCCGCGCCGGG
>JACPVA010000109.1 GCA_016191995.1 Burkholderiales bacterium | reverse complement strand
TGCGCGGCCTCCAGGCGCGCCCAGGCGCGCCAGCCGACCAGCGCCATGACCGCGAACAGCGCGTACAGGATCGCCGTCAGCCAAAGCGCCTGCCGGACGAACAGCACGACGCCGACGACGTTGACCACGATCCAGGCCGGCCAGTTGTCGACCAGCTTGCGCCCGAGCAGGACCTGCGCCGTCACGCTGCCGACGGTCGGCAGCGCATCGAGCCACGGCGACTCGCCCGCGGCCGCGTGCTGCAGCACGAGCGCGAGCAGCGGCCACAGCGCCAAGGTCAGCAGCGTGGCGGCGATGCGGCCGCGCGCCGACAGCCGCCGCACGCGCAGCGGCGTGCCGTCGTCGCCGCGCCCGCGCAGCCACTGCCACCAGCCCCACAGCGCGACGGCGACGAAGAAGAGCTGCAGCGCGGCCATGCCGAACAGCCGCGCCTCGGCGAACAGCAGCGCATACAGCAGCGACGCCGCGATCGCCAGCGGCCAGGCCAGCGCGTGCACGCGCCAGTTGCAGACGACCATCCAGACCGCGAGGGCGAAGGCGACGACCTCGGCCCAGGTCGCCGGGCTGCCCCACAGCGTGAAGGCGGGCCGCAGCAGCGGCGCCGCCGCGTCGAGCACGGCCTGCAGCATCGCTCGCGCCCCGATCAGCGCGGCGCCGCGACCTGCACCAGGATCTCGTCCTTGCGCAGCATCCCGAGGTCGGCGCGCGCGCGCTCCTCGACCATCTCGAGGCCCTCGACGAGGTCGCCGAGCTCGGCTTCGATCGCCGCATTGCGCGCCGCCGCCTCGTCGTTGGCGGCGCGCTGCGCCTGCAGCTCGCGCTCGAGCTGCGCGACATAGCGCAGGCTGGTGCGCCCGAACCACAGGTCGGCCTGCACCAGCAGCAGCAGCGCGGCCAGGATATGCGGCAGGTATCTCACGGCTCTCTCGCGGCGCGTCGCGTGCGGCAGCCCGAGGCCCGTCCCGCCGCGCCTCAGCGCAGGTTGTAGAACGCCGCGCGGCCGGGGTAGCTGGCGACTTCGCCCAGGTCCTCCTCGATGCGCAGCAGCTGGTTGTACTTGGCGATGCGGTCGCTGCGGCTCATCGACCCGGTCTTGATCTGGCCGGCGTTGCTGCCGACCGCGATGTCGGCGATCGTCGAGTCCTCGGTCTCGCCCGAGCGGTGGCTGACGACGGCGGTGTAGCCGGCGCGCTTGGCCATCTCGATCGCGGCGAAGGTCTCGGTCAGGGTGCCGATCTGGTTGATCTTGATGAGGATCGAGTTGGCCACCCCTTCGCGGATGCCGCGCTCCAGGATCTTCGTGTTGGTGACGAACAGGTCGTCGCCGACGAGCTGCACCTTGCCCGCGAGGCGCTCGGTCAGCAGCTTCCAGCCGGCCCAGTCGCCCTCGTGCATGCCGTCCTCGACGCTGACGATCGGGTACTTGTCGCACCAGGTGGCGAGCATGTCGGCCCAGGCGGCGGCCTCCAGCGCGAGGCCGCCTTCGCCGGCCAGCACGTACTTTCCGTCCTTGTGGAACTCGCTGGCGGCGCAGTCCAGTCCGATTGCGACCTGCTCGCCGGCGGTGTAGCCGGCCTTGTCGATCGCCTCCAGGATGAGCTGGATCGCCGCCTCGTGATTCGCGACGCTGGGCGCGAAACCGCCCTCGTCGCCGACCGCGGTGCTCATGCCCCTGGCGTCGATGATCTTCTTCAGCGCGTGGAAGACCTCGGCGCCCCAGCGCACCGCCTCGCGAAAGCTCGGCGCGCCGAGCGGCAGGATCATGAACTCCTGCAGGTCCAGGCTGTTGTTGGCGTGCGCGCCGCCGTTGATGACGTTCATCATCGGCACCGGCATCTGCATCCTGCCCATGCCGCCGAAGTAGCGGTACAGCGGCAGCCCGGACTCCTCGGCCGCCGCGCGCGCCACCGCCATGCTGACGGCGAGCATCGCGTTCGCACCCAGGCGCGACTTGTTGTCGGTCCCGTCTAGGTCGATCAGCGTCTTGTCGAGGAAGGCCTGCTCGGACGCGTCCAGCCCCAGCACCGCCTCGCTGATCTCGGTGTTGACATGCTCGACCGCGCGCAGCACGCCCTTTCCGCCGTAGCGCGACTTGTCGCCGTCGCGCAGCTCGATCGCCTCGCGGCTGCCGGTGGAGGCCCCGCTCGGGACGGCGGCGCGGCCCATCGTTCCGGACTCCAGAAGGACGTCGCATTCGACGGTGGGGTTGCCGCGGCTGTCGAGGATCTCGCGGCCGACGATGTCGACGATGGCACTCATGCAGGTCCTTGATGGAAAAGTGGTGGGGATGGGATCAGTTATCCATGGCGCGACCACGCCACCCGCGACGCATGAAACCGGCCCGGCCGAGCCCTTGCGCGGATCCGGCTTTGCCGGCCCGCAGCAGGCGCCCCCTCGAGGGGCAGCGAACGCAGTGAGCGTGGGGGTTTCATTCAGACGGGGGCGTCCACGCCCTCGACCAGCACCATGTTGAAGCAGGCAGTCGCGCCCTGGCGCAGCGCACGCACCGCGGTGTATTCGGGGCTGTCGTGCCAGCGCCTGGCGGTGTCGAAGTCGGGGAAGCGCAGGACGGTCAGGCGCGGCGGCTGCCAGTCGCCCTCGAGCACGGCCATCCGGCCTCCGCGCACGAGGTACTCGCCGACGAAGGCCTTGATGACCGGCGGCGCCGCGTCCATGTAGCGGCGGAAGGCATCGGGGTCGGTGACCTGGGACTCGACGATCAGGTAGGCGGGTGCGGCCATCGTGGGCTCTCGATGCGGTTCAGGTGTCGAAGTCGTTTTCCAGCAGCGGCTGGCTCTTGACGACGCGATCCAGCGCGACGAGCTGCTCGAGCAGGGCGCGCATGTGCTTCAGCGGCACCGCGTTCGGCCCGTCGCTCAGCGCCTGTGCCGGGTCGGGGTGGGTCTCCATGAACAGCCCCGCGATGCCGGCGCCGACCGCCGCGCGCGCCAGCACCGGCACGAACTCGCGCTGGCCGCCGCTGCTCGTGCCCTGGCCGCCCGGAAGCTGCACGCTGTGCGTGGCGTCGAAGACGACCGGCGCGCCGGTCGCGCGCATGATCGCCAGGCTGCGCATGTCGGCCACCAGGTTGTGGTAGCCGAAGCTCGCACCGCGCTCGCAGACCAGGAACCGGTCCTCCGACAGCCCGGCCTCGCGCGCCGCGGCGCGTGCCTTGTCGACGACGTTGACCATATCCTGCGGCGCGAGGAACTGGCCCTTCTTGATATTGACCGGCCTGCCGCTGCGCGCCACGGCGCGGATGAAGTCGGTCTGCCGGCACAGGAAGGCCGGCGTCTGCAGCACGTCCGCCACCGCCGCGGCGTCCGCGACCTCGGCCTCGCTGTGGACGTCGGTCAGCACCGGCACGCCGATCTCGCGCCGCACGCTGGCCAGGATTTCCAGCCCGCGCGCCTTCCCGGGGCCGCGGAAGCTGGACCCGCTGCTGCGGTTGGCCTTGTCGTAGCTGCTCTTGAAGACGAAGGCGATGCCGAGCGCGCGCGTCGTCTCGGCGAGCTGGCCGGCGACGTCCATCTGCAGCTGCTCGCTCTCGACCACGCAGGGGCCGGCGATGAGGAAGAAGGGCCGCCGCAGGCCGACCTCGACGCCGCAGAGCTGCATCGCCGGCGATGCCTCAGGCCGCCGCGACGCCGGCGGCCGACGCCGCCGCCACCGGCAGCGCCTCCGGCGACGCCACCGGCGCGGCGTGCAGCGCGCGCCGGCGCGCCAGCGCGGCCTGCATGTAGCTGATGAACAGCGGGTGCCCGTCCCACGGCGTGCTCTTGAACTCCGGGTGGAACTGCACGCCGACGAACCAGGGGTGGACGTCCTGCGGCAGCTCGACGATCTCGGTCAGCTTGTCGCGCTGCGTGATCGCCGCGATCACGAGCCCGGCCTCCTGCAGCCGGTCCAGATAATGCTCGTTGGCCTCGTAGCGGTGCCGGTGGCGCTCGGTGACGACCGGGCCGTAGATCTTGTACGCCAGCGTGCCGGGCTTGACGTCCGAGCTCTGCGCGCCCAGCCGCATCGTCCCGCCGAGGTCCGACCCCGCATGGCGGCGCTGGACCGTGCCGTCGCGGTCCTGCCACTCGTCGATCAGCGCGATCACCGGGTGCGGTGTGGCGGGGTCGAACTCGGTGCTGTTGGCGCCGTCCAGCCCCGCCATGTGGCGCGCGTACTCGATGGTGGCGACCTGCATCCCGAGGCAGATCCCGAGGTAGGGGATGCGGTGCTCGCGCGCGTACTGCACGGCGCAGATCTTGCCCTCCACCCCGCGCTTGCCGAAGCCGCCCGGCACCAGGATGGCGTCGAAGCCGCCGAGCCGCTCGACGCTGGCCGGCGTCAGCGTCTCGGAGTCGACATACTCGATCTCGACCCGCACGTGGTGGTGGATGCCGGCGTGGCGCAGCGCCTCGTTGAGCGACTTGTACGAGTCCGACAGGTCGGTGTACTTGCCGCACATCGCGATCCGCACCGTCTCGCGCGGGTGGCCGACCTCGTGCACGAGGTGGTCCCAGCGCTTGAGGTCGGCCGGTCGCGTCAGCAGCTGCAGCTTCATGCAGATCAGCTCGTCCAGCCCCTGCTCGTGCAGCATGCGCGGCACCTTGTAGATGGTGTCGACGTCCCACATGCTGATCACGCCGTGGCGCGGCACGTTGGTGAACAGGCTGATCTTGTCGCGCTCCTCGGCCGGCACCTCGCGGTCGGCGCGGCACAGCAGCGCGTCGGGCTGGATGCCGATCTCGCGCAGCTTCTGCACCGTGTGCTGCGTCGGCTTGGTCTTGAGCTCGCCGGCGGCGGCGATCCACGGCACGTAGGTCAAGTGCACGAAGGCGGCGTTGCTCGGGCCGGCACGCAGGGCCATCTGCCGCACCGCCTCGAGGAAGGGCAGGCTCTCGATGTCGCCGACCGTGCCGCCGACCTCGACGATCGCGACGTCGACCTCCTCGGCGCCGCGCTGGATGAAGAGCTGGATCTCGTTCGTGACGTGCGGGATCACCTGCACCGTCTTGCCGAGGTAGTCGCCGCGGCGCTCCTTCTCCAGCACGGCCTTGTAGATCTGGCCGGCGGTGAAGTTGTTCGCGCGCTTCATGCGCGTGGAGATGAAGCGCTCGTAGTGGCCCAGGTCGAGGTCGGTCTCGGCGCCGTCGTCGGTGACGAAGACCTCGCCGTGCTGGAACGGGCTCATCGTGCCCGGGTCGACGTTGAGGTAGGGATCCAGCTTCATCAGCGTGACCTTCAGGCCACGCGATTCGAGGATCGCCGCCAGCGACGCCGACGCGATGCCCTTGCCGAGCGAGGACACCACGCCGCCGGTGACGAAGACATACTTGGTCATGTCGGGCAGCGCCGCGCGGCGGTCGTCACGGGCGCTGGAGGGGGTGAAAACTCATTATAGGGAGCGGTCGTGCGCGGCCCTGCCGGCCCCGCGGCGGGCGACGGCATGGTGCGCTTCCTGCCTGAGCCCGGGCGGCGGGATCAACTCGGCTGCGCGCGCCGCGCCAGCATCGCCCGCGCCACGCGCGAGACCGGTTCGCGCCCGAGCGCGGCGCTGATCCAGCCCGCGCAGTCCACCAGCGCATCGAGGTCGACCCCCGGGTCCATCCCCAGCCCCTGCAGCAGGTAGACCAGGTCCTCGGTCGCCGCGTTGCCGGTCGCGCCCTTGGCATACGGGCAGCCGCCCAGCCCGCCGACCGAGGCGTCGAAGACGCGCAGCCCGAAGCCGATGCTCGCGTAGACGTTGGCCGCCGCCATGCCGTAGGTATCGTGGAAGTGCCCGGCGAGCCGCTTGACCGGGACCCGGCGCGCGACCGCCTCCAGCATCTTCAGCACCTGGCCCGGGGTGGCCACGCCGATCGTGTCGCCGAGCGACACCTCGTAGGCGCCGCGGTCGTTCAGCTCGGACGCGACGGCTGCCGCCTGCTCGGGCGCGATCGCGCCCTCGTAGGGGCAGGCGACGACGCACGAGACATAACCGCGCACACGAACGCGCTGCGCCTTGGCGGCGTCGAAGATCGGCGCGAAGCGCTCGATCGACTCGGCGATCGTGCAGTTGATATTCCTCTTCGAAAAACTCTCGCTGGCAGCGGCGAACACCGCGACCTCCTTCGCGCCGGCGGCCACCGCCGCCTCGTAGCCCTTCATGTTCGGGGCCAGCACCGGGAAGTTGATGCCGGCGCCGGCCCGCGCCGGGTCGGCCGCGATCGCGGCCATCAGCTCGGCGTGGTCGGCCATCTGCGGCACCCAGCGCGGCGAGACGAAGGCGGTGGCCTCGATATCGCGCAGCCCGGCGGCGGCCAGGCGGCGGATCAGCTCGAGCTTGGTCGCGGTCGCCAGCGGCGTCTTCTCGTTCTGCAGCCCGTCGCGCGGGCCGACCTCGACGATGCGCACGCGGGCCCCGGCCGGCGGCCGCAGGCGCCTCCCGTCCATCAGCGCGTCTCCTCGGCCATCGCGGCCAGTTCCTCGAGCACGGCGGCGGCGGTCTCCTGCGGGCGCTCCATCGGGAACAGGTGCCCGCCGTCGATCCAGCGCAGCTGCCCGCGCGTCACCGCGCGCGTCGCCGCCAGCCCCGCCTGCCGCAGCTCGGGCGATCGCGTGCCGCCGATGAATCGTACCGGGCAGCGCGGCGGGTGGCGGTGCAGCACGCGGTCGAAGTGGTCGGGCAGCGTGTTGTAGAGCCGCGTCTCGATCTCGCGCCGGAATGCGAGCCGCACGCCGCCGGCGCCGTCGGGCTCGATACCGGCGGCGAGGTAGTCGTCCAGCACCCCCGGCGACCAGCGCGCGAAGACCGGCTTGGCGGCGAAATGCGCGCGCGCGGCCTCGGCCGAGGGCCAGTGCTCGCGCCGCCGCTGCGACACCCGCCCCGGCGTGACGCGGCCGATCAGCCGCGTCGTCTTGACGACCTTGATGCTGTGCGCGCGCCAGCCGCCGACCAGCGGCGAGTCGAGCATCAGCACGCCGGCGGCGATCTCGGGGTGGGCGCAGGCCGCCAGCAGCGCGAGGTAGCCGCCCAGCGAATGGCCGACCAGCATCGCCGGCCGCCCGGCGGCCTGGATGCGGACGAAGTCGACCAGCTCGTCGCGCAGGTGCGGCCAGTTGCTGCTGACCGGGTAGCGCGGGTCGTGGCCGAACTTTGCCGGCGCCAGCACATGCCAGCCGGCAGCGCGCCAGGCGTCGAGCAGCTGGCGGTAGCTGCCGGCGGGAAAACCGTTGGCGTGGCAGAAGACGAGGATGCCGGGGTTCATCGGGGGGCGGCGGGGCAGGGCGGGGGTCGCAGCGGGCGGCCGCGGCGCCGAAGGCGCGCGGCCCGCGGGTCAGACGATCCTCTCGCCGGGGTTGGCGATCTTGCGCATCGGGCCGAAGCGCTCGCTGTGCACGAGCAGCGGGTGCTCGGGCTCGCGCTCGCCGAGCGGGTCGTCGATCGACACGAAGACCTCGCGCAGCCGCTGGCCCCAGGTATCGTGGATCATGCGGAAGTAGGGGTTGTGGTCGTCGATGCAGACATGCTCGTCGCTGGCGAATGCGCCCGCGCGGTAGACCAGCAGGTCCAGCGGCAGCCCGACCGAGAGGTTGGACTTGATCGTCGAGTCCATCGACACCAGCGCGCACTTGGCGGCGGTATTCAGCCTTGTCGCGGGCGTGATCATGCGGTCGAGCACCGGCTTGCCGTACTTGCTCTCGCCGACCTGGAAATAGCAGGTCTCGCGCGTGGCCTCGATGAAGTTGCCGGCCGAGTAGACCTGGAACATCCGCATCGCCTCGCCGCGGATCTGGCCGCCGAAGATCATCGAGACGTTGAAGTCGACGCCCGCATGCTTCAGCGCCGCGCCGTCCTGCTCGTGCACGCGGCGCACGGCCGAGCCGAGCACGCGCGCGGCGTCGAACATCGACGCCGCGTTCCAGATCGTCAGCGGCTCCTCGTGCACGCCGCGGTCGACCCGCTCGGCCTGCAGGATCTCGCGCACGCTCTGGCTGATGCTGAGGTTGCCAGCCGACAGCAGCACCATGAAGCGCTCGCCCGGCACCTCGTAGATGATCATCTTGCGGAAGGTGCTGATCTGGTCCAGCCCGGCGTTGGTGCGCGAGT
This sequence comes from Burkholderiales bacterium, assembly GCA_016191995.1. GTDB lineage: Bacteria > Pseudomonadota > Gammaproteobacteria > Burkholderiales > Burkholderiaceae_C > Rubrivivax. Next base: position 27,555 of record JACPVA010000109.1, on the reverse strand, counting down.
CGGACAGGAAGACCATCCCGGCATCGATCCTGATGCCCACGCAGTAGGTCACTTGGCGTCCCTCGATCTCAATTGCTTCAGGCGGTATAGCGCATCCAGCGCCTCGCGTGGCGAGAGCGTATCAGGCTGCAGCGCATCGAGCGCGGCCTCGGCGGCCGACTGAGCGGGCTCGGCCGCCGGCGCCGGCGGCGCGAACAGGTCGATCTGCGGCTGCCCGGCGCGCGACGCCGACTCCAGCGACTCGAGCGCCGCGCGCGCCTGCCGGATCACGCTGCCCGGCATCCCGGCCAGCCTAGCCACCTGCACGCCGTAGCTGCGGCTCGCCGGTCCGGGCTCGATCTGGTGCAGGAAGACGATGCGGTCGCCCGACTCGACCGCGCCGACGTGGACGTTGATCGCGCCGGCATGCCTGCCCGGAAACTCGGTCAGCTCGAAGTAGTGGGTCGCGAACAGCGTGAAGGCCTTGTTGCGGTCGTGCAGGTGGGCGGCGATCGCGCCGGCCAGCGCCAGCCCGTCGAAGGTGCTGGTGCCGCGGCCGACCTCGTCCATCAGCACCAGGCTGTGCTCGGTCGCGGCGTTCAGGATCGCCGCCGCCTCGGTCATCTCGACCATGAAGGTCGAGCGCGCGCCGGCCAGGTCGTCGGACGCCCCGATGCGCGTGTGGATGGCGTCGATCGGCCCGAGCCGGCAGGCCTCGGCCGGCACGTAGGAGCCGATCGACGCCAGCAGCACGATCAGCGCGACCTGTCGCATGAAGGTGCTCTTGCCGCCCATGTTCGGGCCGGTGACGACGAGCATGCGCGTCTTCGCGCCGAGCCGGCAGTGGTTGGCGATGAAGGCGCCGCCGCCGGTCTCGGCCAGCCGCGCCTCGACCACCGGGTGCCGGCCGGCCTGGATGTCGATGAAGGGGTAGGGCAGGAACTCCGGCCGGCACCACGACAGCGTCGTCGCGCGCTCGGCCAGCGCCGCCAGCGCGTCCAGCGCGGCCAGCGCGCGCGCCAGCGCGCCGAGCTCGCCCAGGTGCGGCCGCAGCGCCGCCAGCAGTTCCTCGTACAGCCATTTCTCGCGCGCCAGCGCGCGCTCCTGCGCGGACAGCGCCTTGTCCTCGAAGGCCTTCAGCTCGGGCGTGATGTAGCGCTCGGCGTTCTTCATCGTCTGCCGGCGCTGGTAGTCGGCCGGCACCTTGCCCGCCTGCGACGCCGTGACCTCGATATGGAAGCCGTGCACCTTGTTGAACATCACGCGCAGGTTGGCGATGCCGGTGCGCGCACGCTCGCGCTGTTCCAGGTCGAGCAGGAAGGCGTCGCAATGGGCGGCGATGCCGCGCAGCTCGTCGAGCTCGGCGTCGACGCCGGGCGCGATCACGCCGCCGTCGCGCAGCAGCACCGCCGGCTCGTCGGCGATCGCGCCGAGCAGCTCGGCGATGCCGGCGTCGGGCGCCAGCGCCGCGCGCCACTGCGCCAGCAGCGGCGCCGTATCGGGCACCCGCGCGCGCAGCGCTGGCAGCGCGCGCAGCGTATCGCGCAGCCCGGCCAGCTCGCGCGGGCGCGCCGAAGCCAGCGCGATGCGCGCGGCGATGCGCTCCACGTCCGCCACCTGCGCCAGCGCGTCGCGCAGCGATGCGAAGCCGGCGTCCACCAGCGCCGCGATCGCCGCGTGACGCGCCGCGGCGACGCTGCGGTCGCGCGCCGGGCCCGTCAGCCACTGCCGCAGCGCGCGGCTGCCCATGCCGCTGCGGCAGGTGTCGAGCAGCGACAGCAGCGTCGGCGCCTCCTCGCCGCGCAGCGTCTGCGTCAGCTCGAGGTTGCGCAGCGTCGCCGGCGGCAGGTCGATCAGGTCGCCGGCGCGCGCGACCTCGAGCGTTCGCACATGCGCCAGCGCCTGCCCCTGCGTATGCTCGGCGTAGGCCAGCAGCGCGGCGGCGGCGGCGTGTGCCGCGGCCAGGTCCTGCGCCCCGTGGCCGGCGAGTGTGGCGACCTGCAACTGCTCGCACAGCCGGCGCGCGCCGAGCGCGGTGTCGAACTGCCAGGCCGGGCGCGCCGTCAGCGCCGCGCCGGCGCCGGCGCCCGCAGCGGCAGCGGCGAGCGCGGCGGCATCGGCGGCATCGCCCGCGTGCAGCAGCTCGGCCGGCGCCAGCCGCGCGAGCCAGCCGCCCAGCTCGGCGTCGCTGCACTCGGCCAGCCCGAGCCGCGCGCTGGCCAGCCCCAGCCAGGCCAGGCCCCAGGTCTGGCGCTGGCGCTGTGCCGCCAGCAGCAGCGTGTCGGCGCGATCCGGCAGCAGCGCGCCGTCGGTCACCGTGCCCGGGGTGACGATGCGAACGACCTTGCGCTCGACCGGCCCCTTGGCGGCGCCGACCTCGCCGACCTGCTCGGCGATCGCGACCGACTCGCCGAGCCTGACCAGCCGCGCGAGGTAGTTCTCCAGCGCGTGCACCGGCACCCCGGCCATCACCACCGGCTCGCCGGCGGACTGGCCGCGCGTCGTCAGCGTGATGTCGAGCAGGCGATGCGCCTTGCGCGCGTCGTCGTAGAACAGCTCGTAGAAGTCGCCCATCCGGTACAGCAGCAATGTGTCCGGGTGCGCGGCCTTCAGGGTCAGGTACTGCGCCATCATCGGTGAGTGGCGCGAGAGGTCGGCGTGCAGCAGGTCGGCGGTGGCGGTCGGGGCGGGCATGACGGGCGTGATGGTAGGTCACGCCTGCTGCTGCCGTGGCATCGCGCGCGGGCTGCAGTCGCTGCCGATGGCCATGCGCGAGGGCAGGGCTGGCAGTCTCGCCTCGGGTGGCGGCTCGAGACTGGTTGCCGCCTCTCAGATTCGGCGGCCGAAAGACGGCCGAGACCGAAACCAGCCCTTGAAGGGGCCGAAGGTCGGATGTCCGCTGCACCTTCCACACCGGCCGCTCGACCATGACCATTGCCGTGACAGGCCGCGAATGACTCCTCGCGCCCGTGACGACTGGTCGAGGCCGACCCGGAGCCGACAGACGATGTCCTGATTTCGCCGCAGTGAAGCTGCCGGTCGGCCGCTGCCACAGTTTGCGCTTGCGACATCGATATGCAGCACTGCCCGAACTGCGGCGCCGGTGAACTGAAGAACATCGCGGCCATCCTGTAGCGGCCGGTGATCGAGCAGATCCTCACCCACCTGGGGCTGGATCCGCAGCCGCCGCCCAGGGGCCGAGCGCGCGAGGCGGGGCAAGACTTCGCCACCCGAGCTGCGCCGGCCGTCATAAACACCTCCCCCCAGGCTGCAACGCCAGACCGCAGCCGAGGCGGCGTCGCGCCACGCGTTGGCGCGGCACCTCGGAATCAGCGTCAACCCTGAAAACAAGGTCGCTCGCGAGCGTCATGAGCTCTGACGGGCCTACCAAAGCAGCCTTGCGCGACGTCACGGGCCCGCCGCGGCACCATCGCACGTCGACCTCCAGGGACCTGCAGGGCGTTTGGACCTCCAGGGCGTTTGAAAGTACTATGCCCCGCCGTGCTCTTCGGTTCGCACACCGATGGCCCCGGCGACCACAGGAGAACCCACATGCCCGTCCCCTGGAAGCCCGCCGGCTACCACGCCGTCACCCCCTACCTCGCGGTGCGCGACGCGGTGGCCGCAGTCAAGTTCTACGAACGCGCGTTCGGCGCGCAGCTCACGATGAAGCTGACGATGCCCGACGGCAAGTACGCGCACGCCGAAATCACGATCGGCGATTGCCACGTGATGATGGCCGAGGAGAACCCGGAGTGGGGCAACACCAGTCCGCAGACGCTGGGCGGCTCGCCGGTCAGCTTCATGATCTACGTACCGGACGTCGACGCTGCCTTTGCTCGTGCACTGGCTGCCGGCTGCACGCAGGTGCGGCCGGTCGAGGACCAGTTTTACGGCGACCGCACCGGGACGCTGAAGGATCCATACGGCTTCCAGTGGTCGATCGGCACCCACATCGAGGAAGTGTCCGAGGCCGAGGGGCAGCGCCGGATGGAGGCGATGTTCGGCAAGTAGCCAGGCCGCGCATCACGCCATGCAGACGCATCAACTCCACCGCGGCCGCCTGATCGATCATGTTCACCTGATCGCCGCGGATCTCGAACGCACCAAGCGCTTCTATGTCGCCGTGCTCGGCGCACTCGGTCGGCGCATCGAGGGCGAAGGCGAGGGCTACTTCTGGTCCGATGAGCTGTTCGTCTCCAGCGCCGACGAGCACACTCGTGGCGCCACCCGCGTGCACCTGGCGTTCCAGGCGCAGGACGAAGCCAGCGTGCAGCGCTTCCACGCGGCGGGGCTGGCTGCCGGCGGCACCGACAACGGCGCGCCCGGCCTGCGGCCGTATCACCCGGGCTACTACGGCGCATTTGTCATCGATCCCGACGGCAACAACATCGAGGCCGTCGTCCACGGGCCGTCGGAGCGCTCGGCCAAGTCGGTGCTGATCACGTTCAAGGGCTGACGGGCATCCGCCGCGGCGCCGGGCGTGCTTGCCAAGGCGGCCTCGCGCGGGTCGCCCGCAGGGCTGCAGCCCTACTGCCGGTTCCAGACAGCGCAGCGTGCGGCTAGCGCGTGATCATCACCAGCACGCTGCACGGCGCGTGCTCGATCAGCGCCGGCGAGGTGGAGCCGCGCCACCAGCGGGCGGCCCAGCTGTCCAGGTGCTTGTGGCCGAGCACGATGAGTTCCGCGTTCATCTTCTTCGCGTAGCCGGCGATCTGCTCGACCGCGTTGCCGAACAGGATCTCGCCGCGCGCCGGCCGGCCGGCCTCGGCAAGACGCTTCAGCCCGTCGGCGAGGATCGCCGCGTAGTCCCGCTTGAGCTGCACGTCGTGCTCGGCGTCGTACACGGCGCCATCGACCGCAATCATCGGCACCGACGGCGGCATCACGGCCACCAGCGCGATCTCGGCGTCGCTGTACTGCGCCATGTCCACGCTGCCGAGCAGGGCCTTCTGGCCGGCTTCAGATGCGCCCACCGACGACGAACTGCATGCGCTGCTGCAGACCGTCATCACCCGGCCTTTGAAGACGCTCACGCGACGGGGCGTGCTGGTCGAGGAGATGGGGCAGACCTACCTAGCCGACTCCGACGCCGACGGCGAGGAGGCGCGCACGCTGCGGCCGCTGCAGGCGGCGGCGGTCACCTACCGCATCGCGTTTGGGCCCCGCGCCGGGCAGAAGGTGCTGACCCTGCGAGGCGCGATGCCGCGCGAAGACTGGGCGCGCCAGCCTCTGTGCGCCGACATCGACGGATTCAGCCTGCACGCCGCAGTGCGGGTGCAAGCCCAAGACCGCGAGCGGCTGGAGCAGCTGTGCCGCTACATCACGCGGCCGGCGCTGTCCGATGAACGGGCGCAAGTCAACGCCGCCGGGCAGGTTGAGCTCGAGCTCAAGACACCCTGGCGCGACGGCACCACGCACCTGGTTATGAGCCCGCTGGAGTTCATGCAGCGGCTGGCAGCCCTGGTGACGAGGCCGAGTTTGCACCGGGCCGGCCAACCCGACAGCGGCCGGTCGTGAACGACTCTTGATGGCCGATGTCGTGAGTTCGAGGCCGCGGCCGACAGCCGACAGCCGCGGGCGATGGTGCCGGGACGAAGGTCAGCTACCTGGCGATCCGGCGAACTCACGCGGTCGGCCATGAACCGTCGGTGGCGAACGACTGCTGTCCACCCTCGCAGCCTGTTCAGGTCGTGTGTCCCTGGCCTGCCACTGCGGCGCACCCGACTGCCCCGGCGCGCTGTAGGATCCGGCGCACGGCGCGTTCAGGGCGCCCCCGGATCCGCGGGCAGGCTTGAACCTACCTGAGCTGAGATGCCCTGCGGGGCGCTCTCGATGCCCTCAGTCGGCCTGAACCGCGCGGATCGCAGGCCCTGTGACTGGGAGGCCTCATGCCTGACTCCACTTCCTCTTCGGCCGCGCCGTCGGAACGCCGCCCGGGCGTTCTGCCCGACCACCCCCACCTCGACCATCTGCGCCGCCAGGCGCGGGATCTCCATCGTGCGCTCAAGCGGGGCGACGCCGCGGCGCTGCAGCGCGCGGCACCGTACCGTGTCGATGTCGGGGCCCCGCTCGCGCAGGCGCAACTGGTGCTTGCGCGCGAGTATGGGTTCGCGAGCTGGCCGGTGTTGGTCGAGGAGGTCGAGCGACGCCGCGCCCGCGCGGCCGACGATGCCGGATTCGTCGCCGCCTGGCTGACGTGGGCGATCGGTCAGGGCTACCGCCGGCCGCGGCCCGAGCGCGCTTGGGCGCTGGCGCACACGCGTGCGCTGGCACAACGCGACGCGGCGCTCGTACTCGCGCTCGCCTGTGGTGACCTCGCAACCGTGCAGCGCCTGCTGCCGCTGTCGCGGGTGCACGAGCCGCTGCCGCCGCTGGCCGCGCCGCCGATCGCGATCGCCGCGTTCTCGGGCCTGGGGCGCATCGCCGCGTGCCGCGACGGGCTGCGCGCCACGGTGCGCTGGCTGCTCGCGCACGGGGCAGATGCCAACACCAAACTGAGCGTGCCGGGCGCTGACCAACCCCTGCCGGCGCTCTACGGCGCCACGGCGCATGCCGGCGACGGCGAGATCGTCCGCGCGCTGCTGGCCGCCGGCGCAGACCCCAACGACAACGAGTCGCTGTACCACGCCACCGAGCAGGCCGACCGTTCGATCCTCGACGCGCTGGTGCAGGCCGGTGCGCGCTGGCCCGGCACCAACGCGCTGTTCCGCCAGCTCGACCACGACGACCTGCCGGGCCTGCAGCAGGCGCTCGCGCTCGGTGCCGATGCGAACGAGCTCTCCCCCAGCACCGGCACGCGGCCTCTGCACCACGCGCTGATGCGCGGCCGCGGCCTGACGTTCGTGCAGGCGCTCGTGTCCGCCGGTGCCGACCCGGCCGCGCACGACGGCCACGGCCTCGCCGTGGCCTGGCACGCAGAGCGTGTGGGCCGTGCGGATGTCGTCGCCTGGCTCGCAGCGATCGGCCATGCGGCGCCCGCGCACGACCTGCCGTCGCGCTTCCTCGCCGCCTGCGCTGCGGCCGATGAACGCAGCGCGCGCGCCGCGCTCGTAGAGCAGCCCGGGCTATTGAAGCAACTCGGCCCGACGGACCTGCGCCTGCTGCCCGAGCAGGCGCAACGCGGACAGATCGCGTCGGTGCGGCTGATGTTCGCGCTCGGCTGGCCAGCGTCGGTACCCGGGCCGTGGGACGCGAGCGCGCTCAACCAGGCAGCTTTTCGCGGTGATGCCGAGATGGTTGCGCTGCTGCTCGAGCACGGCGCGCGCTGGAACGAGCGCAACGGCTACGGCGGCGATGCGCTCGGCAGTTGCCTGCACGCGGGTGTCAACGAACCGGTACCCGGCGGCGACTACGCGGCGGTGTTGCAACTCTTGCTCGACGACGGCGCGCCGGTGCCGCGGCCCGAGCCGCACTGGCCCGACACGTTGTCGACAGTTGCCGAGCAGGCGGCCGCTTGAGCCGTCAGCCGTGCCCGAACGGGCAGCGTGCAGCCACCGGCGCGGCCGTTCGCGGAGGTGGCCGCCGGTGCGTGCAAGCGCATCCGCACCTGCATGAGGCCCGACGTGCAGGTGAAGTGCAACACCTGCTCCATCTCGGCCGGGTCGCGCTCCAGGTTGATCTCGAAGTGATGCGGGTCGATCTGCGCCGGCCAGTCGAGGAAGAGCAGGCACATGTGCGCCTGCATCTCGAGACCGGCGACCACCATCGGGCGTAAGGTCTCGAGGCCGAGGAACGCCGCCTCTGGCGTCAGGCGCATCGCTTCGTTTGGCGCCTAGTGCATGCGCGACAGGCCGCTTCGGAGCGACGAGTTCACGACCACGTATGTCTCTGAAGGGTCGATTGGGTGAGTAGGCGGACCGGAGCAGCGAGCACTCGGTCGCAGTGATGCGCGGTGGCGGCCCCGTCACCTCCTGAAGGTCGGCAGTACCTTCAGGACCGGTCAGCCACGTAGCGCCTAGCCAGCCGCCTCAGCGATCGCGATGCGGCCGACACCGTGAGCTCGACCAGCGCGGCCGACGGACCGCTGACGCTGCGCAGCCGACCTCCCGCGCCCCGCCTCTGAAGCTGGCAAGGCAGGGCTGGCCCCCGCGAGGCGATCGCCTTCGACGGCGGCCGTGCGCTCGTAGGCCCTCGCCGAGCGCTGCCGTCATGGGACCGGCGTGATGCCGGCGGCCTCGACGGTGCCCGCATCGAACGTCACGGACGTCTCGCATTCCTGGGCTTTTGCGATTGGCTCGATCACGCAGTCGGCGATATCGACGCCGCCCGGGGCGAATCGCCGCGGCGCCCGCAGCAGCAGCTCGGCCCGGTCGACGACGAGCGCCATGCTGCGCGGCGACAGCGCCAGCGCCTCGGCCGTCCGGCCGCGCGGCGGCCCGTAGCGGGACGACCGCCCCCTCACGGCTTCGACGATCGCCACCGGCGGCACGAAGGCGGGCCGGTCGAGGGCGCGATTCTCCTGGCGCAAGCGCGGCCGCTCGCGCAGGCGTGGCCCGGTCAGCGACGGTCGCCGGGGCGCGCCGCGCGCGGCGCGCGCGCCGCAAAGGCCGTCGCCAGCGCGACCACGGCCACCAGCGGCGCCAGCAGCGCGTGCGGGGCCTGCATCGGCCACAGCGTGGCGCCGGTCGCCGCGCACCAGGCCAGCGGCAGCGGCCACAGCCAGGCCGGTGCAGGCCGCAGCAGCAGCACCGCCAGCGTCAGCAGCACGGTCGGGTCGGGCATGAGGCCGAACCATTCGGCCTGCGCGATCGGCCGCCCGAGTGCCAGCGGCAACGCCGGCCAGGCGACGAGCGAGATACCGGCGATGGCCAGCCCGATCCGCGCGCGGGCCGGCCGCGCCCACAGCCGCCCACAGGCCGGGTGCAGCGCCCAGGCGAGCATCGCGGCGGCCTGCACGGCGAAGCCCGCGGCGAACCACGGCGCCGCCCACTGTACGCTGGCGAAACGCTGCAGATGCCAGGCCCAGGCCACCATCAGCCAGGCGGCGGCCAGCGCCGCCCAGACCCCGCGCGCGGCGAGCCGCGACGGGCGCCGCCAGGCCGCCCACACGACGGCCGCGCCCAGCGCCTGCGCCAGCAGCTGCGCCGGCCACCAGGCGGCGTTGTGCAGCTCGAACAGGCGCTGGTAGGTCGACGCCGAGAACAGCAGGAAGTCCTCGAGCCGGTAGCGGCTCCACTCGACCATCGCGCCAACGTATTCTGGTCAGGATCAGCCGACGAGCGACCGGACCTGCGCGGCGATGCGCTCGCGCAGTGCCGCATCGGGCATCGGCCCCAGCGCCGCGCGCATGTTCTGGCGCAGGTGGTCGACGCGCGAGGTCGCCGGGATCGCGCAGGTCACGGCCGGGTGCGAGACGATGAACTTCAGCACCAGCTGCGCCCAGCCGTCGCAGCCGAGCTCGCCGGCGAACCCCGGCAGCGGGTGTGGCGCCAGCGCATGCAGCAGCGCGCCCTGGCGGAACGGCCGGTTGGCGATGACGGCGAGGCCACGCTCGGTCGCCAGCGGCAGCAGCCGGCGCTCGGCCACGCGGTCGGCCGGGTTGTAGGTCAGTTGCACGAAGTCCAGCCGCTCGCGGCGCATGATCTGCTCGAAGGTATCGTGGCGGCGCCCTTCGGAGGTCGTGATGCCGACGTAGCGTACCCGGCCGGCGGCCTGCATCTCGCGCAGCATCGGCAGCTGCGCCTCCCACGCCAGCAGGTTGTGCACCTGCAGCAGGTCGAAGTGCGGCACGCCCCACAGGCGGCGCGACGCCTCGGCCTGCCCGGAGCCGCGCGCGGCCGAGCTGGTCCACACCTTGTCGGCCGCAAACACGCCCGGCGGGCGCCCCAGGCGCGTCAGCGCGTCGCCGATCACGGCCTGCGACGAGCCGTACATCGGCGACGAGTCCAGCATGCCGCCGCCGGCCTCGACGAAGGCGCGCAGCACCGCGGTCACGCCGGCGCGGCCCTGCGGATCGTCGCCGACGTTGAACGTGATCCAGCTGCCCAGCCCGATGGCGGGAAGCCGCTCGCCGCTGGCGGGGATGGGCTTGTGCAGCGCGGCCGGCGCCGCGGCCCGCAGCGGCCGCGGCAGGCCCCAGGCGGCCGACGCGGCGGCCAGCAGCAGCCGACGGCGCGAAGGTGCGCGCAGGCTGGCCCAAGGTACGGGCAGGGGCGCAGTGGCACCCGCGGCGGTCTCGGGCGTAGCGACCGCGAAGGGGACGGGTCCGGGCCAGGGCGGGGCGTGGGGCGTGCGATCGGAGGTCATCGGCATAGGGGCCTGGACATCGACAGGCCGGGCCCGCGCCTAGTCCGTGGTCGGGCCACCGAGGTGGTGGACACGCGTGCGCGGCGTCGGTTCCGCCCGCGCACGATCCACGGCCCCGCGACGCTGTGCACCGCGCAAGCCAGCCGGGAGCCGCCGGAGCGCCACGGCGGCGCCGTCACGCGGATCCAGCGCGGGATGGCGCAGATCTTCCGGGGGGAGGGTTCGACGTCGCCGAGAATCGGCAATCCTCGGCGCTCAAGCCAGGAACCTGACGCGCACGCCGTAGCTCTCGTAGACCGCCGCTGCGCGACGATCGCAAGTGAGGAGTTCCGCGCCGAACGCCGCCGCCGTGGCGGCCACGAGGGCGTCGTAGGCGGCGCCGCCGGATACGGCCCGTTCCGGCAGGCCGAGCACGAAGGCGCGATAGGCCGGCGCACCCATGCGCAGGAACGGCTGCTCGAACCGAGCCCGAATGAAGTCGCGCGCCACGTCCCCGGGGCTCCGGTGCGGCGGTGGCAGGCGCGTGAGGACCGAGTAGGTCTCGAGCGCGCAGTGCTCGATCAGCCGCACCGCGCCATCGAGCCCCCGCCGCGCCGACTCGTGACGCTCGTGCCAGGATGCGAACGCGGCGACCACCACGCTGGTGTCGGCCGCCTTCATCGCCGCACGCGCTCCAAGGTGTCGCGCACCTGGTCGGCAGTCAGTGTCGGGAGTTCCGCGTCGGGGACGGCCACCACGCCCTTGCCACGCTTGTGCAGCTTCATGGGCGTGGCCGCGACCTCGATTTCGAGGCGCCCGTCACCCGCGCGGATTTCGAGGGATTGCCCGGCCTCGAGGCCGAATGCCTGGCGCAAGGCCTTGGGCACGACGATGCGGCCGGCCGCGTCGATGGTGGTCTTCATGGCACGGAGAATGCCACCGAAATGGCATCCCGACAAGCCTGAGCCTGAGCCTTGTCCGATCATCGTGCCCGGGACCCCTGGGCCGCGCTGGCGGCGTTCATCTCCTCGATGGACACCGCGCGCCCGGGCTTGGCGAATGGCGCCCGAGCTGAGCTTGGTGCGCGTCGGCGACGCAGACGGACGCGGGCATGAAGGCCGCGATGAGGCGTCACGACGGCCGTGGCGCGGGCTGTGCGCGCAGGTCGGCGGCCGGCCCTCCTCCGGCCGGCGATGGTCAGTCAAGGCGGGCCGCAGCGCGAGCGCCGGCGTCCTCGACCCGAACGACGCCGAGCTGCCGCTCAGACCGGCGATCGCGCTGCCCGGCGCAGCTCGGCCTCGAGCCAGGGCAGCAGCTCGTCGAAGACGCGGGCGACGGCCTGCGACATCGCCTGCGCCGCCGCCGCCGAGTTGGCCTCGGCCGCCGGCATGCTCGCCTCGAAGCTGCGGCGTGCGACGCGCGCTCGCGTGCGGCGGTCGAACAGGTCGACCGTGATCGCCACGCGTCCGCTGCCCGGCGGCGCCGCGACGTCGTGGTGCAAGGTGTCGATGCCGAGCGACAGCAGCCAGTCGGCGCGCAGCGGCTCGCCGAGGAGGCCGACCGCACCGGCAAGGCCGCGCGCCTCCAGCCGCCGCTGCAGCAGGCGCGGCAGCTGGCGCACCGGCCGCTCGGTCCACGAGGCGAGCTGGTAGAACGCGAACTCGTGGGCGCGCCGCGAGTAGGCGATGGCCTGCGTGTCGGCGAGCGCCCCCGCGGGCTGCGGCTGCACGAGCAGCGCGGGAACGATCGGCGCGGCCAGCGCGACCACCGGGGTGGCCGACGCGTCGTGCAGCGCGAGCTGCGCGTGCGCGGCCACGTCGCCGCCGATGCCGACCGACACGCAGCCGCTGGATGCGGCCAGCACCAGCGCGGCCGCGCCGCGCGCGCCCCAGGCCAGCCACGCGGGCACGCGGCTACCCTCGGGCTGCGCGCTGCGGCATTCGCCCTTGGGGTGGTCCCGCGGGCTTTTCATGGCTTGCCCTCCCCGGGCCCGAGCTGGGCCGGCCCTGGCCCGAACAGCGCCGCGCGCGGCTCGCGCAGGCGGTCGACCACGCGCGTGGCGGCTTCCATCGTCAGCCGCAGCTCGGCCAGCGCGGCGCCGAGCTGGTCGTCGACGCCGGCGGCGGTCGACTCGATCCGGCCTGCCGCCGCATGGGCCTGCTGCCCGACGGCCTCGGCGGTGGCCGTCACGCGGGCCAGCGCAAGCCGTGCCTCCTCGAGCACGCGCTCGGCTTGCGCGAGGGTGCGCTCGACCTGCTCGCCGGTACGCCCCGTGACCTCGGTCGCGACCTCGGCCGTCGCGCCGAGCCGGTCGGCAGCGGCCGCGATCGACGCCGCGGCGCGGCCGCCGAGCTCGAGCGTGCGGTCGAGCGCAGCGAGCCGCTGGTTCAGCCCGGCGGTCAGGATGCGCAGGTTGTCCACCGTGTCCATGACCGCCTTGCGGTTCTCGGGCTTCAGCAGCTGGTCGATGCTCGACAGCACGTCGTAGGCCAGCTCGCCGACCTGGTTGACGCGGCCGGCGAGCTCGTCGAGATCGGATCGGCCCTCGGCGATCACGGGGTAGGTCTCGCCCGCTGTCGCCGCCGTCAGCAGCGGGCCGGGCGGATCCTGCTGCACGAGCGCGATGTCGGCGATGCCGGTGACGAGGTTGCGCGTGACGATCGCCGCCGTCGTCGTGCGCACCGGGACGCGCCGATCGATGCGCACGACCACGCGCACGCGGTCGGCTTCCCCGGCCGCGAGCGAGTAGTCCTCGACGCTTCCGACCCGGATGCCGCGCAGGGTGACCGGGGCGCCGACCTGCAGCCCGCTCAGCGACTGCCGCTCGAAGTGGATGGCGTAGGACGCGCGCGTCGCCTCGTCGCCGATCCGCGCCAGCCAGAGCACGCCGGCGACGAGCGCGGCGAGGAGTGCGAGCACGGCCGCGCCGACATAGGTGTAGCGTGCTTCAGCTTCCATTCGCGCCGGTCCCACCGGTCATTCTACGGAGGGCGAAATAGCGACGGACCCAGTCGTCGTCGACCGCCATCACCTGCTGCACCGGGCCGTCGGCCAGCACCTTGCCGCGCGCCAGCACGATCACGCGGTCCGCCACGGTCAGCAGCGAGTCCAGGTCGTGCGTGACGAGCAGCACGGTGATCCCCAGGTCGTCGACGAGCGCGCGCAGCATGCCATCGAAGGCGCGCGCGGTGATCGGGTCCAGCCCCGAGGTCGGCTCGTCGAGGAACAGCACCTCGGGCTCGAGCGCGATCGCGCGCGCGATCGCCGCGCGCTTGCGCATGCCGCCGGACAGCTCGCTGGGCAGCTTGGCGCCGGCCTCCGGCGGCAGGCCGGCCTGGTGCAGCCGCATCGCGACGAGCGCGTCGACCGTCGCCGGGGCGAGCGCCGTGTGCTCGCGCAGCGGGACGGCGACGTTCTGCGCCACCGTCAGCGACGAGAACAGCGCCCCGTCCTGGAAGGTCACGCCGAATCGGCGCCGCACCGCCGCCAGCGCCGCCGGGCCGGCGCTCCCGATGTCGGTGCCGAGCAGCGCGATGCGGCCCGCGGTCGGGCGATGCAGGCCGATGATCTCGCGCAGCAGCACCGACTTGCCGGTGCCGCTGCCGCCGATCAGCGCCACCAGCGTGCCGCGGCCGATCGCGAACGACACGCCGTCGTGAACCGTCTGCTCGCCGAAGCGTGTCACGATCTCGCGCACCTCGATGACGGAGGTGTCGGCAGGCGCGGGTGGCGCGGCGTCGGCCGGCGGTCCCGCAGCGCTCGTGCCGGGCATCGCCAGCCTCACCAGCCCAGCGCCTGCAGCACGACGGCGAACGCGGCGTCGAGCAGGATCACGGCGACGATGCTCTGCACGACGGTCGAGGTCGTCGCCGCGCCGACCGCGCGGCTGTCGCGGCCGACGGTCATCCCCATGCGGGTGCCGATCACGGCGATGACGAACGCGAAGACCGGCGCCTTGACGAGGCCGACGATCACGTGGCGCAGGTCCAGGGCGGACTGCAGCCGCTCGACGAAGACACCGGGGCCGATGTCGAGCATCGGCGCGGTGATCAGCATCGCGCCGAGCAGGCTCGAGACGTCGCCGACGAAGACCAGCAGCGGCAGCGCCACGACCAGCGCCAGCACGCGCGGCACGACGAGGACCTGCCAGGGGTCGAGGCCGAGGGTGCGGATGGCGTCGATCTCCTCGGTCAGCCGCATCGAGCCGAGCTGCGCGGTGAATGCCGCCCCGGATCGCCCGGCGACGATCACGGCCACGATGATCGGGGCGAACTCGCGCGTCACGCCGATGGCCACGCCGTCGACAACGAAGATGTTGGCGCCGTACTTCGTCGCCTGCAGCGCCAGCAGGTAGGCCAGCACGACGCCGATCAGCGACGTCACCAGCGCCACGACCGGGATCGCGTTCAGCCCCGCGCGCTCGAGCTGCGCGCTGAGCTCGCGCGGGCGCAGCCGCGTCGGCCGCACGAGCAGCGCGGCGAGCGCGGCGCAGGTGGCGCCGAAGAAGGCGAGGTGGCCGGCAAGCAGCGCGGCGAGCGCGGCACTGTGCCAGCCGATCTGGCCGAGGGTCCCGCGCCGGCGCGGCGCCGCGGGCGGGGTCGCAGCCTGCGCCATCGCCTGCACCCGATCGCGGATGCGCGCGTCGACCTCGCGCCAGCCGGTCCACGTCAGCGAGCGCGTCGCGCCGGCGGCCGGCTCGAGGTGGCGCAGCAGCACGAGCGCACAGGCGGAGTCGATATCCTGGAGCGCGCTGGCATCGACCTCGACCTGCGCCGGCCAGGTGACGCGGCCGAGCGCCGCGTCGAGCTCGGCCAGGTACGCGATGCGCCACGAGCCGGACAGCCGTAGCGTCGCGCGCGTGTCGTCGGTCTCGAGCCGGAACCATTGGGTCGACGATGCCGGGCCGTGCACGGGGCGGGGTTCTCCTCAGAACTTCATCATCAGGCCTGCACCGACGGCCCAGGCGCGTGCGCGAACGCTGTCCGCATCGGGGCGCGGCCAGAACTGGCCGACGATGACATCGCCGACGAGCCAGTCCTTGTACACCGGCTGCTGCCAGCGCACGCGCAGGCCGTAGTCGGTCAGGCCGACGCCGCTGCCCTGCCGGCCCAGGGCGAGGGCCTCCAGCGACAGCACGCGGTCCGCGCCGATCAGCTTGTAGGCGCCGAGCACGCTGGACCACTCGAACTTGCCGCTGCGCTGCGTGATCGTGGCGGCATTCAGCCAGCGCGTGGCCCAGGTCGACGACCATGGGTGCTCCCAGGCCAGCGCGGTGGTCGAGCCCACGCGGTCGTCGAGGGTCCAGAAGATCGTCTGGCGCAGGTCGACGCGGTCGGCGTCGCTGGGGTCCCAGGCCTTGCGGTAGCGCGCCTGCGCGTAGGGCTTCGGCCCGCCTCGCAAGCCGATGCGCAGGTCGAACGCATCGAGCAGGACGCCGAAGCCGGCGAAGAACTTCTGCTCCTCCTCGCGCTCGACGACAAGGCGTTGCTGGGGCGACAGCGCGCCGGGCCGGTCGGTGACCACCTCGCGCTCGTTGTCGCGCCCGATCAGGAGGTAGGCGCTGCGCTCGACGTTCGGCAGCCGCAGGCGCGCATTGAAGCGGACCGTGGCCTTGCTGCCCTCGTCCTGGCGATGCAGCAGGTCGACGCTGAGGCGGCCGTCGGTGACGCTGCCCCCTTCCCCAAACGGTGTTTCGCCGAACCAGCTGTCCAAGTGGCGGGCGAGCCACTCCGCCGAATATCGCGCCGCGCGCCGCGTCGACTCGAGGCTGCGCACCATCGGCGCGGGCCCATCGGCCGCAGGGACCGATATGTCGGCTCGTGATGCCGCCGGCGCAGCGGCCTCGTCCGCGGCCGGCGCCTGCGCCGCGGCGCAGCCCAGCGAGAGGACCGATGCCCTGGCAAGCGACAGCAGTTGCGGCTTCATCGCGAATCGATAGCGTGGACCCGGCTGGCATTCTGCATGCTCGAAGTCCGTGCAGATGTGGATCGCGGCGGCGGCCCGACGCCTCACAAGCCCTCGGCACCCGTCGGCCGCCGCCGGCAATCCCCGCTGCAGTGGCCCGACCGCGGCGCCAGCCATGCCTCGACCCGGCACGTTCGAAGGCCGGTGCGGTTCGGCCTCTTGCCGGCTCGGCAGTGCTCTAACTTTGCGCGAGCACGGTTTGCCCAAGCGAGCTCACGAGCCAGCAAGCCGAGCTGCGCGAAGCGCGGGATGTCGTCGGCGTGGACGACCTCCAGGCGCGAGGTCTGGTGGCGGCCCCGGTCTTTCGCAGCGCCGGGCTGCGCCTGCCGCGCGGCGCTGCCCGGGAAGCCCCGGGCGTCCCGAGTCCTCTTGACCCCATGGGGCGTTCGCGCAGACGTGCGTCAGTGCCTGCGCACCGACACCCGTCGTGCGAACGGGCCGGGCTGTACAGGCCCGTGGAACGAACCGGGCGCAGCGCGGCCCTGGGCGCTCAGATCTTCTTCAGGACCTCGGCGGCGTTGTCCGCGTCGGCCGCCGAATCGAACGCGACGTAGGCTACGAACTGCCTGCCGATCACCGACGCCGAGAAGCCGCGCAGATTGAGGCCGGCTTCGGCGAGCTTGCTCGTCAGCAGCGCGGCCATCCCCGGCGCGTCGGCACCCAACACGCGCAGCGTGTGCAGGCTGTGCGTCACGTTGAACCCGAGCTGCGCCGCCGCGGCGATCTCGTCATCGCCTTGCAGCGGCGTCAGAAAAACGACGCCGGCGCCCGGCTTGTCCGCGGCGCGCCGCGCGATCACGAACTTCAGGTCCGCTCCGGCCTCGCGCAATGTGGTCAAGACGTTCGCCAGCGCCCCGGGCTTGTCCTCGATCGTCGCCGCCCAGGCATCGACACCTTCGACGAGCAGATCCATCGTCGTCTCCTTGGTCACCGCAGCGGTCTGAGCGTACGCCCAGTGCGAGGCCTCCGCAACCCGAATTCGCCGCGCCGGACGCCATTCGGCGCAGCGCGTCCGAACCCGGAGCCGGCGGCCCGAGCGGCACGGATCGAGGCATGACCTCGAGGGCGTGGTCAAATCGATATCGTGACTGTGCCCGACCTGGGTTGGGTGGTCCGCCGATCAAGCAAGGCCTGCTGCCGACGACGAGGGACAAGATGGCGGAATACGGTGAGTGGACGCGCTAGGGTGCCGTGCTGAGTCATGTCACGGCGCAAAGAGAATGCGGTGTCAGCTACGAATTCATCGTCGACGGGATCAACGCCGGCAAGCTCGAATACCGCGAGGCGACGGTTTGGGGCCGCCCGTAGGTGAGAATTCTCCGCCGCCAGCTGGAAGCCCTGATCGCCGAGCGGCATGGCGCCGAACATCTCGCGATGCAGAATCGGCGCACCGAACTGCGCCAGACGGTCAAGGCGATTGCCGCGCTCAGGAAGCAGCTCGCGTCGCTCGGGGCGCGCAAGGCCGAACTCGAGGCGACTTGCAGCGGGCCGATCGGCGATGCCAAGGGCAGGCATTGACATGACAGGCAGACGGCGGCGATGAGCCTGCGCCGCAAGGCCCCGATGACGACTTCGCGTAAGGGCGATCTGACTATCCTCGACTCGATCGGCAGCGACGACGCGATCGAGATCCTCCGTCGCCTGGCCGAGTCTGGTGGCGAGCTGGCCTGCGCGGTCGAAGCCGCCGTGACCGAATTGCTCACGCGGGTCGATGTCGACCAGCGGGCTGCCGAGATCCTGGCGGATCCCGGGCTCTTGGCAGTCGAAGACCCGTGGGACCGCGCCGGACCCAGGCGCGACGGCCATGCCGACCCCGTCGACGTGGCGGACGAGATGTTCGAAGACGGGTCGAGGATGGTTCGAGCGCGCGAGACGACATGAACACTCCCGCCCATGCGCCGATCGCCGCCAGGACCATGGGTCAGCTCGCGAGGCTGCCGAAGGCCATGCTCGACCGGCTGAAGACCGCGGCGGCGACGAATCCTCTGCTTCAGAGCTCGCCGGCGGTCGCCGCGGGCGGAGCGCTCGCCCATCACGAGCACCCGGCATTCAGGGCCTACGGCGAGGCACAGCGCCAGGCAGCGACGATCGCCGGCATCCTGTGCGAACTGCCGGCGACGGCGAGCATCGCCCGGATCATCGCCGAGGCGCAGGACGAGTACATCCCGAACGGCCCGCCGATGAGCCCGTTGACCGGGTCCTACTTCGGCATGTGGTCGCTGTTCGACGCCTGCCATGGGCCGGGCCGCGAGACCCTGGGATCGACGATCCTCGCCTGCGGTGCAGCCATCGGACTGAGCGCAGAGCTTCGCGGCCTGCTCGACGCGATGCAGCGCTCGCGCATGGGTGTATATCGGCACGAGGGCGTCGAGCATGGATCGATCGTGCTGCGTGATCTGATCACCGACGAGTCCCATCGCTGCATCGTGGCGTCGGGCTATGTCGGCGAGCCCGGGCAGCTGTGGTATCAGCGATTGGCGCCTTTTCCCGCGGCGATGGGTCACGCGCAGGTGGCGATGACAACGCCGTATGTTCTCGTTTCGCCGCCGGCCGCGCAGTGGCTCGCGTACTTCGAGCGTGTCTTGCCCGCCGGTCAGGCGGCCGACCGCATCGACGCGGCCGGGCACCACCTCAAGTACGGTCCGACGCGCCGCTACTGGCTCGAGTTCGTCTTCGAGGCCTATGCCGGGTACATCTTGGAGGCCGTCTTCCTCGAGGGCTTGCCCGACATCGCCGAGACGCGGCCGCATTCGCCGAGATACAGCGGTCGCGGCTGAGGCGAGCCCGGCGCCAGCGTCGCGCAGCGGCTGCCCGGCACCGACGTCCTGCAATGCCGCGAGAGGCAGATCGCAGCGGGGGCTGGCAGTTGCCGCTTGCTGTGGCCGGCTTGCCGCGCGCTGCGGCGCGCCGCGCGCCAGCCGAGCCTAGTTGCCGCGGATGCCGAACCAGAGCTGGTCGTAGTAGACGATGCCGCCCACGCCGCTCGTCGGCTCGCCGAAGCCGACGAAGACCCGGTCGCTGAAGCTGCCGGACCAGTTCGCGTACTTGCCGGTGCCGCCGGCGATCACGCCGTCACCGCCGCCGGCGATCACGACCAGCGCGCCGAGCTCCGGGTACTTCGGCGCCTTCAGCACCGGGTCGATCGGTGCGCCGCAGGTGCCGTTGGGCCCGGAGACGATGTGCAAGTCGCCCTGGGCCAGCGCGAAGACGATGAATTCGCTGAAGCACAGCGAGCCGCCGCCGCCGTACGCGAAATCCCGGCCCCACACGTAGGCCATGCCCCTGGGCTGGCCGTTGCCCGGGTCGTAGACCGGAAACCGGGTCGTCGGGAAGCAGCGTCCGCTGCACCAGTCGACGAACGCCGAGGTCGCCGGCGGCGCGCTGGCATTGGCCTCCGGGATGCCATCGGCGACGAACTGCAGGTTCTGCGTCGCGGCGGCAGGGCCGGCCCACGCCGCCAGACCCGCCAGCGCGGCGGTCGCGAGCGCCATCGAGGCGCGCGGGTGCGAGGAACGGCTTGGGTTCATGGAGGACTCCGGCTGGGCCAGGCGATGGGCATCGGGGCGCCCGCGGCGCTGCGGTGCTGAGAGGGCCTCTTCCAAACCCGATGCGTCCTGGCGCGGTCACGGGGGGGCTCAATTCCTCGGTCGTCCCCAGGGTCGAGGCCCGGGTGGCGGCCGACCCCGAAGCCCGGCCCGACCCTGTGCTCCGCGCCCGACGCATCGGGCCGTGCCGAACCAGCTGCCTGTGCGCGGTGCGGAGGGTGCGCCCGAGCTCGTCGCGGCGCCCGCGCCCGCCGAGGTCCGCGACGCGCGGCTCAGTGGGCAACGATCGGACGGCCGAGCGCGCCGGTCTCGTTCCAGCCCCAGCACCAGGCCATGCCGTCGCTCGTCAGCCCGCAGCTGGCCATGCCGCCGATGCCAAGGCTGACGAAGGTCTGGCCGCCGCCGACGGCGACCGGTTCGAGCCGGTCGTGCGTGCTGCCGTCGCCGAGTGCGCCGCCGCCGTTGTCGCCCCAGCACCAGGCGGCGCCCGTGGCCAGGAGGCCGCAGGTCCGGTTCACGCCCGCGACGAGCTGGACGAAGCGCAGCCCGCCGGCCACCGCCACCGGCGTGCGCCGGACCGTGTCGGCTGGCGCGCCGTCGCCCACGCCGGCGCCCATGCCCCAGCACCAGGCAGCGCCGGCCACGTCCAGCGCGCAGTTGTGCATCGGGCCGGCGCCGAGCGCGACGAAGACATGGCCGCCCGCCACCGGCGAGGGTGCGGTGGCGGTTTCGGTGCCACCGTCGCCGAGTTCGCCGAAGCTGTTGCGGCCCAGGCACCACGCACGGCCGGCCGCGTCCAGCCCGCAGGCATGCGCCTCCCCGAGCGCGACGCTGCGCCAAGCCACCCCGTCGGCCTGCGTCCAGCGCTCCGGCACGGGCGACGGTGGCGGCCCGGCGGCGGTCGCCATGCCGAGGCCCCAGCACCAGAGGCTTCCATCCGTCTTGCGGCCGCAGGTGGTGCTGCCCCACAGCGCCGCGACGAGGTCGACGAAGGCATGCCCGCCGGCCACCTCCACCGGTGCGGTGCTGCTGCGGCGCAGGCCATCGCCGAGCTGGCCGCCGGCGCCGAGACCCCAGCAGCGCGCACCACCGGATGCGGTCAGGCCGCAGCTGTGCACGTGGTTGGCGGCCAATTGCACGTAGTCCGCGGCGCCGGTGACGCGCAGCGGCTCGCTCGAGCAGTCGATGTTGCCGTCCATGCAGCGCTCGGAGGAGAGGGCCCCGAGTTGCCCGTACTCGTTGCTTCCCCAGCACCAGGCCTCGCCCGCCGCGGTCCGCATGCAGCTGTGCCAGTGGCCGATCCCGGAGCCGGCGAAGCGTTGCGCGGTAACCACCGGTGCCGGCGACGGCTCGGCGTAACTCGGCACCGGTCCGATCGGGATCGGCAGGCTGCCGGAGCCGCCGCAGCCGGCGAGCAGCGCGCCGACAGCCGCGCAGGCCAGCGCCGCCGCCTGCCGCCAGCGGGCAGGCGATCGGCCGATCGCCGCGTGGCGCGGCTGCGGCGGCATGCGGCGCGAGGACGTGGTGGGTCGACCGGCAACGCGCTGCCCGCGCGCGAGACTGTGCTTCATCGTTCCATTGGAGCGCAGCCAGTGCCCCTGCGCTTGACCGGGCGCAAGGGCTGCTCATGCCGTGGGCGCGTCGCCGCGCGCCGTGGTCATGCTGGCGTGAGCCTGCCTTCTCAGACCCGCCGTCGCGATCCCGGGATGCGCGAGTCGATGCGCGCGCGCCCGGCGGCGCCCGAACGTCCCTCCATGTCATGTCCTCGGTCATCGCCTTCATGCTGCGCTACGGTTCGGTCATGGTGGTCGCCACGCTCGTGCTGCTGCTGTCCGGGCTGGATCTCGTCACCTCGGCCACGGCCGTGATCGCCTGCATCAATAACACCGGGCCGGGCCTCGGGCAGGTCGGGCCGGCAGGCAACTTCCAGGGGTTGAGCGACTTCCAGACCTGGGTCTGCACGATCTCCATGCTGCTCGGGCGACTGGAACTCGTCGCCGTCTTGGTCGTGCTCACGACCTCCTTCTGGCGCAAGTGAAGGCGGCGTGGCGCCCGGGGGCGCGCGACCGTCCGTGGCGATGCAGATCCATCACGACAGGCCGCCGCGGCGCCCAGGGGCACCTTGGTGGCGCGGGCTGGTGGCCTGGTGCGGGGCCAGGGCGCTGATGCTCGCGAACGACGGCCACGTCGACCAGGCCAACCGGGCAGTGCGGCGCTTCATCGCCGATCGACTTCGACGATCACCCCGTCCTTCGACAACCGACGCCGGGTCGAGACTGGGTCTTGCGGCCTGCTGCATCTGGTGCTAGCTTGTGAAGCTGCCGGGGATCCAGACCGACCTGCGCCGGACCCGGCCCCGCAATCCACGGGAGGTGGCCATGACCTGCTCGGGTGCCCTGGCGAACCGCCACGCCAAGTCCGCAAGCTGGCAGCGCCTGCGCCGTCGTGTTGCGGCGGCGGTCCTGGCAGTTCCGTTCTGGCTGATGGCAGCATCGGCCCAGGCCGACAGCGTGCTCGCGCAAGCGACTGCGCAGGTCGATATCGGTGGCTACGGCCAGAGCCAGGATGAATTCGTCGAGAACGACCTGCTGCAATGGCTGGCGGGGACACAGACCGCCAGCGCATCGGCCCGGATGTTCACGCCCTTCGGCGAAATGGGCGGCGACGCCAACGGCAGCTTCACGACCGGCGGCGGTGGTGGGAGCTTCCACCTCTACGCCTCGGCGTTCACCAGCGATCCGTCGGCCTACGCGTTCGCCGACGGCAGCATGACGATGCACTACCGGGCTGCGTACGAGGTGCTGCGCGGGAACATCATGTGGCTGGCAGTGCCCGCTGCCGGCTCCCTGAGTGCGATCAGCTACGCGCCTGCGATGCCCGGCGAGGTCTTCGCAAGCGCATCGACGCAGCTGAGCGTGGACGTCTGGCCGCTGTCCGGGGGCGCGGTGCTTTCCTATTCCGGCGCGGCGAGCTTCTCGGCCGTCGAGCTCGGGCAGCCTGGCGTGGCCGAGCTGGCCGGCGACTGGGTCGGCGATGGACGCTACGAGGACGACTACACGTTCTCGGTCTCGGCGCTCGACTTCCTGCTGCTGGAGAACGTCGATGGCAGCCCGATGACCCTGGAGCCCGGCTGGCTGGTGACGGTCGACTACACCGTGTCCGTGCTCACGCATGCCACGCGCACGAACTTCGTCAACCACGTCGCCACCGCCGACTTCCGTGGCACGACGGAGCTGCAATTCCTGCACTACGACCCGCTGACGGGCGACTTGCTGAGCGGCGACGTGCTGAGGCCTGTCCCGCTGCCGGTGCCCGAGCTCGGCACCGCGCCGATGATCCTGATCGGCCTGCTGGCGCTGATCGGATTGCGGCGCGACGCGGCACGTCGCCGTCGGCCCTGAGGGGCGGCCCGACGGCATTCGCGTCGACCTCGTCGGCGGGCGCGGTGCCGAGCCGAACGGCGCATTCGCGCCCTTCGACCTCAGGCCGCCTGCGGCGCCCAGCGCATCGCCACCTCCAGCCCCGGCGCGGCGTTGCGGATCTGCAGCGCTCCGCCGTGCGCTTGCGCGACGCGCCGGCACAGGTGCAGGCCCAGTCCGACGCCGCCGCTGGTGCGCGTGCGCGCGCCGTCGGGGCGGTAGAACGGTTCGGCCAGCCGCGGCAGCGCATCCGGCGGCACGCCGGGGCCGAAGTCGCGCAGGCCGAGCTCCAGCGCGCCGCCGGCGCGGCGCAGGAACAGGACCGGCGGCCGTGGCGCATCGGCCGCGTGCCGGCGTGCGTTGGCCGACAGGTTGCGCAGCAGCAGGCGCAGCCGGGCCGGGTCGGCGCGCACCGGGCCGATGCTGGCGTCGACCTCCGGGGTGGCGCCGGCCGCGGCCGCGGCCTCGGCCGCGAGCGCGCGCAAGTCCACCGTCTCGGGCGCCAGCGCCGAGGCCCCGGCGGCCAGGCGCTCGCCCTCGAGCAGGTCGCCGACGAGGTCGCGCATCTCGGTCAGGTCGCGGATCACGGCGTCCTTCGGCGCGCCGTCGGGCAGCAGCTCGGCGTTCAGCCGGGCACGCGTCAGCGGGCTGCGCAGCTCGTGGCTGATCGCCAGCAACTGCGTGCGCTGCGCCTGCAGCATGCCGTGCAGGCTGGCGGCCATGGCGTCGATGCGGCGCGCCAGGCGGCCGAGCTCGTCGTCGCGCGCAGCGGCGATCGGCCGGTCGAACTCGCCGCGGCCGTAGCGCTCGGCGCCGGCGCCGATGAGGTCCAGCGGCGCCAGCCAGCGGCGCACCAGCGCGTAGGCCGCCCCGGTGCCGGCCAGCAGCACGATCAGCGGCAACCAGCCGCTGCCGCGCGGCCGCCAGCCCGCGGGCGGCGCCGCCAGGCCGAAGGTGATGCGGTGGCCGTCGGCAGTGCGGCGCACGAGCGCGAACGGCGTGTCGCCATGGGGGTCGCCGTCGTCGCCGCGGTCCGCGTTGCGGTCAGCGGCTCGCGGTCGCCGATCGGCGCCGAAACGCACCACCGGGCCGTCGATGCGCACGCGCAGCGGTAGCCGCGCCTGAAGCGCCGCGGCGCGCGCCGGGTCGGGCGGGCTGCCGATCTCGGCCGCCAGCCGGTCCACATAGTCACCCAGCAGCGGTTGCGCCCAGGTCTGCCAGCCGGCCACCGCGGCGCGCTGCAGGCCGCCGAGGAAGACGGCGGTGCTGGCCAGCGCGAGCGCCAGGAACAGGCCGACGAGCCGCCATCGGATCGGCAGCGGCGCCATGTCAGGGCTGCCGCGGCAGCGCCAGCGCGTAGCCGGCGTTGCGCAGCGTCTTGATCGCGTCCAGCGGCTCGAGCTTGCGTCGCAGCCGGCTGACCAGGATGTCGACCGCTCGCGAGTGCAGCTCGGCGTCGGTGCCGCGCAGGCGGTTCAGGATCTCGTCGCGGCCGAGCACCTTCTGCGGCGCGCGCGCCAGCAGGCACAGCAGCTCGTACTCGGTGCCGGTCAGCGGCACCGGCTCGCCGTCGCGCAGCACCTCGCGGCGGTCGGTGTCGATGACGAGGCGGTCGAATCGCCATTGCGCACCGGACGGCGCGCTGCGCGCGCGGCGCAGGATGGTCTGCAGCCGCGCCGCGAGTTCGCGCGGCTCGAAGGGCTTGGCCAGGTAGTCGTCGGCGCCCGACTCGAGCCCGACGATGCGGTCGCTGAGCTCGCCGCGCGCGGTCAGCATCAGAACCGGGACCGGGCTCGCCTGCCGGATCCGGCGCAGCGCCTCGAAGCCGTCCATCTCGGGCAGCATCACGTCCAGGATCACCGCGTCGATGCCGCCGCGCGTCAGCCGCGCCAGGCCCTGCGAGGGTCGATGCGCGGCCTCGAGCGTGAAGTCGAAGCGCTTCAAATACGCCGCCAGCGGCGGCTCCAGCGCCTCGTCGTCGTCGATCAGCAACAGCGTCGGCATGCCGGGCACTCTAATACCGAGGTCTCGATGATGCGCGGCGGCGCCGCGAATCGGCGACGTCGACAGGCCGCGGTCTCCAGCCACGACGGGCGGCGGCGCAGTCCCGTTCAGTCGCGCCGGCCGTGCTGGCGCGGGCCTTGCGCCAGCCGCTCGCGCAGGCCGGCCTGCTGCTCGGCGTTCAGGCTGTCGAAGAAGTCGCCGAAGGCCGCGATCAGCGCCGGCGCGCCGGCGCGCAGCGCGTCGGTCTTGGCCATCAGCAGCGCCTCGGCGCCGGCGCGGTCGAATACCGGGCCGGCCACCAGCGCCTGCAGCGCGGCGCGCGGCTCGCTGCCAGCCAGCAGCGCCTTGCGCTGCGCGAGCAGGGCGTCGGCCAGCGCGTCGAGATGCTGGCGCTGCGCGGCGTCCAGGTCCATGCGGCCGGCGATGCGCTCGACGGCGTGCGTCCTGGCGCGCGCGAGGTCGGCCTCGCTCATCGGATAGCCGTGGTGGCGGTGCGCGACGGCGACCGCGCCGAGGCCGAGTGCCGACACCGCGGCCAGGCCGATCAGGCTGCGCTTGATCCAGGTTTTCATGCGGGACTCCTTGGGGGTGGAAGGTGTGCGCATCGTCGCCGGCGGCGGCCGGCGTGTCCTTTCGCGGGCGTCGCGCTGTGTAACGTTTTTTCGCCGCGGCGGCGCGCGCACGGGGTACCGGCAGCCCCGCGGACGGGGGGGTCGAACGCCGCCGCCGCTAGCGTTTGCCTAACGGCGCGGGTTCACAGTGCGGTCCACGGCAACCCTGCCGGGTGTCAACAGCCTCCAAGCCCGCACCGGCACCTCGACTCAGGAGCGACAGCGATGAAGCCAACCCTTCCCGGAAGTGCCCTCCTGGCCGCCGCGTTGCTGACGACCGCCAGTGCCGCGCAGGCCAACTACGCCGAGGACTTCGACGGCATTTCGTTGAACGCAGGCTACTCCTCTGGTCAGACCATCGCGGGCAGTGACTTCGGCGTGATCTACGGTGTCGCATTGACCCGCTTCAAAGATCCCTACGATCCCCTCCTGGCCGATCGCTACGTCGGGTTGGTCATCTCCGATGGCATCGGGCCGTCGGCGATGCAGAGCACCACGCTGTTCAACCTGGACGCCGGCGTTCAGTACAAGCTGAGCTTCGACTTCTCGAAGTACAGCGGGGCGCCGGGGATCGGACCGTTCAACTGGAACCTGACGGCGTCGATCGGCGGCTACACGACGACCGTGGACGGCTTCTCGCAGTTCGGGGCGCCGCTCGAGTGGCACAAGGTCGACCTGTATTTCACGCCGGATGCCGACCAGCTCATGGTCCCGATCATCTTTGCCGCCGTCGGCTTGGCGGGTGCGGCCTATGGCGAGGCGCCGATCGACAACGTGAGCTTCAGCACCGCCCCGGTGCCCGAGCCCGGGTCCTGGGCGATGTTGCTCGCGGGGCTGGGCCTGGTCGGGTTCCTGGCAAGGCGCCGGCCGGCCTGAGGCCGCGAATTCCAGACCTCGATCGAGGGCTACCCGCCCGCCGGTCCGAAGGGAGCGCCCGGCCGGACCGCGGCTGACGATGCTGCCCGCTGGCAGCCGCAGCAAGGACCGCCGCGGCATTCAGCGCGGATCCGGTCGCGCAGCACCGAGCGCGAGCTCGAGCGCCGCCGGCAGCGCCAGCGCTGCACCGGCGCGCCAGGCCTGCGCGACGGCTTGCGCGCCGATCTGCACGCAGGCCAGGCGGCGAATCCGCCGCAGGTCGAGCCGGTCGCGATCGCCCAGCGGGCCGAAGCGCTCGGTCCAGAAGCGCGCCGCGAAGGCCGCGAGCTGCGCCGCGTCGGCCGGGTGGCGCAGATGCGCCAGCGCGCGCGGCAGGTTCCACAGCGGGTAGGCGAGCTCGTACGCGCCTGCGTGCTGCCATGCCGCCTGCAGCGATTCGGCAAACGCCGCCGCGGCCTGCCGCCAGCGGCGCAGGCCGCACAGCGCGTTGCCGGCGACGTTGTGCGCTTCGGCGACGCGGCGCCAGTCGTGCAGCGCGATCGCCTCGTCGACCAGCGGCCGAAGCCGCCGCAAGGCCTGCTCGTTCAGCCCCTGGTTCTGGTCGGTGACCGCGAGGTTGTACTCGCCGCTGAGCACCGCATGACGGTTGCCGGTGCGCTGCCACAGCGCGAGAGCGCGCTCGTGCAGCTGCCGCGCGGCCTGCGGGTCGCGCAGGTGGACGTTGGTCACGAAGGCGCGCAGCGCGGCCTGCGCCGCCTGCCCCGCCGGGTCGTCGCGGCCGGCGAGCAGCGCATCGGCCTCGTCGAGCAGCGGCAGCACGCGGCCGGCGTCGCGCCGGCTGCGCCAGATCACGCGCGCCACGGCGTGCAGCGCGCGCGGCCGCTGCGGCGTGCCGGGCGGCAGCGCGTCGAGCGCGCGCGTCGCCTGCGC
>JACPVA010000130.1 GCA_016191995.1 Burkholderiales bacterium | reverse complement strand
GTGCTGCTGGCGCTGGCCGCAGCCGCCTGGTGGATGCGGGCCGCGGCGCCGCCGCGCGACGCCGTCATCGATCCGGCAGCACCCGGGCCGGTGCGCGACCGCGAGCCCGCCACCGCCGGCCCGGATTCCGATCCGACACCGGCATCGCCCGCCGGCGCTTCCGTCGCTGCGGATGCCGAGGCGGTCGACGCGCCCGCTGCCGCCGAGGCCGGTTCGACCGCGTCGCCCGGGACGCAAGCCGCCGCGGTCGCGCGGCCCGCGCCCCCTGCAGCACCCGCGCGCAGCGTCGGCGCGGTGCCGGTGCCGCCGCGCCCGGTCGTCCGCGAGCCCATGCCGCCTGCGCCCGCGGCCGCCGCGCCGGCGCCTGCCGAGCCAACGACGCCGGCCACCGATGCGCGCATCCCGACGCTGGCCGAATTGCCGCCGGCACTGCGCGCGCAGTTGCCGCCGCTGGCCTTCGGCGGCGCGACCGATTCGCCGCAGGCCAGCGCGCGCATGCTGATCGTCAACGGCCAGGTCGCGCGCGAGGGCGACGAGATCGCGCCCGGGCTGGTGCTGGAGCGCATCCGGCTGCGCTCGGCGCAGATGCGGTTCCAGGGCCGGCGCTTCGTCGTCGATTACTGACTACTGATCAGCGGACCCGAATACATGCCGAAGCCACGAGTGCCCGTCGCGGTCCACGACAAGGCGGGCGTCGATGCGCGCGGGCTGCGAATCGGCCGCCGGCTGGTGGCGGCGCAGCTGGCGTTGATGGGCGTGCTGGCGCTGCTCGGCGGCCCGGCGCTGCTGGCGGCCTTGCTGCCGACTGGCGCCGCGCCGGTCTGGCTGGCTGGCGCGGCGCGTTGGGGGGCGTGGGCCGGATGGACGCTGGTGCTGGCCGGGATCGCGCTCGGCGGCTGGGCGATCGCGGCCAACCGGCCGGGCAACTTCAACATCCACCCGGCGCCGCGCGCCGGCGGCCGGATGGTCGACGCCGGCCCCTACCGCTGGATCCGTCACCCGATGTACGGCTCGGTACTGCTCGCCGGCGCCGGCTGCGTGCCCGCGGCCGCGGCGTGGCCGGCGCCGGGGCAGGCGGCACTGGCTCTTGCCGGCGCGGCATGGATCGCGCTGGCGGCGGTGCTCGCGGCCAAGGCGAGGCTCGAGGAGGGCTGGCTGCTGCGCGCGCATCCGGGTTACGCGGCCTACCGTGCGCGCACCTGGCGCTTCGTTCCCGGGCTGTACTGAACCGACGCGGCGCCGGCGGCCGCAGCCCCGGCGCGGCGCCTTACCATCGCCCCCGCATCGTCCGTCACGCGAGCGTTCATGATCCGGCGCGTCGCCGAGGGGTCATGGAAGGCTCCCAAATCAAGGAGACCGCGAATGTCATCCGGCAAGATCCTCGTCGCCCAGGGCGGTGGCCCGACCGCCGTCATCAACCAGTCGCTGGCCGGCATCGTGCTGGAGGCGCGGCGCTTCCGCGACGTGCGGCTGGTCTACGGCGCGCGCCACGGCGTGCGCGGCATCGTCGACGAGGATTTCGTCGACCTCACGCGCGAGACCAGCCACAACCTGGAGGCCGTCGCCGCGACACCGGGCGCCGCGCTCGGGTCGACGCGCGACAAGCCCGACCTGGCGTATTGCCAGGAGATCTTCAAGGTGCTGCGCGCGCACGGCATCGAGCATTTCTTCTACATCGGCGGCAACGACTCGGCCGATACGGTGCGCATCGTCAGCGAGCAGGCCGCCGCCGCCGGCTACCCGCTGCGCGCGGTCCACGTGCCGAAGACGATCGACAACGACCTCGTCGGCAACGACCACACGCCGGGGTTTCCGTCGGCGGCGCGCTTCGTCGCGCAGTCCTTCGCCGGCGCGAACCTCGACAATGCGGCGCTGCCCGGGGTCTATATCGGCGTCGTGATGGGTCGGCACGCGGGATTCCTGACCGCGGCGTCGGCGCTGGGCAAGAAGTTCCCCGACGACGGCCCGCACCTGATCTACGTCCCCGAGCGCCCGTTCGTCATCGAGCGCTTCCTCGCCGACGTCAAGTCGACCTACGAGCGGCTGGGGCGCTGCGTCGTCGCGGTCTCGGAGGGCGTGCACGATGGCAGCGGCACGCCGATCCTGGCGCAGCTGGCGAAGTCGGCCGAGCACGATGCGCACGGCAACGTGCAACTGTCGGGCACCGGGGCTCTGGCGGACCTGCTGTGCGAGGAGATCAAGGGCAAGCTCGGGATCAAGCGCGTTCGCGGCGACACCTTCGGCTACCTGCAGCGCAGCTTCATCGGTTGCGTCAGCGACGTCGACCAGCGCGAGGCGCGCGAGGTCGGCGAGAAGGCGGTGCAGTTCGCCTTCTGGGGCGACTGCGACGGTTCGGTGGCGATCCGGCGCACCGGCTTCTACTCGGCCGACTTCGTGCTGCAGCGGCTGCAGGATGTGGCCGGGCGGACGCGGACGATGGAGGACGAATTCATCGCACCGTCGGGCACCGACGTCACCGACGCCTTCCGCCTGTACCTGCGCCCGCTGCTCGGATCGGGCATGCCGGACGCGTTCCGGCTGCGGATGGCGCCGGTGGCGAAGGCGGCCGGGGGTGGCTGCGACTGAAGGCGGGGGCTGCCCGACCTTGGGCAACTGCGTTGACATGAGTGGACTGGGCGGGTCGAACGTGGCTGGCATTCGTGGCGCCGCGCAGCGAAGCCGGCAGCGGGCCGACCGGGGCGCGCGGCGGAGGCGGTCGGCGCTGCGCGCCGACTCCCCTGCGATGCTCACCCTCCTGGCCCGCCGCCCAACTCGCTTCGTTCGCTACGCTCACTACGCTCAAACAGGGGCGGCGAGTCAGTTGACGAAGCGCGCTTCGCGCGCGGCCAGGAGGGCTGCGCTTCTCGGCGCCTCCCACGCGCGCCCCGGCCGGCCCGCTGCCGGCTTCGCGATACGACGGTGGTTTTCGATCAGTCGAAAACCACTGCGGTGGCCTGCCGAGGACGGCGGGTACCCTTGACCGTAAGTAAAGGGGGAGCCGGCGGCGACAGCCGACGGCGGAGGAGCGAGCCCGGACACAAACAGTTTTGCGGACTGTTTGTGCCTGGCGAGCGCCCGGGGCACTGTCCCCGGGCATGGAGGGCAAGGGCACCCGCCGTCCTCGGCTCGCTTGGCCGTCGAAGGCTGAGCAGTACGAATACCCGCGAGATCCGCATCGATTGCGAATCTGACAGCCTCGACCAGGCAACCTCGATCGCCCGGATGCCTCGTGTAAAGGCGAAGCTCCCCAAGCGATCCCGAGCACCAACACGCCAAGCGGCACCGAGAACCGATGCACTTCGACTGGACCAATCCCTACCCGACGATCCGCAGCCCGCTGTTCGCGCGCAACGTGGTCGCGACTTCGCAACCGCTGGCCGCGCAGGCCGGGTTGCAGATGCTGCGCGCCGGCGGCAATGCGGTCGACGCCGCGATCGCCGCCGCGGCGGCGATGACGATCGTCGAGCCCTGCTCGAACGGCCTGGGCAGCGACGCCTTCGCCCTCGTCTGGGACGGCGGCGCGCTCGCCGGGCTCAATGCCTCGGGCAGCGCGCCGGCGGCGTGGACTCGCGACTATTTCGCCCGCCGCCACGGCGATGCGATGCCGATGCGCGGCTGGGACAGCGTCACCGTCCCCGGCGCGATCGCAGGCTGGGCCGCGCTGCACGCGCGCTTCGGCACGCTGCCCCTCGCCGACCTGCTCGCGCCGGCGATCGAGCTGGCCGAACGCGGCTACGGCGTCGGCGTCGTCACCGCCGACAAGTGGGCGCGCGCGCTGCCGGCGCTGCAAGGCCAGCCCGGATTCGCCGCCGCCTTCATGCCGCGCGGCCGTGCGCCGGCACCCGGCGAGCGCTTCGCGATGCCGGAGGCGGCGGCGACGCTGCGCCGCATCGCCGACACCCGCGGCGAGGACTTCTACCGTGGCGAGACCGCGGCGCGGCTGGTGGCGCACGCGGCCGCGCATGGCGGCGCGATGACCGCGGCCGACCTCGCCGGCTACGCGCCGAGCTGGGTCGATCCGATCGCGATCGACTTCGCCGGCCACACCGTGCACGAGATCCCGCCGAACGGGCAGGGCATCGCGGCGCTGATGGCGCTCGGGATGCTTCGTCACCACGATCTCGCCCGGCTGCCGGTGGACGGCGTCGACAGCGAGCACCTGCAGATCGAGGCGATGAAGCTGGCGTTCGCCGACACCTACCGCTGGGTCGCCGACGAGCGCGGCATGACCGAGGTGAGCGCGGCCGACCTGCTCGACGACGCCTATCTCGCCGAGCGCGCGCGGCGCATCGACCCGGCGCGTGCGCAGGACTTCGACGCTGGCAGCCCGCGGCGCGCGTCGCGCGGCGGGACGATCTACCTAGCCGCTGCCGACGCGCGCGGGATGATGGTCAGCTTCATCCAGTCGAACTACATGGGCTTCGGCAGCGGCATCGTCGTCCCCGGCACCGGGGTCAGCCTGCAGAACCGCGGCTGCGGCTTCACGCTCGACGCCGGCCACCCGAACGTCGTCGCGCCGGGCAAGCGGCCGTTCCACACCATCATCCCGGGCTTTCTGATGCGCGCCGGCGCGCCGGTCATGGCCTTCGGCGTCATGGGCGGCAACATGCAGCCGCAGGGCCACCTGCAGACGCTGGTGCGCATGCTGCTGCACCGCCAGCAGCCGCAGGCGGCCTGCGACGCCCCGCGCTGGAAGGTCGCGACCGGGCTCGATATCGACTGCGAGCCAACGATGGCGCCGGCGCTGGTCGAGGCGCTGCGCGCGCGCGGCCACGCGCTCGCGCCCACGCCCGACGCGACCATGGACTTCGGCTCCGGCCAGTTCATCGCCCGGATGTCCGACGATCCGGACGACGGCTTTGTCGCCGCCAGCGACAGCCGGCGCGAGGGGCAGGCAGTCGGCTTCTGAGACCACCGGCCCGGCGCCTGCGGCGGGCGCCGGCCCTTGAAACCGCGCCGATCGCCCCCATCCCACGCCTTCCTGGTGCCGCAGGACCCGATTCCGGACCACGGCGCCGAATCTCCAACCACCACGACCCGCGCGACGCTGCGCCAGCCTACCCCATGAGCAAACACACCCACGCCTTCCAGGCCGAAGTCAAGCAGATCCTGCACCTCGTCACGCACTCGCTGTATTCGAACAAGGAGATCTTCCTGCGCGAGCTGGTCTCCAACGCGTCCGACGCCTGCGACAAGCTGCGATTCGAGGCGCTGGACCAGCCCGGGCTGTTCGAGGACGCGCCGGCACTCGACATCCGGGTCTGGGTCGACGCCGAAGCCAGAACGATCACGGTCCGCGACAACGGCATCGGCATGAGCCTGGAGGAGGCGGTGCAGCACCTCGGCACGATCGCCAAGAGCGGCACGCGCGAGTTCATGGCCGCGCTCGAGGGCGACAGGAAGAAGGACGCCAACCTGATCGGCCAGTTCGGCGTCGGCTTCTACTCGGGCTTCATCGTCGCCGACCGCATCACGGTCGAGTCGCGCCGCGCCGGGCTGCCGGCGGCCGACGGCGTGCGCTGGTCGAGCGACGGCAGCGGCGACTTCGAGGTCGAGACCATCGCCCGCCCGGCGCGCGGCACCGACGTCATCCTGCACCTGCGCGACGGCGAGGACGAATTCCTCGCGGCGTGGAAGCTGCGCTCGATCATCGCCAAGTACTCGGACCACATCTCGCTGCCGATCCTGATGCCCAGCACGAAGTGGGACGAGGAGAAGAAGGAGCAGGTCGCGACCGACGAGTGGGAGACTGTCAACAAGGCCGCGGCCCTGTGGACGCGCGCCAAGAGCGAGATCACCGACGACGAGTACCAGGCCTTCTACCAGCAGCTCAGCTACGACACCCAGCCGCCGCTGGCCTACACGCACAACCGCGTCGAGGGCCGCACCGAGTACACGCAGCTGCTGTACGTGCCGGCCAAGGCGCCGTTCGACCTGTGGAACCGCGACAAGCGCGGCGGCGTCAAGCTCTACGTCAAGCGCGTCTTCATCATGGACGACGCCGAGGCGCTGATGCCGGTCTACCTGCGCTTCGTCAAGGGCGTGATCGACTCCGCCGACCTGCCGCTGAACGTCTCGCGCGAGCTGCTGCAGGAAAGCCGCGACGTGAAGGCGATCCGCGAGGGCTGCACCAAGCGCGTGCTCGCGATGCTCGAGGACGTGGCCGAGAACCAGTTGGACAAGTACGCCGCGTTCTGGAGGGAATTCGGCGCCGTGCTGAAGGAGGGCCTCGGCGAGGACTTCGCCAACCGCGAGCGGCTGGCCAAGCTGCTGCGCTTCGCCTCCACGCATGCCGACGAGGGCGTGTCGCTGGCCGACTATGTCTCGCGCATGAAGGAGGGCCAGGAGGCGATCTACGTCGTCACCGCCGACACGCTGGCGGCGGCCAAGGGCAGCCCGCAGCTCGAGGTCTTCCGCAAGAAGGGCATCGAGGTGCTGCTGCTGGTCGACCGCGTCGACGAGTGGATGCTGTCGCACCTCTACGAGTTCGAAGGCCACCCGCTGCGCAGTGTGGCCAAGGGCGCGGTCGACCTCGGCAAGCTGCAGGACGAAGCCGAGAAGAAGGCCGCCGAGGAGGCCGCCGAGGCCTTCGCGCCGGTGCTCGAGCGGCTGAAGACGGCGCTGAAGGACCGCGTCAAGGACGTGCGTGCGACAACGCGGCTGGTCGAGTCGCCGGCGTGCATCGTCGTCGACGAGGGCGACATGAGCACGCACCTGGCGCGGCTGCTCGAGCAGGCCGGGCAGGAGGCGCCGCGCAGCCAGCCTATCCTCGAGGTCAACCCGGGGCACGCGCTGGTCGAGCGGCTCGCTGCGGCACCCGACGGCGACGCGCGGTTCGACGACCTGGCGCAGATCCTGTTCGACCAGGCGCTGCTGGCCGAGGGCGGCCAGCTCGACGACCCGGCGGCCTATGTCGCACGTGTCAACCGGATGCTGGCGGCGGTCTGAGCGCGCGGGCTCGGCGCGTCGCCGGCAGCGGCTGGGGCCGCGGCGTCGCGCCGGCGCGGCCCGCGGCATCGGGGGCTGGCTCGGCGGGCGGCTCGGGGATCGCCTGAAAACGCGGGGAACGCACCGATCGGGGCGTCGGCCCGGATCGGGCGGGTCGATCCGCGGCTACCATCGGCGCGCCCGGCGCTGGCGCTGAACGCGACCAGGCAGCACCCGCCCCCGTCCGCTTGCCGATGCCATCGACCCGACTGCCGAAGGTCCTCGTCGTCGACGACCACGCGATCGTCCGCCTCGGCGTGCGCCAGCTGCTCGCCGGCCGCGCCGAGCTCGTCGAGGCCGACGGTGTGGCCGCGGCGCGCCGCGCGCTCGCCGCCGGCGACGTCGACCTGCTGCTGCTGGACCTCAGCCTGGGCGAGGATTTCGGCCTCGCCGCGCTGCCGCGGCTGCGCGCCGAGCATCCGCGGCTGCGCATCGTCGTGCTGACCTCGCTGGCCGAGGACCTCTACGCCGAGCGCTCGCTGCGCGCCGGCGCCGACGGCTTCGTCTCCAAGGCCGCGCTCGCCGATGCGCTGTGCGAGGCAGTCGATAGCGTGCTCGCCGGCCAGGTCTGGGTCAGCCCGGCGCTGCGCTCGACGCTGCTGCGGCGCGCCGTCGGTGGCGCGGCGGCCGACGCCGGCAGCGGCCGCCCGGCGCTGTCGCCGCGCGAGCTCGAGGTGCTGCGGCTGGTCGCTGCCGGCCGCTCGACGCGCGAGATCGCCGAGACGCTCAACCGCAGCGTCAAGACGATCGAGACGCACAAGCAGGCGCTGAAGGAAAAGCTCGGCGTCGAGACGCCGGCCGCGCTGCTGCGTGCGGCGGTGAGCTGGTTCGGGGACGAACGTCCATGAGCTTCACCTTGGGATGGCGGGGCGCGACCGCGGCCGGCGATCGTCGGCCGCGCCGCCCGGCTTCGCGCCCGTCGACACCCTCGTGGCCATGCTGGCCGCGCGCCGTCGCGTTCGCCGCCGCGCTGCTGGCCGCGGCGCTGCCCGGTGCCACCGGGGCGGCGCCGCCGAACGCGGGCGGCTTGCCAGCCGAGGTCCTGTCGTCGCCCGGGGCGTTCCATGTCCACCGGACCGAGCACGGTGACACGCTGATCGGCCTCGGCCGGCGATTTCTGGTCGATCCGCGGCGCTGGCGCGAGATCGCGCGCGTGAACGGCGTGCGCGACGTGCACCGCATCCCGACCGGCGCCGAGCTGCGCATCCCGCTGGCGCTGATGCGCAGCGAGGCGGTGCCGTCGACGCTGATCTTCGTCGGCGGCCGCGCGAGCGTCGACGGCCAGCCGCTGGACGCCGGACGCGTCGGCCAGCCGCTGCCCGAGGGCGCGACGCTGGAGACCGGCGAGGACGGGCAGCTCGGCGTGCGGCTGGTCGACGGCACGACGCTGCGGCTGCGTCCGGGCAGCCGGCTGCAGCTGTCGACCTCGCGCCGGATGCCGCAGTCCGGCGCGGTGCGGGCCGGTGCCCGGCTCGAGCGCGGCCGCGTCGATGTCGAGTCGCCGCCGGGCGGCCGGCCGGGTTTCGAGATCGGCACCCCGAACGGGCTGCTGGGCGTTCGCGGCACCGCGTTCCGCGTCGCCGGCGACGAGCAGGGAACGCGCGGCGAGGTCGTCGAGGGGGTGGTCGCGGTCGCCGGCCGCGGCGGCGGCATCGCGCGCGTCGGCGCCGGCTTCGGCACCGTGATCGATGCCGCCGGGGCGGTCGCGCCGGCGCGGCCGCTGCTGCCCGCGCCGGTGCTGGCGGGGCTGCCGTTGCTGCACGAGCAGCCGCTGCTGCGCTTCGCGCTGCCGGCACTGCCGGGCGCGCTCGCCTGGCGCGCCCAGGTCGCGCGCCGCGAGGCACCGCAGCTGGTCGTGGCCGACCTGCGCGCCGACGGCGGCGAGCTGCGCATCGCCGAGCTGCCCGACGGCGACTATCTGCTGCGGCTGCGTGGCATCGATTCGCGCGGGCTGGAGGGGCTCGACGGCGAGCATGCCTTCCGCCTCAAGGCGCGCCCCGAGCCGCCGCTGCCGGCCGAGCCGGCGCCGCGCACGCGCGTCTTCGGCGAGCGCGTCGAGTTCCGCTGGGCCCCCAACCCGCAGGCGGCGCGCGTGCGGCTGCAGCTCGCGCCGGCTGGCGGCGACTTCGCCGCCCCGCTGCAGGACCTGCGCGAACTGGCTGGCGCATCCGCCGTCGTCGGCGGCCTGGCGCCCGGGCGCTATGCGTGGCGGCTGGCGAGCGTGCACGCGGATGGCGACCAGGGGCCGTGGCAGGGCGCGCAGGAGTTCGAGCTCCGAGCGCCGCCGCCGGCGCTGCCGCCGCCGGCGCTCGGCGACGGCCGCGTCCGGTTGGCGTGGCAGGGACTGCCCGGGCAGCGCT
Organism: Burkholderiales bacterium; assembly: GCA_016191995.1. GTDB lineage: Bacteria > Pseudomonadota > Gammaproteobacteria > Burkholderiales > Burkholderiaceae_C > Rubrivivax. The sequence continues at coordinate 287 of JACPVA010000130.1, read as the reverse complement.
ACGAGCTGCAGGTCGCGCGCGATGCGGCCTTCTCCGAGCTGCTGCTCGAGCGCCGCAGCGAGCAGCCCGAGGCAGTCCTCGAATGGGACCAGCCGGGCGACTTCTTCGTCCGCGTGCGCGCGACCGAAGCCGACGGCTTCGTCGGCCCCTGGGGAGCCGGCCGCAGCTTCGAGTGGCCCGATTGCGTGCGCGCCGCCGGCGGCTGCGTGCGCGCCGCCGGCGCGCCGCTGCGGCGCGTTCGCTGAGCGAGCTCAGCCGCCTCCTGGGCGCCGCCCTTGGACGCGCCG
>JACPVA010000112.1 GCA_016191995.1 Burkholderiales bacterium | reverse complement strand
GCAGAGCTTCGCGGCCTTCTGGGACTACCGCTACAAGAAGTCAGCCCAGAACTACTTCGACGCGTGGACGCAGCGCACGATGCGCAGCCGGCTCGAACCGATGAAAGACGTCGCCAAGATGCTTCGACGCCATCGCCAGGGTCTGCTGAACTACACCACGCACCGCATCACGAACGCCGCCGCTGAAGGCTTCAACTCCATCATTCAGACGATCAAGGCCAACGCCCGCGGATTCCGCAGCTTCGAGAACTTCCGCACGCGCATCCTGTTCTTCTGCGGAAAGCTTGATCTCCGGCCGGTCAATGTCGGATCCCACTGAAAGTCGCGAAGAGCCAGAATCCTAGAACGTAGGCGCGAACAATAAAGAAGTTGGGTCTGCCTAAACAAAAGACGTGCAGTTGATGGTCGGGTACGATTTCCTGCTGTCGCGCATCCCGCTGCGGATGCCGCCGCTGACGCGGCCGGCACGGGTTCGTCCGGTGACGCGCATCGAGCCGATGCCCGATCTGCTCGCGGTGCCGCGGCACGTCACCCCAGCCGGCGACGCGTCGTTGCTCGACCATGTGCTCTTCGCGCTGAAGCACGAAACCATCCGGTTGGCCATCCTGCACGAGGCGCTGAAGCTCGTGCCGGGCGAGGACCTGGTTCGGGCACTCACCGCGCAGCGCACGGGCGGCTACCTGCGCAAGGCGGCCTTCCTGTGGGAGAAGGCCAACGGGCAGGCGCTGCCGCTGCCCTGGGACACGACGGGCGGCAACTACCTCGACCTGTTCGGCCGCAGCGCCTACTACTGCGGGCCGCTGTGGGAGCGCAGCGCCAAGTACCGCATCAACTTCAACGGCATCGGGCCCTACGAGTTCTGCCCGGTGGTGATTCGGGACGTCGCATTGGAACAGCGCGGGCGCGACGTCCTGGAGCGCCTGCGCGCGTGGGCTACCGATCCCGCCAACGCCGGGATCGTCGACCGGGTCATGAACTGGGCCTACTTCAGCGAGACCCGGGATTCCTACGCCATCGAGAACGAGGCGCCGACACCGGACAAGGAGCGAGCCTTTCTGCAGGCGATGGAGCACCTGCGCGACCGCACGCCGCTAACCGAGGGCTACCTGGTCGAACTGCAGAACGTGGTGATCACGAGCGACCTGAAGCTCGAACGTGCCTTCCGGGCGCGCCAGAACTGGCTGCAGCGGGGCGGACACGGGGCGCTGGCGGTGCGCTACGTGCCGCCACCGCCCGAGGGGCTCGGCCCGCTGATGGAGGGGCTGATGCGCATGGCCAACGCCCGTGAGGGCGACGTGCCGCCATTCGTGAAGGCGGCGCTGGTGAGTTTCGGCTTTGTCTTGCTGCACCCATTCATGGATGGCAACGGGCGCGTGTCGCGCCTGCTCGCGCACCACAGCCTGAACTTCAACGAGGCGTTGCCGACCGTCGGCGGCAACCCGGCGATCCTGCCGCTGTCGGTGGCGATGAAGCGCCACGAGAAGGACTACCTGGCCGCGCTGGAGGCCTTCAGCAGACCGGCACGGCAGCTTTGGGACGTGACCTATGTCGCCGACAACGAGTTCGTGTTCGAGTTCAAGTCGTCGCCCATGGTTTACGCCCATTGGCCGGGCGACGCTGCCGCGTCGTTCGTCACGGGCTGCGCCGAGGTGGCGCTGCAGCAGTCGCTGTTCGACGAAACCAACTTCATCCAGGCCTACGACCGGGCCTACGAGCAGATCGACAAGGAGTTCGACCTGCCCAACCGCACGATCAACCTGCTGATCCAGTGGATCCAGCAAAACAACGGGCGCATGCCCGAGCGGCGCCGCAACGCTTCCGAGCTGATCCTGCTGAAGCCGCAGCAGATCGCCCGCATCGAGGCCATCGTGGCCGAGTGCTTCGGCCAGGGTGCCGCCGACGAGAACTGACGGGAACCGACATGCCGTTGATCCGCGACCTGATCGCCATCCCCGAGCGGGTGCACCAGGGCGACTTCGTCCTGAAGCTGTCCGAAGGCGTGACGCATGCCGACCAGACGTTGCGCGACTACGTCGTCACGCCGCAACTGGCCGAGGCGTTCAAGAACGCACTCGGGTTCATCCAGCAGGCGGTGGCCTCCGGCTCCAGCAAGGCGGCCTACCTGCACGGCTCCTTCGGCTCGGGCAAGAGCCACTTCATGGCCGTGCTCAACCTGCTGCTGGCCGGCAACACGCAGGCGCGGGCCATCCCCGAGTTGGCCGACGCGGTGGCGCACGCGACGTGGACGCAGGGGCGCAGGTTCCTGATGGTGCCGTATCACATGATCGGCGCGCGCGACATGGAGTCGGCCATCCTGGGTCAGTACGCCGAGCACGTGCGCAAGCTGCACCCCGAGGCTCCGGTGCCCGGCTTCTACCAGGCCGAGGAGCTGTTCCGCGACGCGCAGGCCTTCCGCACCCGGCTGGGCGACGACGCCTTCTTCGGCAAGCTCAACGAAGGGCAGGCCGCCGGCGGCGCCGGCGCCGGCTGGGGCGCGCTCGATACCGGCTGGGACGCCACCAGCTTCGAGGCCGCGATGATGGAGCCGCCCTTCGGCGAGGAGCGCTGCCGGCTGGTCGGCGACCTGATCGCACAGTATTTCTCGGCCTACCGCTCTCTGGCCGGCGACGGCGAGTCCTTCGTGCCGCTGGACGACGGGCTGGCGATCATGAGCCGGCACGCGCGCGACCTCGGCTACGACGCCGTCGTCCTGTTCCTGGACGAGCTGGTGCTGTGGCTGGCCAGCCACGCAGCGGATGTCAACTTCGTCAGCCGAGAGGGCACCAAGCTCGTCAAGCTGGTGGAAGCCACCCACGCCGACCGGCCAGTTCCGCTCGTGAGCTTCGTCGCCCGGCAGCGCGACCTGCGCGAGCTCGTGGGCGAGAACCTGCCCGGCGCCATCGGCGTGCAGTTCACCGACGTGCTGCGGCACTGGGAGGCGCGTTTCCACCGCATCACGCTGGAGGACCGCAACCTGCCGGCGATCGCCGAGAGGCGGGTGCTGCGGCCGGTCGACGATGCGGCCCGCCAGACCCTGGCCGCGGCCTTCGAGAACGTGCTGAGCCTGCGCCGCGACGTGCTCGACACGCTGCTGACGACCGAGGCCGACCGGGAGATGTTCCGCAAGGTCTACCCGTTCAGTCCCGCGCTGGTGCAGACGCTGATCGCGGTCTCGGCGGCGCTGCAGCGCGAGCGCACGGCGCTCAAGCTGATGCTGCAGCTCCTGGTCGACCGGCGCAACGACCTGGAGCTCGGTCAGCTCATTCCGGTGGGCGACCTGTGGGACGCCATCGCCGAGGGCGACGAGCCGTTCTCCGAGGCGATGCGGGCGCACTTCGACAACGCCAAGCGGCTGTACACCCAGCGCCTGCTGCCGATGCTGGAGTCCCGGCACGGCACCACCTGGGAGGCCATCAGGCTCGGGCAGGCCGAGCCGACGGCAGCCAGGAACCTGCGCAACGACGCGCGGCTGCTGAAGACCCTGCTGCTGGCCGCACTGGTGCCCGAGGTCGAGTCGCTCAAGGCGCTGACGGCGCAGCGGCTGGCGGCGCTGAACCACGGGACCTTCCGCTCCCCGATCCCGGGCCAGGAGGCGCAGCAGGTGCTGCGCAAGATCCGCGACTGGGCCGGCGAGGTGGGCGAGATCAAGGTCACCGACGACGCCAACCCGCTGGTGTCGATCCAGATCACCGGGGTGGACCTGGAGCCGGTGCTGGCCGCCGCGAGCACCAACGACAACCCGGGCAACCGCAAGAAGAAGATCCGCGAGCTGCTGTTCGAGCAGCTCGGGGTGCATGACAGCGGCGGGCTGTTCACCACCTGCGAGTTCAGCTGGCGTGGTACCCAGCGTGAGGTCGAGGTGCTGTACGAGAACGTGCGCGAGATGACCGACGACACGCTCAAGGGCCGCTCGGGCGCCTGGAGCGTGATCCTGGACTTCCCGTTCGACGACCCGCATCGCACGCCGAACGACGACCTCGCGCGGCTGGGCGAGTACCGGGGCGGCAGCACGCGCACGCTCGTCTGGTTGCCGGCCTTCCTCGGGCCCAAGGCGCTGAACGACCTGGGGCGCTACGTCGTGCTGGACCACATCCTGCAGGGCGACCGGTTCGACCAGTACGCGGGGCACTTGTCGGCGATCGATCGCGCGCAGGCCAAGGCGCTGGCCAAGAACCAGCGCGACTCGCTGCGCATCAAGCTGCGTGGCTCGCTGGAGGTGGCCTACGGGATTGCGCCGGAGCCGCGCGACGCGGTGGTGCACCACCTGACGGCCGAGCAGCAGTTTCGCTCGCTGGACCCGACGCTCGCACCGCGGCCGCCGGTGGGGGCCGATTTCAAGGCCGCGTTCGAGAACCTGCTGGACCAGTTGTTCGCGCACCAGTACCCGGCCCACCCGACTTTCGACACGCCGATCCGCGTGTCCGCAGTCAGGAAGGTGTGGCCCGAGCTGCGGGCGGCGGTGGATGCACCGCAGCACCGCGCGCTGGTGGCCGATGCGGCGACCCGAAGACTGGTGCGTTCCATCGTCAACCCGCTGAAGCTGGGCCAGATGGGCGAGACCCATCTGCTGCTGGACACGCAATGGGTGTCGCACTTCGTCCAGCGCATGGCCCTAGACGCCGGCGCGACGCCGACGGTGGGCAAGCTGAGGGAGTGGATGGACCAGCCGCGGCCGATGGGGCTGCCCCCCGAGCTGCAGAACCTGATCGTGCTGACCTTCGCCGCGCTGACCAATCGCCGGTTCGTGCTCAACGGCGGCCCCTACGAGCCCGAGCTCGACCGGCTGCCCGATGCGGTCGAGTTGCGGGAACAGGCGCTGCCCCCCGCCGCGGACTGGCAGCTGGCCGTCCGGCGCGCCGCGAGCCTGTTCGGGCTGGTCAATCCCGAAGGGCTGAACGCAGCCAATGTCGGCAAGCTCGTGGCCGACGTCCGGCGCGCCGTCTCCGATCGGCGGGCGGGGGTCGCCGACATGGTGCGGGCCGTGGCCGATCGTGCCGGGCGCTATGCCGCCGACCCCTCCGGTGCGCCGGGTGACCGGCAGCGGACGGCCGAATCGGCGCAGGCGCTGCTGGCATCGCTGGCAGCAGCGGACGATGCGAGCCTGGTGACGACGCTGGCCACCGCCACACTGGAAACCTCGGAGGCGGCGATGGCGCGCGCGCTGGGGCAGGCCAGGTCGATGGCCGAGGCTCTGGCCCACGCCAAGTGGCCCCTCTTCGACGCGGTACGCCATCTCACCGACCCGCGGCGGGCCGCCGGCGCCGCACTGGCCGCGCGCCTGGCCGAGGTGCTGCGCCACGACGAGCATGTCATTTCGTTGAAGACCAAGCTCGACGAGCTTGCGGACGAAGCCGTGCGCCTGCTCGCCGTGGCCGCCGCACCGGCTGCGCCTGCCGCACCTGCCGCGCCGATGGTCACACCGGCTGTCCCCGCAGCCTTGCCGGCACTACCGCCGATGCCGCCGGCCGCGTACGGGGCCAGCAAGGTGGTGGTCGAGGAGGACGAGAAGGCCGACCTCGACGCCCGCAGCGCCGCCGAACTGCTCGACGGGCTGAAGTCCCGGCTGCAGCACGATCGCGACCTGGAGCTCACGCTCCACTGGCGCCTGCAGCGCAAGGGTACGCAATCGTGAGTACCGCCCCCGTCGTGTCGAGCGCGCAGGCGGCGGCGCAGCTCGATGCGGTGCTCGACCGCGATGCGCAGGCCAGCGTGGTGGCGATCCGCGCCGCTGCGCCGCTGGACGGCGTCGGGTCGATCGCACGGCGCGGGCGGAGCTTCTCGGTGCGCTGGTGCGCCAGCCGGCTGGCGATGCGCGACGCGCTTTCGGCCTTCGAGGACTCGCCGGGTGACGGTCTGCTGCTGTTGACACCGCTGTCCGATACCGACATGCCCGACGACGTGGCGGCGCGGCTGGCACGTGGCCGCATCTTCCAGCCGGGTGGCTGGGAGATGGTGCGCCAGATGTTCTCGGCGCAGGGCACGGACGCGCGCCTCGGGCGATACGAATGGATGCCGCAAGCCCTGATCGAGGGCGCCGAGTCGGGGCCCTATGTGCCGGTGGCCAGCGGCTTTCTGGACCTGGAGACCGCCTGGCGGGAGGTGTTGCAGCGCTGCCTGGAGTTGCCCGACGCGCGTCCCGACGCCGCCACGCTGATGCGCTGGGCCTTGCGGCCGGACCTGCCCGTGCTGCTGGGGCGGCTGTCGGCCAAGGCCCGCTCGGATGCTTTCGAGTGGTTGGCCAGCCACGCCGGGATGGCAGGCCAGCTCACGATCCGCTGTATCGACGCGGGCCGCGCGGCTGATGCCGCGGCACTTGGGGTGGTGTGCGGCGTGATCTTCGCCGCCGCCTCGGAGGGGATCGCCGAGCTGGCCCAGGCCGCGGTGCGCCTGGAACGCTATGTCGGCGATCAGCACGTGACGGTGCAGGCCGGCCGGGACTGGGCCGATCAGGCGGCCCGTCTTCTCTCGCACACCGAGCCCGAGGAGGCCAGGCCGGTCGTGGACCGGGCCGACGCCCTGCTGCGCGAGCTGCGGGTCGCTGGCTTCGCGCACCTCAGCGACTGGACGCCTGCCGGGTTGGAGCAGCGTCTGGGCCGGTTCGCGGCGGTGCTGACGGACCGGCTTGGCGCTGCGACGGAGGCGGCGAGCGCGGCGATCGAGGAGGCGGCCAACGATGTCCTGGCCCATCGGCTGGCGGCGTTGCAGCCGTTGCGCGCCGTGCGCGTGCGGATGGCGCGGCGGCTGGCCCGCTGGTTGGCGCGTCCGGGTGCGTCGCCAGGCGGTCTGGACGCGCAGGTGGCGCTGCAGGCCGACGAGGAGGCGTTCGTCGACTGGAGCCGCTTCCGCCTGCTCGGCGGTGACGAACTGCCCGATCTGTCTCAGGCGTATGCGCGCCTGCGCGCGGCCGCGGCGCAGCGGCGGGAGGCCTCCAACAAGGCCTTCGCCACGGCGCTCGCCGGGCAGGTGCGCGAGGCCCGGCCGCTGGGCAGCCGTGCGGTGCCGGTCGAGGCCGTGCTGGAGCGGGTGCTCGCGCCGCTGGCGGCGTCGCAACCCGTGCTCTTGCTGGTGATTGACGGGCTGAGCATGGCGATCTTCCGCGAGCTCTTCGAGCGGCCGGAGCGGGAGGGCTGGGTGGAGTGGTTGCCCGATGCGCTGGGGCGCCCCCTGGTGGGCGTGGCGGCACTGCCGACGATCACCGAGGTCAGCCGGGCCAGCCTGCTCTGCGGGCGCCTTTGCACCGGCACCGCGCCGAACGAGAAGACGGGCTTCGCGTCGCACGCGGCGCTGCTGGCGCACAGCGCGAACAGCCAGCCGCCGCGGCTGTTCCACAAGGGCGACCTGAGCGAGGACGGCAACCTCTCCGAGGAGGTCCGTTCGGCGCTGGCGAACCAGGGCCAGAAGGTCGTCGGTATCGTCTACAACGCCGTCGACGATCACCTGAGCGGGCCGGACCAGTTGCAGCAGCGCTGGAGCCTGGAGGGCATGCGCCTGCTCCTGCCGTTGCTGCGCGAGGCGCGACACGCCAAGCGCGTCGTCCTGGTGACGGCCGACCATGGGCACGTGCTGGAGGAATCGAGCGAGGCGATGCCGGGCGGGTCGAACGACCGCTGGCGTGCAGGCGCGACGCCGGCGCACGCGAAGGAGGTGCTGCTCGCCGGCGGCCGCGTGCTGACGCCCGACGGTGAGACGCGCGTGGTCTGCCTGTGGAGCGAGGCCGCGCGCTACACCGGCCGCAAGAATGGCTACCACGGCGGGGCCAGCCCGGCCGAAGTGCTGGTGCCATTGGCGGTGCTCGCGCCCTTCGGCGTCAACGTGCCAGGCTGGAAGCCGGCGCCGCCACAGCAGCCCGAGTGGTGGGATCTGCCGGCGATTGCGGTCAAGGGGGTGGCGCCGCCAGCCCCGGCGCAGAAAACCACGACGCGTCGCCCGGCGCCCAAGCCAGCGGGACAGGGCGGGCTCTTCGGCGACGAGGAACTGCCCGTGCCGACCACCACGGTGGTTGGCACGGCGGCGGCCGACTGGATCGGGACGCTTCTGGCATCGCCGATCTATGCCTCGCAGCGCCAGCTCGCGGCACGGGTGGCGCTGGCCGATCCGCAGATGCGCCAGTTGCTGGCGGCGCTGGACGAGCGTGGCGGCAAGCTCAGCCGCGGCGCGCTGGCGCAGCGGATGGGTGTACCGGAGCTCCGGCTCGGCGGCATGCTGAGCGCCGCGCGGCGCACGCTCAACGTCGACCAGGCGGCGGTGCTTGCCGTCGATGAGGCCGCCGGCATGGTCGAGCTCAACCGCAGCCTGCTGCTGCAGCAGTTCCGTCTGACGGTGGGGGGGAGCCGGCGATGATCGGCGCGGCACGACGCGAGGACATCGTCGCCGCCCTGCGGCGCGGGACCGTGCCGGGCAGCGGGCTCGATGCGCTGGCCGTGGGGATCGACGCCTTGGCACCGGCGCTCGACGAGGAGTTGGCCGCGGTGGCCGCGGGACGTGCCGGCTTCAAGGCGGTGCGCGGCGAGTACGGCAGCGGCAAGACCTTCTTCGGCCGCTGGCTGCAGGAGCGGGCGCGGGCCAAGGGCTTCGCGTCGAGCGAGGTCCAGATCAACGAGACCGAGACGCCGCTGCATCGGCTGGAGACCGTGTACCGGCGACTGGTGGAGCGGCTCGGCACCAGCGACGCGCCGGCGGCTGCGTTCCGCAGCGTGATCGACGGCTGGTTCTACGCGCTGGAGCAGGATGTGCTGGCCGACGGCAGCACCGATGCCGGTGACACGCAGGCGCTGCTGGCGCGCACCGATGCCCTGATGGAGGCGCGGCTGGCGACGATCAGCCGCAGCGCGCCGGCTTTCGCGGCCGTGTTGAGGGCCTACCGCAAGGCGCTGGCGGCAAGCGATCTCCAGACGGCGGAGGGCCTGATCAGTTGGCTCAGTGGGCAGCCCAACGTGGCCGCCGGCGTCAAACGCGCGGCGGGCATCAAGGGCGACCTGGACCATTTCACCGCGGCGAGCTTCCTGGCCGGATTGCTGACGATCCTGCGCGACAGCGGCTTTGCCGGGCTGCTGTTGGTGCTCGACGAGGTCGAGACGCTGCAACGCATGCGCGCCGACACGCGCGAGAAGGGGCTGAACGCGCTGCGCCAGTGGATCGACGAGATCGACGCCGGGCGCTTTCCCGGGCTGTACCTCGTGATCACGGGGACGCCGGCGTTCTTCGACGGCCCGCAGGGCGTGCAGCGGCTGGCGCCGCTGGCGCAGCGGCTGCATGTGGACTTCGGCACCGACCGCCGCTTCGACAACCCGCGTGCGGTGCAGATCCGGCTGAGCCCGTTCGACCAGACCTCGCTGGTGGCCGTGGGGCGCAAGGTGCGAGACATTTTTGCCGAGGGCAGGGCAGCAGAGACCCGCATCCGGCGCCTGGTCGACGACCCCTACATCGAGACGCTGGCCAAGGCGGTGGCCGGTGGCCTGGGCGGCAAGGTGGGCGTGGCGCCGCGGCTGTTCCTGAAGAAGCTGGTCGGCGACGTGCTCGACCGCGTCGATCTGCACGAGAGCTTCGACCCGCGGCAGCACTACAGCCTGACGCTCGCCGAGTCGGAGATGACGGTGGCCGAGCGGGCCGCCGCCGGCGCGGCCTCTGTGGACGACATCGAGCTGTGAGCGCCGGCAGCCGCGCGTTCGACCGGCTGCACCCTGCGGTCCAGTATCACGTCGTCAACTCGCTCGGCTGGGCGTCCTTGCGGCCGACCCAGCTCGACGCCATCGAGCCGATCCATGCAGGCCGGCACTGCCTGCTGCTCGCCCCCACGGCGGGAGGCAAGACCGAGGCCGCGTTCATCCCGGTGCTGTCGCGCATGGCCGAGGAGGGGTGGCAGGGCACGAGCGTGCTCTACGTGTGTCCGATCAAGGCGCTGCTCAACAACCTCGAACCCAGGCTGACCCGATACGCCGGCTTGCTGGGGCGCCGGGTCGAGGTCTGGCACGGCGACGTGGCGGCGACGCTCAAGCGCCGCCTGCTGGCCGACCCACCGGATGTGCTGCTGACGACGCCGGAGTCGCTGGAGGGCATGCTGGTGTCGACGCGCGTCGAACGCCAGCGGTGGTTCGGCAAGCTGCAGGTGGTGATTGCCGATGAGCTGCACGCGCTGGCCGCCGACGACCGCGGCTGGCACCTGCGCGCGGTACTGGCGCGCATCGATGCCTACTGCCCGCGTCCGCTGCAGCGCATCGGCCTGTCGGCCACGGTCGGCAACCCGCAGGAGCTGCTGGACTGGTTCGCGCCTGTCGGCGATCGACAGGTGGTCGGCTCGTCGGCGGTGTCGACCGACGCCGACGTCACGGTCGACCATGTGGGGTCACTCGACAACGCGGCGATCGTGATCTCGCGCTTGCACCGGGGCGAGAAGCGCCTGGTCTTCTGCGACTCTCGCAGCAGCGCGGAGAAGCTGGGCGCGGCGTTGAACCAGATGGGCGTGCGCAGCTTCGTCAGCCATGCCTCGCTGAGCGCGAGCGAGCGCCGGCAGGCGGAGGCCGCCTTCGCCGAAGAGCGCGACTGCGTGATCGTCGCCACGTCGACGCTGGAGCTGGGCATCGACGTCGGGGATCTGGACCGGGTGATCCAGATCGACGCGCCGTCGTCCGTCGGCTCGTTCCTCCAACGCATGGGACGCAGCGGGCGCCGTGCAGGTGGTCGGCGCAACTGCCTGTTCCTGGCGACCAACGACAGCGCGCTGCTCACCGCGCTCGGCGTCCTGCACCTGTGGGCACAGGGCTGGGTCGAGGCCGCGGTGCCGCCGCCCGAGCCATGGAACGTCGTGGCACAGCAGGCGCTGCTGATGACGCTGGAGGCAGGCCAGGTGACCGTGGCGGCGCTGCGGGGCGGGCTGTCGAGGTCGTTCCCGGAGCTGCACGCGGGCGATGTGGCCGACCTCATCGAGCACCTGGCGGAGACCGGTTATCTGGCGCGCGACGACGCCGGTCTGCTGCAGATCGGGCCGAAGGCCGAGCGGGAGTTCGGCGGCGGCCACTACCGCGACCTGATGGCAACCTTCACCGGGGCGGCGCTGCTTACCGCCCGGCACGGTGCCTCGGAGGTCGGCTACCTGGATCCAGCGGTCCTGGCGGGGCAGGGCGATTCGGTGATCGTCCTGCTCGCGGGGCGCAGTTGGCGCGTGCGCGAGGTCGACTGGCGGCGGCGCCAGGCGTGGCTGGAGCCCGCCAAGGAGGGCGGCCGAGCGCGCTGGACCGGCACGGGCCGCGACATGAGCGCCGAGCTCGCCTCGGCGATCCGGGCCGTGCTGGTCTCGGGTGAGGTGGCGGGGGTCACGCTGTCCAGACGGGCGACAGCCGCACTGGAGACGCTGCGAGACGAGACGCCGGCGTCGCTGGAGGGTCCGCAGGTGCGGACCATCTCGCCGGGTCGGTTCAGGCTCTGGACTTATGCGGGCAGCGTCTCGAACCGGACGCTGATGCTGGCCCGCAAGGGGGTGGGTGCCTGCGCATTCGACGGTCTCGGGGTGGACTTCCGGGTCGATCCGCGGCTGAGCGAAGCCCGCACGAGCACGTACGCCCCGAGCGCTGCCGATTACCGTGTCCTCGCGGAGGGAACGAAGTTCACGGACCTGCTACCCCTGCAACTCGTGGCGCGCGAGGTGGACTCGCGCTTGCTGGTCGACGCTGCGCGTTCGGGTGGCCGTTGACGTGCACGCTCGATGTGGCCGAACGAGGCTGACATCTCGCATGACACCGTCAGCGAGAATGCGGGAAGCGGAGATCGCGTGTACCCGAGGCCGACGGCGTATAGCGGATCTGGCGCTGTGTGGGGGTACCGCGCCCTTGACCGGGGAACAAACCGGGGAACGAGCTGCCAACCGGGTTGCCTGGACCAAGGTTTTGTCGGGCTCGTGGCTCGATGTTCGACCCCGGTTCCGCGGGACGGCGGCGCGCGCGAACGCAGCGGGCAGCCCGCTGCGGCTGGTCGAGCCGGCCGAAGCACCTTTCACACCGCGACCAGCGTCCCGAGTTGAAGGCCGACTGGGTTCTGGCCAGCCCGCCCTTCAACAGCTGCGGAGAAGGCGATGACCATTCTTCAGACCATCGAAGGCGAGATCGACGCGAGCGGACGATTTCACCCGATCGAGGCGAACGTGACGGTTCCTGCCGGCCGCGTTCTGCTCACGGTGCTCGAGCCACACCGCCACGAAACCGCGCTGCTGGCGGAGGCGGCGCTGGCCGAGGACTGGCTGCGCGCAGTGGAGGACCAGGCATGGGCCCATTTACAGCCGGGCAGGTGATCGTCCTGCCGTTCCCCTTCTCCGACCTCAGCCGCAGCAAGTTCCGCCCCGCGTTGCTACCTGCGTCGCGTTCAAGTCGATCACCATCGAGTCGATGATCGGCGCGTCGTGCCGGCAGGCTGCCCGTCAGCCGCCCACTCGCCCTCCCAATCCGACTTCCGGGCTCATTCCTCGGTGGAAACGCGAGCACGTCTCCAGGCTCGCCGCGAGCCGTCGTGCGCCGTCCTCCAGGCCGAAGCGGGCCGACCGCCCCTCGACCCTCAGATGCGCCCGCGCCGCACCGCCTGCTTCAGCAGTTCGTTGACGCGGGTTTGCCAGCCGGGACCGGTGGCCTTGAGGGCGCCCAGCACGTCGGCGTCCAGGCGCATCGTCACCGACTCCTTCGGCCGCGCCACGGGCGGGCGGCCGCGCAGCGGGCGCATGCGGGCCATGTCGGCGCCGGAGACCTCATGCGTGTCCGGATCCTGCGCAATGCCGGCGGCGATGGCAGCGCCTTCGACGACGGTGGGCACCAGAGTTCCGGCCTTAAGTTTCGGCATAGCGTGCGACCTCCCTGGAATTCGCCTTGCGCTGGCAGATGACGCGGCGCTCGTCGCCACGATCTGCGAACACCACACACACCAGCCGCAGCCCCAGGTAGCCGAAGCCGATCATGCGCGGCTCGCCGCAGTCCCGCCGGGTGTCGGGCATCGCGATCACGCTTTCCCACTCGATGGCCGCCGCCTCTGCCAGCGCCAGGCCGCGCTAGGCCAGGTTCGCCTTGTTCTTGGCAGGATCGAAGCGGATCCTCACGGGCATTTATTGTACGTACATATATCGACTTGGCCAACCCCTGCTGGGGCGGCCCGCCCATCCAGCGTCCCCGCTGCCTACACGGGTGCCGCCGAAGGCCCGCGCGCCGCCAGGCGCTCGCGCAGCGCACGCTCGAAGACCGCCGGCGGCTGGCCGCCCTGCACGAGGTAGCGTCCGTCGATGACCAGCGCCGGCACGCTGCGGATGCCAGCCTGCTGCCACTGGGCCTCAGCGGCGCGCACTTCGGCGGCGAATCGCGTGGGGTCGTCGATCACCGCCGCGGCCGCTTCGGCGTCCAGCCCGGCCGCGGCGGCGGCCTCCTGCAGCACCTCGTGCGACGAGGGGTCGCGGCCGTCGCAGTGGTAGGCGGCGAGCAGGAAGCGCTTGACCGCCTTCTGCGCGCCCTGCGACTGCAGCCCGGCCCAGTGCAGCAGGCGGTGCGCATCGAAGGTATTCCACACGCGGGATCGCGTGCCGAAGGTGAAGCCGACGTCGGCGCCGCGCTGCGCGAGCCGCGCCCGGTTGGCCGCCAACTCCTCATCGCCGAGCTCGTACTTCGCCTTCAGGTAGCTGTCGGCATCGACGCCATCGGGGCCCATGGCGGGGTTGAGCTCGAACGGCTGGAAGTGCAGCTCGATGCTTGCCGCGTCGTCGCCGAGCGCTGCAAGTGCGCGTTCGAGGCTTGCCAGTCCGATCGCGCACCAGGGGCAGGCGACGTCGGAGACGAAGTCGAGGCGCATCGGGGTCCTCCGTGCAATGGGGTGGTCGTGGAAGGCGGACCGGGCGGGCGGTCGGCAAGGCCCCCGGGGGCAGGGCGGCGGGTTGGCCGGCCGCCCCTGCGTCCGGCTTTCGCGCGCCTGCGGGTGCTGCGCCGGTGATTGTCCGCCGCTGCCCGGCACCCTGCTGATCGAGCGGTCGGCCGGCGCGCATCGCGGGCCGCATCGGCGCCTCATTGGGCTCGAACGGGATGCCTGACCGGCGGTCTGTGGTGCGGAGGATGTGCACCTGCAACAAAATAGCACGGTCGTTCGATTTTCCGGCCGAGGTGGCCTAGAATCGGCCCCAGCCACTGATCAAGCCCCCCTCCATCCATCGGAACCCACAGGAGCAAGACCGCATGAAGGTACTGGTCCCGGTCAAGCGCGTCGTCGACTACAACGTCAAGGTGCGCGTCAAGAGCGACGGCAGCGGCGTCGACATCGCCGGCGTCAAGATGAGCATGAACCCCTTCGACGAGATCGCCGTCGAGGAGGCGGTGCGGCTGAAGGAGAAGGGTGTCGCGACCGAGGTGATCGCGGTCTCCTGCGGCGTCACGCAGTGCCAGGAGACGCTGCGCACCGCGATGGCGATCGGCGCCGACCGCGCGATCCTGGTCGAGACCGCCGAGGAGCTGCAGCCGCTGGCGGTGGCCAAGCTGCTGAAGGCGCTCGCCGACAAGGAGCAGCCGCAGCTCGTCATCCTCGGCAAGCAGGCGATCGACGACGACGCCAACCAGACCGGGCAGATGCTCGCCGCGCTGGCCGGCTGGCCACAGGGCACCTTCGCGAGCAAGGTCGAGGTCGCCGACGGCCGCGTCGCGGTCACGCGCGAGGTCGACGGCGGGCTGGAGACGGTCAGCCTTGCGCTGCCCGCGGTCGTGACGACCGACCTGCGCCTGAACGAGCCGCGCTACGTCACGCTACCCAACATCATGAAGGCCAAGAAGAAGCCGCTCGACGTCTTCAAGCCCGAGGACCTGGGCGTCGACGTCACGCCGCGCATCAAGACGCTGAAGGTCTCCGAGCCGCCCAAGCGCGGCGCCGGCGTCAAGGTGCCCGACGTCGCCACCCTGGTCGACAAGCTCAAGAACGAAGCGAAGGTGATCTGATGCCCATCCTCGTCATTGCCGAACACGACCATGGCACCCTCAAGCCCGCCACGCTGAACACGGTCGCCGCCGCCCAGGCCATCGGCGGCGACGTCCACGTGCTGGTCGCCGGGCACGACGCCGCTGCCGCCGCGCAGGCCGCGGCACGGATTGCCGGCGTGGCCAAGGTGCTGCATGCCGACGGCGCCAGCCTGGCCGAGCAGCTCGGCGAGAACGTCGCCGCGCAGGTCATGGCCGTCGCCCAGGGCTACGGCCACATCCTGTTTGCCGCCACCGCGCACGGCAAGAACGTCGCGCCGCGCGTGGCCGCGCTGCTCGACGTCGCGCAGCTCAGCGATATCTCCAAGGTGGTCTCGCCCGACACCTTCGAGCGTCCGATCTACGCCGGCAACGCCATCGCCACCGTGCAGAGCACCGATGCGGTGAAGGTGATCACGGTGCGCGCGACCGGCTTCGACGCCGCGGCGGCCGAAGGCGGCAGCGCCGCGGTCGAGGGCATCGAGGCGGTGGCCGACGGCGGCCTCAGCCGCTTCGTCGGCAGCGAGATCGCCAAGCTCGACCGCCCCGAGCTGACCGCGGCCAAGATCATCGTCAGCGGCGGCCGCGCGATGGGCAGCAGCGAGAAGTTCCACGAGGTGCTCGAGCCGCTGGCCGACAAGCTCGGCGCCGCGATCGGCGCCAGCCGCGCCGCCGTCGACGCCGGCTACGCGCCGAACGACTGGCAGGTCGGGCAGACCGGCAAGATCGTCGCGCCGCAGCTCTATATCGCCTGCGGCATCAGCGGCGCGATCCAGCACCTGGCGGGGATGAAGGACTCCAAGGTCATCGTCGCCATCAACAAGGACCCGGAGGCGCCGATCTTCAGCGTCGCCGACTACGGGCTGGAGGCCGACCTGTTCCAGGCCGTGCCGGAGCTGGTCGCCGCGCTCTGAGCCTGCACCACCCACCCCGAGGGCGCCCCGTTCGGGCGCCCTCGCGCCATCCGCCGAGGAGATCGAGATGAGCTACCGTGCCCCCGTGCAGGACCTGATGTTCGCGATCCGCGAGCTCGCCGGGCTGGACGACGTCGCCAGGCTGCCCGGCTTCGAGGAGGCCGGCTGCGAGACCGCGCAGGCGGTGCTCGACGAGGCGGCGCGATTCAACGAGGAGGTCGTCGCACCGCTGAACTGGGAGGGCGACAAGTTCCCGTCGAGCTTCCACGACGGCCACGTGACGACCACGCCGGGCTTCAAGCAGGCCTTTCGCCAGTTCGCCGAGGCCGGCTGGCAGGGGCTGCAGCATCCGGAGGCGTTCGGCGGCCAGGGGCTGCCGAAGACGATCGGCTTCGCCTGCACCGAGATCCTCAACAGCGCCAACCTCAGCTTCGCGCTGTGCCCGCTGCTGACCGACGGCGCGATCGAGGCGCTGCTGGTCGCCGGATCGCCCGACCAGCAGCAGGCCTACATCCCGAAGATGGTCGCCGGCGAGTGGACCGGGTCGATGAACCTGACCGAGCCGCAGGCCGGCAGCGACCTGGCCGCCGTGCGCACCCGCGCCGAGCCGCAGCCCGACGGCAGCTACCGGATCTTCGGCACCAAGATCTTCATCACCTACGGCGAGCACGATATGGCGGGCAACATCGTCCACCTCGTGCTCGCGCGCGTGGCCGGCGCGCCCGAGGGCGTCAAGGGCATCAGCCTGTTCATCGTGCCCAAGGTGCTGGCCGACGGCACGCGCAACGACGTGCACTGCGTCAGCATCGAGCACAAGCTCGGCATCAAGGCCAGCCCGACCGCGGTGCTGCAGTATGGCGACGGCACGGCGGCAAGCCTGCCGGGCGGCGCCCCAGGCGCCGTCGGCTACCTGGTCGGGCAGGAGAACCAGGGCCTGGCCTACATGTTCGTGATGATGAACGCCGCGCGCTACGCGGTAGGCGTGCAGGGCATCGCGGTCGCCGAGCGCGCGTACCAGAAGGCGGTGGCCTACGCGCGCGATCGTGTGCAGGGCCGGTCGGTCGACGGCCGCACGCCGCCGGGCGGCGGCATCGTCCACCACCCCGACGTGCGGCGCATGCTGATGACGATGCGCGCGCTGACCGAGGGCTGCCGCGCGATGGCGGCGGTCGCGGCCGCCGCCTACGACGCCGCGCACGCGCACCCGGACGCCGACGCACGGGCGCAGAACCAGGCCTTCTACGAATTCCTCGTCCCGCTGGTCAAGGGCTACTCGACCGAGACCAGCCTCGAGGTCGCGAGCCTGGCGGTGCAGGTGCATGGCGGCATGGGTTTCATCGAGGAGACCGGCGTGGCGCAGTACTACCGCGACGCCCGCATCCTGACGATCTACGAGGGCACGACCGCGATCCAGGCCAACGACCTCATCGGCCGCAAGACCACGCGCGACGGCGGCGCGCTGGCGCGCGCGGTCGCCGCGCGCATCGAGGCCACCGAGGCCGAGCTCGCTGCGCAGGGCGGCGCCGCGGCGCGCGCGGTGGCCGCGCGGCTCGGCACGGCGCGACGCGCCTTCCTCGAGGTGGTCGGCTTCATGGTCGAGCGTGGCAAGAGCGACCCCGGGGCGGCCTATGCCGGCTCGGTGCCCTACCTGATGCTGGCCGGCAATCTGGTCGCGGGCTGGCAGATGGGGCGTGCGCTGCTGGTGGCCGAGCGGCGGCCCGCCGCTGGCGAGGACGAGGCCTTCATGCGCGCCAAGGTCGCGACCGCGCGCTTCTACGCCGACCACATCCTGCCGCGCACCGGCGCGCTGCGCGACGCCGTCGTCGACGGTGCCGAATCGATCGCGGCGATGCCGCTGGAGGCCTTCTGATGTCGCTGCCGCCCGTCCTGCGCAAGCTGCGCCTGCCCGTCGTCGGGGCGCCGCTGTTCATCATCAGCAACCCCAAGCTCGTCGTCGCGCAGTGCACGGCCGGCATCGTCGGCTCGATGCCGGCGCTCAACGCGCGCCCGGCGTCGCAGCTCGACGAGTGGCTGGCCGAGATCACCGAGTCGCTCGCGGCCTGGGACCGCGACCACCCCGACCAGCCGGCGGCCCCGTTCGCGATCAACCAGATCGTGCACAAGACCAACGACCGGCTCGAGCACGACATGGCCGTGTGCGCCAGGTACAAGGTGCCGGTCGTGATCACGTCGCTCGGCGCGCGCACCGACATCAATGACGCCGTGCACGGCTGGGGCGGCATCGTGCTGCACGACATCATCAACAACGCCTTCGCGCGCAAGGCGGTCGAGAAGGGTGCCGACGGCCTGATCGCGGTGGCCGCCGGCGCCGGCGGCCACGCCGGCGTCAAGAGCCCGTTCGCGCTGGTGCAGGAGATCCGCGCCTGGTTCGACGGCCCGCTGGCGCTGTCGGGCGCGATCGCGCAGGGCGGCGCGGTGCTGGCGGCGCAGGCGATGGGCGCGGATCTCGCCTACATCGGCTCGGCCTTCATCGCCACCGACGAGGCGCGCGCGTCGGACGCCTACAAGCAGTGCATCGTCGACAGCACGAGCGACGATATCGTCTATTCGAGCCTGTTCACCGGCGTGCACGGCAACTACCTCGCGCCGTCGATCCGCGCCGCCGGGCTGGACCCGGACCACCTGCCCGAGAGCGACCCGAGCGCGATGAACTTCGGCGGCGCCGCGACCAAGGCCTGGAAGGATATCTGGGGCTGCGGCCAGGGCATCGCGGCGGTCGAGGCCGTCGTGCCGGCGCGCGAGCTGGTCGACCGGCTGGCGCGCGAGTACGCCGCCGCGCGGGCGCGGGTCTGCGCCGCCTGATCGTGCGCGGCGGCGTCGCCGGCAGGCTGCGATGAAGCGCCTCGTCGTGCGCGATGCGCGGCTGTTCGACAGCCACGCCGGCGTGCTGCGCGCGGGGACGACGATCGTCGTCGAGGACAACCGCATCGCCGCGGTGACGCAGGAGCCGATCGCCGTCGACGACGCGGCGCGCGTGATCGACGCCGGCGGCCGCGCGGTGCTGCCGGGGCTGATCGACGCCCATGTGCACGTCGCGGCGACCTCGCACGACCTGGCCGGGCTGGCGCTGCAGCCGGCATCGCTGATCGCGGCGCAGAGCAGCCAGCTGCTGCGCGCGATGCTGCAGCGCGGCTTCACGACGGTGCGCGACGCCGGCGGGGCCGACCACGGGCTGCGCGAGGCGGTCGCGCAAGGGCTGTTCGAGGGCCCGCGCCTTCTCATCGCCGGGCAGCCCATCTCGCAGACCGGCGGCCACGCCGACCTGCGGCCGCGCGGCGTGCGGGGGCCCATGTTCTGTGCCTGCGCCGGGCTCGGTCTGGTCGGTGCGATCGCCGACGGCGTCGGCGAGGTGCGGCGCGCGGTGCGCGAGCAGGTGAGGCAGGGCGCCGACCATATCAAGATCATGGCCGGTGGCGGTGTCGCCAGCCCGACCGACCCGCTGGAAGGCACGCAGTTTTCGATCGAGGAACTGCGCGCCGCGGTCGAGGAGGCCGAGGCCGCCGGGCTTTATGCGCTGGCGCACGCCTACTCGCCGCGCGCCGTCACGCGCGCGGTGCAGGCCGGCGTGCGCTCGATCGAGCATGGCAACCTGATCGACGAGGCGACCGCGCGCGAAATGAAGCGCTGCGGCGCCTTCCTCGTGCCGACGCTGGCCACCTACGCCGCGCTGGCCGACGAGGGCCAGCGCCTGGGCTGGTCGCCGGCGATGCTGGCCAAGCTGCAGCAGGTGGCCGACCGCGGGGTGCAGGCGGTCCGCATCGCGCATGCCGAGGGCGTGCCGATCGCCTTCGGCACCGACCTGCTCGGCCACATGCACGCGCGCCAGAACCGCGAGTTCGCGCTGCGCGCGCCGGCACTGCCGCCGCTGGCGCTGCTGCAGGGCGCCACCTGCATCGCGGCGCGGCTGATGGGGCGCGAGGGCGAGCTCGGCGCGGTCCTGCCCGGCGCCCTGGCCGACCTGTTGATCGTCGACGGCGATCCGTCGGCGTCGCTCGACATGCTCGTCGCGCCCGAGACCGGCATCCGGCTGCTGATGCAGGGCGGTCGCGTCGTCGTCGACCGGCTTGCCAGCTGAGGCCGCGCCAGGCCGCGCACGTTGCCGGCGCGCGCCGGGGGTTCATGAAGAAGGGCCCGCGCGGGGCCCCTGGTCTTCTCATCGCGGCGGCCGGGCTCGCCCGGCCGCGAAGCGGGCTACTTCACCGAGGTGAAGCGCGCCTCCGGCCGGTCGTCCGAGCGGTGCACGGTCTGCACCCCCTTCTTCATCGCCCAGGGCCGCATCTGGTGGTGCAGCGGGATCAGCAGCAACTCGTCGCGCGTGCGGATCAGGGCCTGGCGGATCATCGCGTTGCGCTTGGCCTCGTCGGTCTCGGTCTTCATCGCATCGACCAGACGGTCGACCTCGGCGTCGCTGATGCGCGAGAAGTTGAAGTTGCCGTCCGCGCCGGCGGAGCGGGTGCGCACCAGCGACTGCAGCGTGTACTGCGCGTCGTAGGTCGCCACGCCCCAGCCGAGCAGGTAGATCGAGCTGTCGAAGTTCTGCACCTTCTGGATGAAGGTCGCCATGTTCTCCGCCGCCAGCCGGCCCTTGATGCCGATGCGCGCCCACATCGCGAGCACCGCCTGGCAGATCTCCTCGTCGTTGACGTAGCGATTGTTCGGGCAGTTGAGCTGGACCTCGAAGCCGTCGCCGTAGCCGGCCTCGGCCATCAGCGCCTTGGCGCGGTCGGCGTCGGCCTTCGGCGGCATGTCGATGTCCGCGGCGTGGCCGTTGACGCCGGGAGCGACCATGATCGCCGCCGGGATCGACATCCCGCGCATGATGTTGCGCTGGATCGCCGCGCGGTCGATCGCCAGGCTCATCGCCTGGCGCACGCGCTTGTCGGCAAACGGGTTCTTGCCCTTGACGCTGGCGTGCTTGAGCTCCGGGCTGCCGAGGTCGGGCGCGAGGTAGATCGTGCGCACCTCGGGGCCCTCGAGGATCGCGAGCTTGGCATCGGCGCGCAGGCGCGGGATATCCTGCGGCGGGATGTCGGTCAGCATGTCGACGTCGCCCGACAGCAGCGCCGCCACGCGCGTGCCGGCCTGCGCGATCGGCGTGTAGACGACCTCGCTGACGTTGCCGCCGGGCTTGTCCCACCAGTCGGAGTTGACCGTCATCGTCACGCGCTGGTCGGGCGTCCAGCCGGTGATCCTGTACGGCCCGGTGCCCATCGCGTTGCGCGAGGCGTGGTTCTCCTCCTTGGCCTTGTAGTCCTGCGCGTTGACGGTATTGTTCTTCTGCGCCCAGGCCTTGCTCATGATGCGGAAGTCGACGATGTTGCGCAGCAACAGCGGGTTCGGCGCCGAGAGGATGAAGTCCACCGTGTGGTCGTCGACCTTGCGGATCTCCTGCACGCCGGTGACGTAGATCCCCATCGTGCCCTGCGGCTGGCGGATGCGGTCGAAGGAGAAGAGCACGTCGTCGGCGGTGAAGGGCGAGCCGTCGTGGAACTTGACGCCCTTGCGCAATTCGAAACGCACCTGCGTCGGGCTGGTGAAGGTCCACTTCGTCGCCAGCGCCGGCTCGATCCGGTATTGCGCGTCGTAGCGCGTCAGCCCCTCGTAGGCGTGCATCAGGATCGCATTCGTCGTCGCGTGGTTCTGCGAATGCGGGTCCAGCGTCAGGATGTCGTTCTGCGCCGCCCAGCGCAGCGTCGCGGCGTGCACGGGCGCGGCCAGCAGGGCGGCGGCGGTCGCGGCCGCCAGCAGCATCGACGAGAGCTTCATGCGTCGGTCTCCTCGGGAGGTTCGAAGCCGCGATGCTAGGGCGCCGGGGCGCCGCGGTGCTCGGTATCAACCCGGGATGCGTGGTGCGTGGCGGCCGCGATCGCGCCGCCGGCGGCCGCCCGGCGGCGGCCGATCCGGTACCGTGGCAGGCGCGCGCGGCATGTAAGCGATCTCGCAGGTCGCGGTGCTAAAGTCCGCGTCCTGATCGAAGAGGTCCTTCCACCTAGCCGGCGCCAGCGGCGCCCGGCGGGCCGGGTCGCTAGTCCGCCAACCGGTGCAGCCGGGCCGCGGAAGGTTTGTCAAACCCATCGACAGCCCCGCAAACCGGGGCGCGAGGTGAGCGAGCGATGATGCAGCAGTTCCGGGCGAACTCGTACCTGTTCGGGGGCAACGCGCCCTATGTCGAGGAACTGTACGAGGCCTACCTCGACAACCCCGGCAGCGTGCCCGACAACTGGCGCACCTACTTCGACAATCTGCAGCATGTGCCGGCGGTCGACGGCAGCGAGGCGCGCGACGTCGCGCATGCGCCGGTGATCGAGTCCTTCGCGCAGCGCGCCAAGGCCGGCACGCTGGTCGTGCGCCCCAGCGGCGACGAACTGGCGATCGCGCGCAAGCAGCTGCATGTCCAGAGCCTGATCGCGGCCTACCGCTCGCTCGGCGCGCGCTGGGCCGACCTCGACCCGCTCAAGCGCACCGAACGCCCGCGCATCCCCGAGCTCGAGCCGGTGTTCTACGACCTGAACGAGTCCGACATGGACACCACGTTCAGCGCGACGAACACCTACTTCACCAAGTCCGAGAGCATGACCCTGCGGGAGATCCTGCAGGCGCTGCGCGAGACCTACTGCGGGACGATCGGCGCCGAGATCATGCATATCGGCGAGCCGGCCGAGAAACGCTGGTGGCAGGAGCGGCTGGAAAGCGCGCGCGGCAAGCTGACCTTCAGCGCGGACGAAAAGAAGCACATCCTGGACCGGCTGACCGCCGCCGAGGGCCTGGAGCGCTACCTGCACACCAAGTATGTCGGCCAGAAGCGCTTTTCGCTCGAGGGCGGCGAGAGCTTCATCGCCTCGATGGACGCGCTGATCCAGCGTGCCGGCGCCGACGGCGCGCAGGAGATCGTGATCGGCATGGCGCACCGCGGCCGGCTCAACGTGCTGGTCAATATCCTGGGCAAGATGCCCAAGGACCTGTTCGCCGAGTTCGACCATACGGCGCCCGAGGCGCTGCCCTCGGGCGACGTCAAGTACCACCAGGGATTTTCCAGCGACGTGACGACCCCGGGCGGCCCGGTGCACCTGAGCCTGGCGTTCAACCCCTCGCACCTCGAGATCGTCAACTCGGTCGTCGAGGGCTCGGTCAAGGCGCGGCTGGAGCGCCGCGGCGACGCCACGCTGACCCAGGTGCTGCCGGTGCTGGTGCACGGCGACGCCGCCTTCGCCGGCCAGGGTGTCGTGATGGAGACGCTGGCGCTGGCCTACGCGCGCGGCTACCGCACCGGCGGCACGGTGCACATTGTCATCAACAACCAGATCGGCTTCACGACCAGCGACCCGCGCGACAGCCGCTCGTCGCTGTACTGCACCGATGTCGTGAAGATGATCGACGCGCCGGTGCTGCACGTCAACGGCGACGACCCGGAGGCGGTCGTGTTCTGCACCCAGCTCGCGATGGACTACCGGGCCGAGTTCCACAAGGACGTGGTGGTCGACATCGTGTGCTTCCGCAAGCTCGGCCACAACGAGCAGGACACGCCGAGCCTGACGCAGCCGCTGATGTACAAGAAGATCGCGCAGCATCCGGGCACGCGCAAGCTGTACGGCGAGCGGCTGGTGGCGCAGGGTGTGCTGGCCGAGGCGGGCCCGGACGAGATGGTCAAGGCCTACCGCGCGGCGATGGACGAGGGCCGGCACACGGTCGACCCGGTGCTGACCAACTACAAGAGCAAGTTCGCGGTCGACTGGGTCCCCTTCCTCGGCAAGAAGTGGACCGACGCGGCCGACACCGCGCTGCCGCTGGCCGAGGTGCGGCGTCTGGCGGAGCGCGTGACGACGATCCCGCCGAACTTCAAGCTCCACCCGCTGGTGCAGAAGGTCGTCGCCGACCGCGCCGCGATGGGGCGCGGCGAGATCAACGTCGACTGGGGCATGGGCGAGACGCTGGCCTACGCGTCGCTGGTGGCCAGCGGCTACAGCGTGCGGCTGTCGGGCGAGGATGTCGGCCGCGGAACCTTCACGCACCGGCACGCGGTGCTGCACGACCAGAACCGCGAGAAGTGGGACGAGGGCAGCTACGTCCCGCTGGAGAACGTCGCCGAAGGCCAGGCCAAGTTCCGCGTCATCGACTCCATCCTGTCGGAGGAGGCGGTGCTCGGCTTCGAGTACGGCTTCGCATCGGCGGAGCCGAATACGCTCGTCATCTGGGAGGCGCAGTTCGGCGACTTCGTCAACGGCGCGCAGGTCGTGATCGACCAGTTCATCGCCGCCGGCGAGGTCAAGTGGGGCCGCGTCAACGGCCTCACGCTGCTGCTGCCGCATGGCTACGAGGGGCAGGGCCCGGAGCACAGCTCGGCGCGCATCGAGCGCTTCATGCAGCTGGCGGCGGACCACAACATGCAGATCTGCCAGCCCACCAGCGCGAGCCAGATCTTCCACCTGCTGCGCCGGCAGATGGTGCGCCAGTACCGCAAGCCGCTGATCGTCTTCACGCCGAAGTCGCTGCTGCGCGCCAAGGACGCGACCTCGCCGCTGGCGGAGTTCACCAAGGGCGAGTTCCGCACCGTGATCGGACCGGCGCGCAGCGAGATCGACGGCGACAAGGTCAAGCGCGTCGTCGTCTGCAGCGGCAAGGTCGTCTACGACCTGCTGCGCCGGCGCGAGGAGAAGAAGGCCGCGGACGCGGCGATCCTGCGCGTCGAGCAGCTCTACCCCTTCCCGCACAAGGCCTTCGCCTCCGAGATCCGGCGCTTCCCGAATGCGACCGAGATCGTCTGGTGCCAGGACGAGCCGCAGAACCAGGGCGCATGGTTCTTCATCCAGCACCAGATCCACGAGAACATGCTCGAGGGCCAGCGCCTGGGCTACGCCGGGCGTGCTGCGTCGGCCTCGCCCGCGGTCGGCTACGCGCACCTGCACCAGGAGCAGCAGAAGGCGCTGATCGACCAGGCCTTCGGCAAGCTCAAGGGCTTCGTGCTGTCGAAGTGAACGCCGCCCGCCACGACGCAAACCCCAAGATCCCACCGGAAGAAGAAGCGATGGCCATCGTCGAAGTCAAGGTGCCGCAGCTGTCCGAATCGGTCGCCGAGGCGACGCTGCTGCAGTGGAAGAGGGAGCCCGGCGAGGCCGTGGCGATGGACGAGATCCTGATCGAGATCGAGACCGACAAGGTGGTGCTCGAGGTGCCGGCGCCGCAGTCCGGCGTGCTGGCCGAGATCGTCGTCGCCGACGGCGCGACCGTCACCAGCGACCAGCTGATCGCCAGGATCGACACCGAGGGCAAGGCCGGCGCGGCGGCGCCTGCGCCGACGCCTGCGGCCGCGCCGGCCGCCGCACCCGCTGCGCAGCCGGCGCAGCCCGCCGCGGTCGCGAAGGCCGGTATCGCGATGCCGGCCGCAGCCAAGCTGATGGCCGACCATGGACTGGCGGCCGGTTCGGTCGCGGGAAGTGGCAAGGACGGCCGCGTCACCAAGGGCGACGTGCTGGCGGCGGTCGAAGGCGGCGCGAAGGCGCCGGCCGCGCCCGCCGCGCCCACCCCGGCGGCACCGAT
>JACPVA010000111.1 GCA_016191995.1 Burkholderiales bacterium | reverse complement strand
CGGGCTCCGGCAAGCGGCGCGGCCGGCCCGCCACCAAGGCCGCCGGCGAGGCCGAGGCGGGCAGCGCGGGCGCGCCGGCGAAGAAGGCTGCGAGCAAGGTCGCAAGCAAGGGCGCAGCGAAGGCCGCCAAGAAGGCGGCGGACGCGGCTGCCGGCCCGGCGCCGCGCAAGGCCGGCGGGAGTCGTCCGGCCGCCGCGGGCGCGCCCGACGTGGCGGGCTGAATGCGCGTGCGATCCACTCGGCGGCGCGGCGCTCGCGTCGCGCCGATGCACGAAGGGAAGCACGCATGACGATCCGAGCCGTGATCTTCGACTTCGAGGGCACACTGGTCGACTTCCAGTGGCAGCTCGAACCGGCGCAGGCCGAGCTGAGGCGCGCCTTCGCGGCACACGGCCTCGCGGTCGACGGCAACTATGCGCAGATGTGGAATGCGGCGGTCGACCGCGCGGGATCGACTGCAGCCGTGCACGCGCTGCGCGCGGCGCTGGGGCCGGTCTACGACCGCTGGGATGCCGATGCGCTCGCGCGCTGGTCGCCGCGCGCGGGCGCCGCGGCGCTGCTGCGCGCGCTGGCCGCGCGTGGCGTGATCGCGGCGATGGTCAGCAATATCGGCCGCAGCGCGCTGGCCGCGGCGCTGGACCGCTGCGGCCTGGCGCGGTCGCTGGCACCGGTGCTCAGCCGCGACGACGTCGTGCACATGAAGCCGCACCCCGAGGGTGTGCGCGCGGTGCTGGGGATGCTCGGTACCGAACCCGCCGAGGCGCTGTTCGTCGGCGACAGCCTGGCCGATGTCGCCGCTGCGCGCGCGGCCGGGATGCGGGTGGCGATCGTTTGCGGCGGCGAGTGCGCCGCCGCGGCCTTCGACGCGATGCCGCCGGACCACTTCGTCGACACGCTCGCGCAGGTCGAGGCGCTGGTGGCCCCGGGGGATGCGCCGGGTCGGACGCGCAACGTCGGCGCCTGAATCCTTCGGTCGCGCGCAGCGCGCTGCGGCCGCCGAGCGCGTGGCGAAAGCCTGCGCGCCCTGCCGTCGCGTGGACGGGCAGGGCGCGCAGGCCTTGCGATCGGTGGCGGGGATCAGTTCGCGTGGGCGGTCGAGGCCAGCATCGTGCTGCCGCTGGCGGCGCCGTCGTACGCACCGGCGGGCGGCGCTTCGCCGTAGCGGATGGCCTCGCCGCGCTGCAGGGCGGCGAAGAGCTCGGCGCGGACCTCGGCGCGGCTCCTGGACGAACCGGCCTGCGACGCGAAGTCGACGACGGAGGCCTCGCCATGGCGGATCGCCTCGCCGCGCTGCAAGGCGGCGACGAGCTCGGCGCGGACTTCGGCGCGCGACCTGGTCGAGACGAAGTTGTCTTCGAAGAGGGTAGCTTCCTGGGCGAAGCTGCCGAAGGAGGCGACGGTCAGGGCGAGGGCGGCGAGGACGGCTTTCATGATGACTCCTGGATGCGGGGGGTGGGCGGCGTGCCCGGGTGGGCGCCGCGGGATCGCGACGCTTGCACCGCCTTGGTCGGGGGCGGGGGCGAAACGTGACACGGCCGGTCGCGGCTGCCGATCGATTCGCCCGCGCCGCGGCGCATCGGCGCGGCGGTGGCCGGTTGCGCCACGCGGCAGCGCGAGACAGCGGGTGTCGCTTTCGTCGGCTGCGGTGGCAGGTTTCATGCCGCGCGGGTGCGGTCACAGGACGCTGTCGCCGCACTCGGACCGGTCGGCAGCACGGGTAAACCCCCGTATGGGGTCGGCGGCCCGTTCGTCGAACGGGCGGGGCGGCGACGAACCGCGCCGCCCACTCCCCATGCATCCACCACAGGAGCCGATGATGAATCCGTCCACCCTCCCGGCCGCCCGGCCCGTTTCCGTTGCCGCCTCGATGGTCGGCCTGATGCTCGCGGCCGCCGGCGCACCGCTGCACGCTCAGTGCGCCCCGCGCCGCCCTTGCGCGCCGCGCGCCGCCGCGCCCTGCGCGGCGCGCAACCCTTGCGCCGCCAAGAGCAAGAACCCCTGCGCGGCGAAGAACCCCTGCGCGGCGAAGAATCCCTGTGCGGCAAAGAACCCGTGCGCAGCGAAAAGCCCCTGTGCGGCCGGCAAGGTCGACCCCAAGCTCGTCACCCGGCCTGCGGGTACCCGGCTCGCGTCGGGCAAGCCGGCCGAGTTGATCGCCTACGGCAAGCAGTTGTGGAACGACCCCAAGCGGTCGACGAACGGCCTGAGCTGCGAAACCTGCCACCAGGGCAACGCCTCGTTCGCGGAGACCTTCGCGCAGCCGTATCCGCACTATGTGGCGATGGCCCACGAGCAAGGCGGCGTCAAGAGCGTGGCGCTGGACGAGATGGTGCAGTTCTGCCTCGTGGTCCCGATGGAGGCCAAGCCGCTGGCGTGGAACTCGCGTGAACTCGCCGCGCTGACGGCGTACACGGCCGAGGTCCAGAAGACCTTCAAGCCCAACCCCTGCGCCGCGAAGAACCCGTGCGCGGCGAAGAAACCATGCGCGGCCGGGAACCCTTGCGCGGCGAAGAACCCTTGCGCTGCCAAGAACCCATGCGCGGCAAAGAACCCCTGCGCGGCGAAGAACCCATGCGCGGCAAAGAACCCCTGCGCGGCGAAGAACCCGTGCGCGGCGAAGAACCCCTGCGCCGCGAAGCACTGAGCCGAAGCATGCGGGGGGCATCGCGGGTGCCAAGCCGTACTGCGCTCGAGTTCGACCTGGCCGGCGCCTGCGCGGGGCTCACGATCGCGGATGCGACGACCGCTGAGGGCCTGCGCGCCGCGCTCGCGCAGGAGCCGGCGGCGGCGCTGCGCGCGATGCTCGACGCCGCCGACGAGATCGCCGAGTGCCGGCGCGTGCTGCACAAGGGCGGGCTGAATCTCGTCGGCGAGGTGCTGCGCGGCCAGGGCGACTTCGTCGAGCTCGAGCACTATCCGCGCGACGATGTCTTCGACCGCGAGACGCACTCGCAGTACTACTACCACGCGCACCGCGGGTCCGAGGTCGAGCACGGCCACTTCCATACCTTCCTGCGTGCCGGCGGCATGCCGCCGGGCGCCGCGCCGGTGGCCGATCGCGCGAGCGAGCCCTGGCCGAGCGGGGCGGATGCGCTGTCGCACCTGGTCGCGATCTCGATGGACGCCTGGGGCGACCCGATCGGGCTGTTCACGACCAACCGCTGGGTCACCGGCGAGACCTGGTATCCGGCGCGCGAGGTCGTGCGCATGCTCGGGCGCTTCCGCATCGACCATGCGGCACCGTCCTGGCCGGTCAACCGCTGGATCGGGGCCATGCTGGTGCTGTTCAGGCCGCAGATCGTCACGCTGCTGCGGCGTCGCGACGAGGTCGTTGCACGATGGCAGGCGTCGCATCCCGGGCAGGATGTCTACGAGGACCGCCGGCTCGACGTCACGAGCCAGGTGGCGATCGACGTCCAGGCCCAGCGCGCCGCGATCGTCGCGGCGCTCGGCGAGGCGGCATGACGGCGCGTGCCGGCCGCGTCGGCATCCTCGGTCCGCGGCCGCGGCCGCTTCCGCGCCAGCCGCCGCGGGCCCCGGCGTCGCCCACGCCTCGCACCCCGTCGCGCCGGCCCGTGTCCGCCGTGTCCGCCGTATCGCCGCATCGGTTTTGCCGCTACAGTGCGACGCCCGACCCCACCCAGCGACAGCAAGACGGCTTCATGCACGCGCGCGAGGCGGCGCCGGCCGACGAACCGGCTGGCGATCAGTCCGTCAGCCCGCAGGCGCTGGCGGCGCTGCGCGGCGACATGCTGCGCTTCGCTCGACTGCAGCTGCGCGACGCCGCCGCGGCCGAGGACATCGTGCAGGAAAGCCTCGAGGCCGCGCTGCGCCGCGCCTCGACCTTCGCCGGCCAGTCCGCGCTCAAGACCTGGGTCTTCGCGATCGTGCGCAACCGCATCGTCGACCACCTGCGACGGTCGCAACGCAGCGTCAACCTGTCGAGCCTGGGCGACGACGACGACGGCGCGCAGTCGGGCGACGAGCAGCTCGACGCCTTGTTCAACGACAGCGGCCGCTGGCGCGCCGCGGTGCGTCCCGTCGCCTGGCCCGACCCCGAAACCTCGATGCGATCGCGCCAGTTCTGGCGTGCGTTCGAGGATTGCCTGGCGCAGCTGCCGCCGGCTGCCGGGCGCGCCTTCATGATGCGCGAGGTGCTGGGATTCGAGCCGGCCGAGATCTGCGAGCGCATGGGCATCCGCAGCGGTAACTGCCACGTCATGCTGCACCGGGCGCGGATGAAGCTGCGCAGCTGCCTGGAGCGCGCCTGGGGCCCCGGGGAGGGCCGATCATGCTGAACTGCCGCGAAGTGACCGAGCTGTGCTCCGAGGAGCTCGACCGCGCGCTCGGCCTGCGCGAGCGCATGGCGCTGCACGCGCACCTGATGATGTGCGCCGGCTGCACCCAGTTCCGCGCCCAGATGGCGACGATGCGGCGGCTGATGCAGGCCTATGCGCAGGGCGACGCCGTCGGGCTGGGCGACGACGACGCCAGGGACGAAGGATCGGCGCCTCGCTGACCCACGTCGCCCGCCGTCCTCACCGCCGAATGGCCGTTCAGGCCACCCCGAACCCGGTCGCCGCGGCGGCCCGCCTCGCCGATGCATCGTCGAACGACCCGCCGTGGTCGAGGAAGGCGACGTCGAGCCGACGCGATCGCGGACGACCAGGGTCGGCCGGGTCGTCGGCCAGCCGATCGGCGCTGCGCAGCCCCGGCGCCACGATCGGCCGGATGAGGGGCGGCACGGTGCCAGGGCAATCCCGGTGCCGTCATCCGGCGGCCGGATGTAACGCCGCGCAGCTGGTGTGCGACTGGCGGGAGACGGGGCGTCCGACGCCCCCGCCCGCGGCGCATGAGGCGCCGCGCCACGTTCGCCCCAGGAGGCTTCGCATGACGTTCCAGGATGCATCGGCGAAGGAATCGGCAGCGGCACCGGCTGCCGCGGCATGGTCGGCGACCGAGCTCGGCGCGCTGCGCACGCGGCTGATGCGGCACGCGCGCATGGTGCTCGCCGATCGCGGCGTCGCCGAGGACCTGGTCCAGGACACCTTGCTCGGGGTGCTGGAAGGTGCCGCGCAGCGGCGCGGCGAGGCCTCGCTCGTGACCTGGGCCACCAGCATCCTCAAGCACAAGATCGCCGACTGGTACCGCGCGCCGGCGCGCCGGCTGATCGTGCAGATGGGGCCCGACGACGACGAGCTCGCGGCCGAGATCGACGCCGACTTCGACGAGCGCGGCCACTGGTCGCGCCCGGTGCCGGCGTGGCAGCAGCCCGAGCAGCATGAGGAGCGACGGCAGATGATGGGGGTGCTCGAGGAGTGCATGGGCAGGCTGCCGGCGCAGACCGGCCGCGTCTTCTTCATGCGCGAATGGCTGGGGTTCGAGAACAGCGAGATCGGCCTAAAGCTCGGGCTCAGCGGCGAGAACGTGCGCCAGATCCTGCACCGCGCGCGCATGGGGCTGCGCGGATGCATGCAGCACAACTGGGTCGGCGGGGGAGGCCGGGCATGAAGCTGATGCACTCGTGCGCGGAGGTCTCGCGCCTGCTGTCCAAGGCGCTGGACGAACCGCTAGGCCTGCTCGACCGCGGGCTGCTGCAGGTGCACCTGTCGATGTGTGGCAGCTGCCGCGACGTCGACGAGCAGTTGCGCGAGCTGCACGGGATGACGCAGGATCTGTTCGCGACCGAGGAGGCTGGCGAACCGGAGCCGGCCGCACCCGGTGCCGCGAACGGCGGCAGCCCGCGCGGCAGCTGATGCAGCTTCGTGTTCGATCGGCAAGGGCACCCGCTGATGCCCCTCGCGTTCGATCGGCAAGGGTCGGGTTGTCGGCGATCGAGAGACCGAAAGCGCAGACGCTCGAGTGCCGCGCGCCAGCGCCCCACATCGCTCAGCGCGGCGCGAGCAGCTGCGTGCGCGGGTGGAACGCGACCCAGGCGAACCAGAACGCGGCGACCGCAGGCAGCGCGCGGCCTTCGGCGTCGAAGGCTTCGGCGCTGCGCTGCGCGGCGTCGTAGCGGATGCGGACCCTGCGGCCGCCGACGCGGTCGTCGAGGCGGCCGTCGGGGCCGACGCGCTGCGCCAGCAGGTCGAAGGGATAGGCCTTGGCTTCGCCGCCGACGGTGAGCCCGAGCACCCAGGCCTTGGCCGGCAGGCGCTCGTCGCGGTGCTGGACGTCGAACATCAGCGCCGGCGACGCGGCGTAGCTGGCGTAGGGGTCACGATCGTAGTCGCGCTGGTGGCCGGTGTCGGTCGACAGCACCTCGCCGCGCGGATGGCGCTGGCGCCAGCCGGCCCAGCTGGTGTGGGTCAGCGGCAGCGGCTGCAGCGCCGTGCCCTTGAGCGTTCCGGCGACCGCGCGCGCCATGATCTGCGACCACAGCGACTCGGTGCCGCGGTCGTACAGCAGCACGTCGCTGTTGTAGAGCAGCCCGGAGACGCCGAAGCTCGCGACGCCGCCGCCGACACGCGCGTCGAACGCCATCCCGGTGCCGCACAGCGGGCAGTAGGTGACGGCGACCGCGTCGTCGCCGAGGCGGTCGTTGACGATCTCGTGCCAGTTGAGGATGCGCACCGGGTAGGCGCGCGCGATGCCGCCGCGCACGAGGCCGAGCACGCGGTCGTCGTCGCGCAATCCGCTGCGCGCGGCGTCGACGAAGCGCGGGCGGTCGATCGCCGGGATGCCGTCGCGCGGCGGCCCGCCGGCCTCGATCGCATCCGCCGGCACCAGCGCATCG
The DNA here is from genome assembly GCA_016191995.1 of Burkholderiales bacterium. Lineage (GTDB taxonomy): Bacteria > Pseudomonadota > Gammaproteobacteria > Burkholderiales > Burkholderiaceae_C > Rubrivivax. Next base: position 3,144 of record JACPVA010000111.1, on the reverse strand, counting down.
CGCAGGTCGAAGCCGTTGAGCGTACGCGCCTGCGCCGGCGCGGCCCAGGGTGGCAGCAACGCCGCGGCGCCGGCGGCGCCGAGGCGGGCGAGGGATCGTCGTCGGGTCGGCATGCCGCAGCTCCGGTATCGAGGCAGCCCGATGGGCCGAGACGGCCGCCGCCGCGACGGCCGGGCTCGGGAAGCAGGTCGTCGCCGCCGGCAGGCCGGTTACCGGCCGGTGCGCGCCGCGACGGGCTGCCGCGCATGCAGGGCGCCTGAACCGCGCGTCGCCCTCACGCATGACGCGGCGCACCATGCCGCCAGGCATCGAACGAAGCGACCTGCGGCGCGCAGGCGTCGCAATCGGCGTCGCTGGCGTGGATCTTCGTGCGGCGATCGGGCATTCAGATCGGCCGATCGTCCTGCGTATCGCATGCCCGGCAGGCTTGCGGCGCGGAAGCCCGCTCGAGGATTTCCCTGACGAAGCGGAAATCCAGGCCAGGCGGCGACGGCTTGTCCGGCGCGAACTGCAACGATGCGTTCACCGTGCCGTCATCGACCGTGACGACGATGGCGGATGTCGTAACCGTAACCATTAGGGAGTCAGGCCATGCCACGCATCGATCGTCGCGCCTTTCTGAAGACCTCTGCTGCCGCCAGCGGCGTGTTCGGGCTGAACGCGCTGGGAATCCGCGGCGCGGGTGCCACGGTGCCCCAGTTCGGGGGCGACATCCCCGGCCTGGGCCCCCTGGTCCTCACGGCGGCGGAGAACACCGGCGAGGAGCTCCTGGCTCTGCCTGAAGGCTTCAAGTACAACGTGCTGATCCGCAACGGCGACCTGATGTCCGACGGCCGCCCCTTCCCGAGCAACGCCGATGGCATGGGGGCCTTCGAGCATCGGGACGGCCTGGTGCGCCTGGTCTGCAACCACGAGCGCCGCAGCGGCACGCCGCTGGGTGCGCTTGCCTGGGATGGCCGGGCCAGCGGCGGCACCACCACCTCGACCTTCGACCCGAGGACCCGTCTGCTGACCGAGAGCTTCGTCAGCTCCAGCGGCACCATCCGCAACTGCGCCGGAGGCACCACCCCGTGGGGCACTTGGCTGACTTGCGAAGAAACGACCGACCGCTACGACAAGCAGCACGGCTACATCTTCGAAGTGCCGGCCGATGCCCCCGGCGAGGTCGCCGTCGAGCCCTTGGTGAATATGGGTCTGCACTATCCCGAGGCCGCCGTGGTGGACCCGAGGACCGGCATCGTCTACATCACGTCCGATCGTGGCCGCTGCGGGACGTTCCGCTTCGTCCCCGACGAGTACGGAAACCTCGCCGGCTCCGGCAGGGTGCAGATGCTCGCCATCAAGGGAATGCCCGGCTACGACACCCGCAGCGGTCAGCAGACCAAGGTCAAGCTTCCCGTCGAGTGGGTGGATATCGACGACCCCAGCAACGAGGACGCTTACAGGGCCGATGCCCTCTATACCTACAAGCAGGGTCTGGCCAAGGGCGGCGCGACCTTCTCCCGCGGCGAGGGTGCCTGGTACAGCCGCGGCAGCGTATTCTTCGCGTGCTCGAACGGCGGCGATGCGCTGCTCGGCCAGATCTTCGAGCTGAAGCTCCACAACAAGGACGTCCAGACCTTGGAGCTGATCTTCGAATCCGCCACCGAGGAGGCCATGGGCGCGCCGGACAACATCTGCGTATCCCCGTCCGGCAACAACATCATCGTCTGCGAGGACGGGAGTGGTGCCGAGTACCTGCACCTCCTGCGCCGCAGCGCTAACCAGGTCTATCGCCTCGCGGAGAACCGCTATCCCGGCCAGGAGGGCAGCGAGTGGGCTGGCGCCTGCTTCAGCCCCGACGGCAAGACCCTGTTCGCCAACCTGCAGGGCGCCAGTGTGATGTTCGCCATCTGGGCCGACGACGATCGCTGGGCCTCGATCCGCTGAGAATTCGGGGCATGCAGTCGAAAGGGGCCGCGATGCGGCCCCTCTTCGCTTCTCGTCCTTCTGGTCTCGATGCGCTTGACCATCGACCCCTGGAAGACGAGAAGCGGCGGGCAGCTCACATCGACCGGCCCTTCAGCGCGGCGAGCTTGGCCGCATAACGCTGCCGCCCCTGCGGCGTCGCACTGTGGCGCGCGGCAAGCTCGAGGTGCTGCTCGGCGGCGCTGTGGTCGCCCAGCCGCAGCGCGGCCAGCGCGAGCCCGAAGTGGCTGGCGTCGTCGGCCTCGTCGCGGCGCAACTGGCGCTCGAACGCTTCGCGCGCTTCGGCCCAGCGCGCTTCGGCCAGTGCCTGCCAGCCGCGCTCGTAGTCGACGAAGGGCGCACGCGGCTCGAGCGCGAGCAGCCGCGCGCGCAGCGCGGCGGCATCGGCAGCGCGGCCCTGCTCGTCGAGCAGCGCCGCGAGGTTGGCCAGCACGCGCGTATTGTCGGGCTCGCCGGCCAGCGCCAGCCGCAGCGCGGCCTCGGCGCGCACGCCATCGCCGCGCCTCCAGTGCACCAGCGCCAGCGTGTTGTACGCCGGCATGAATCCCGGCGCGTGCTCGATCGCCGCGCGCGCCCAGGCGTAGCCGGTCGACTCGTCGCCGGCGGCCAGCGCCTCGGCGGCGCGGTTGTTGAGGAACATCGCGCGCAGCGTGCGCTCGTCGATCGCGCTCGTGCGGTGGCCGCGCAGGTCCTCGGGCGGCAGGAAGTCGATCGTCAGCCCGGTCTCCCAGCTCGCGCCAGCGTGGCGCGGCATGCGCAGCGGCCCGAGGACGACGTTGACGTGCGAGCTGTAGGCATACATCCCGCCACTGCGCGTCCACGCCGCGGCGCTGTCGACACGCTGGAAGCGGACCTCCAGCCCCAGCTCGCGTGCCAGCGCGGCGGTCATCATGACCAGCGACAGGCAGTTGCCGGCGCGCGCGTCGAAGGCCTCGGCGGCGGTGCGCGTGCGGCTGGCGTCGTATTCGAGGCGCAGCATGCGTCCGCGGTCGAACAGACCCTGCAACAGCGCCAGCCGTGGCCCGACGCGGCGCGCCTGCGGCCGGACCTGCTCGTCGAGGAAGCGCTGCATCGTCTCGCTGACCGCGAGCGCGACGTCGGCATCGGGTGCCGCGGCGGGTGCGGCAAAGCGCTCGTCGGCCCACAGCGCCGCGCGCTGCGCGGCGTCGGGCGCGG
>JACPVA010000131.1 GCA_016191995.1 Burkholderiales bacterium | reverse complement strand
GGGCACCGCGACATGAAGACTCTGTTGGCTGCATTGAAAGCCAAGTCCGCCAGCGTCGCCGAAGCCGAACGCAAGGCCGCGTAGCATTACGAATGAGGAACCGTCATCCGGCCGCGTTCAACAGGCTTCGGGACATCGCCGCCTTTGACAACCGCACCGGCCTCAGGCTCGGTGGCGATCCACGCGCAGAACGCCAAGCGTTCGTCATCGGACCAGATTCGGGCGGCCTCGGCAACAAAGGTGGCGGTCTCGAAGATCGTCAGCGCGCGACAGTGTACGTCAAAGACGTACTGTCGACAAGTCGTATCCGATTTTGGCGCTTTGCGGCCGTGGCGTGGCCCGCGCCGCGCGCCGCACCGCTTTGCCCAGGCGCCGACTTCGCGAGCTTTCGCGGGCTTGGCGGGTGTCGATTCCGACGCGGCGGCGACACCAGGCACGACAGGCCCTGCGCCGCGCCCGCGCGGCGTCGGGCCTGTCGATGTGCGAGCCAGCGTCGCGTTCACGGCGCCCCTCGGCATCCCGCTGCGATCGCCGCCGGCGCGGGGCGATCGGCCGGCAGGCTTGCACGCAGCGCCTGCGGCCGGCCTGGCAGTACGGGCAGCGCTCGATGTCGATCGCCGCCGCGCGCTGCATGAAGGCGCGCGCGTCCTCGACCGCGCTCGGGTTGCGCGCGGGCATCGCCAGCAGCGCGCGCGGTATCGCCAGCGTCGGCCTTGGCCGCCGGGGCTAGCAGTCCGCAGTGGCGGATGCGCTCGAGCCTGGCGGCAGCCCGTTCTGCAGGAAGCGGCCGACGAAGTCGACGCCGTCGACGGCGTCGATGCGCTCGCCGCGGAATCTGCTGCCGTGTTCGCCGCCATCGCCGCCACGTCGTCCTCGCACCCGCGCCACACGCGCAGCAGCACCTCGTCGCCGCGGATCGCCAGCAGCCTATCCGCGCCGATGACGGTGCGGTTCGTGCTGCGGCTCGCTAGTCCAGCACCGCGGCCGGGCCAGCCCGCGCCGCCTTGGCGCAGACGACGCAGTCGCGGCACGCCAGCCGCGCGACGGCGTCGAATTCTCTGTCGCCCCCGCAGCATCAGCTGCCATCCGCGCCAGCATCGGGTCGCCCGAGGCAGGCAGCCGCCAACCGGGGAGAGACCGCCGAAGAGCCCAGGAAGCTCTTGACTCGCGGGGAAGACCTTGCAGTGGAGCCAGGCGCCGCCGGCGTGATGCAGCTCCTCGCTCAGTCGCCGCGCTCCTCGCCTTCCGCGTCGGACCCGTCCTGGCCCGGCTCGCCCTCCTCGTCGAGCAGCCGGACGACCGTCACCGGCACCGGGCTGTGCTGGACGACCGCGTGCGACACCGACCCCAGCACCAGCGCGCGCAGGTCGCCCATGCCGCGCGCGCCCATCACGATAGCGTCGCATCCGTAGCGCTCGGCGACCTCGACGATGACATGCTCGGGGTCGCCGCCGGCGACCTCGCTCTCGTAGGGCAGGCCGGCCTCGTCGAGCAGCGCCTCGGCCGGCGCGAGCAGGTCGGCACCGGCGGCGGCGCGCACCTCGCGGATGACGTCCGGGTCGTGCGCCGTCATCGCCTCGTACAGGTTGGCCGGCGGCTGGACGTTGACGAGCACGAAGCTCGCCCCCAGCCCCTCGCGCACCAGCGCCAGCGCATGCCGCACCGCGTGCAGCGCGGCCTCGGAGCCGTCGACCGGCAGCAGGATCTTCATCGCGCACCTCCTGCGCGAATCATCGCCGCAGCCCGCGGCCGGTGATTGACGCGGATCAAGGCCTGCGCCGGCACGCCCGATGGTGGTGTCACGCGTGCGAGGCATCATCGGCACCTCGCGCGGCCACCCGGCCCGCCCCCTCCCCGACGACGAGCACCCCCCGTGAGCATCCGCAACCTCGATTCCCTGTTCGACCCGGCGTCGGTCGCCATCTTCGGCGCCTCCGACCGCGCGGGCAGCGTCGGCGCCACCGTCTGGCGCAACCTGCGCGGCGGCGGATTCGCCGGCCCGTTGTGGCCGGTCAACCCGAAGCGGCGCGAGCTCGACGGCGTGCCGGTGCACGCCGACGTCGCCGCCCTGCCCGAGGCCCCCGAGCTGGCGGTGATCTGCACCCCGGCGCCGACCGTGCCGGGGCTGATCCGCGAGCTCGGCGAACGCGGCACGCGCGCCGCCATCGTGCTGAGCGCCGGCTTCGACGCCGCATCGAGGCAGACCCTGCGCGAGGCCGCACGGCCGCACCTGCTGCGGCTGCTCGGGCCGAACTGCCTCGGGCTGCTGGCGCCGCATATCGGGCTGAACGCGAGCTTCGCGCATGTCGGCGCGGCCAAGGGGTCGCTCGCCTTCGTTTCGCAGTCGGGGGCGCTGGTGACGGCGCTGCTGGACTGGGCGGCCGGGCGCGGGTTCGGCTTCTCGCACTTCGTCTCGCTCGGCGAGCATGCCGACGTCGACTTCGGCGACATGCTCGACTGGCTCGCGCACGATGCGCGAACGCGCGCCATCCTGCTGTATATCGAGTCGGTCGACGAGGCGCGCAAGTTCATGTCGGCGGCGCGTGCGGCGGCGCGCAACAAGCCGGTCATCGTCGTCAAGGCCGGGCGATCGGCCGCCGGGCAGCAGGCGGCGGCGTCGCACACCGGGGCGCTGGCGGGGTCGGACGCGGTGTTCGACGCCGCGATCCGGCGCGCCGGCATGCTGCGCGTCGATACGCTGCTGGAGCTCTTCACCGCCGCCGAGACGCTGGCGCGGCTGGCCGGCGCACCGACCGGCGCGACCCAGGGTGAGACGCCGCCGCTGACGCTGGTCACCAACGGCGGCGGCGCCGGCGTGCTGGCGGCCGACGCCGCCGCCAGCGCCGGGCTGACGCTGGCGCCGCTGTCGGAGGCAACGCGCGCGGCGCTGGACGCCGCGCTGCCGGCGCACTGGTCGCGCGCGAATCCGGTCGACCTGATCGGCGATGCGCCGGTCGAGCGCTACGAGGCGGCCTTCCGTGCGCTGCTGGCCGACAGGGCGAGCGGCCTGCTGCTGTTCATGCACGCGCCGACCGCAATCGTCCCGAGTGCCGCGATCGCCGACGCGCTGGTGCCGCTGCTGAAACCGGCGGCGTCGCGCGTGCTCGGCTGCTGGCTCGGCGACCGCGCCGTGGCGGCCGCGCGCGCCAGGTTCCAGGAGGCCGGCATCGCCTGCTACGACACGCCCGAGCAGGCGGTGCAGGCGGCGGCGATGCTGGCGACCTACCGCGCCAACCAGGCGCAGCTGATGGAGGCGCCGCCGGCCGCGGCACACGACGCGGCGCTGGACCTTCCTGCGGTGCGTCGCATCGTCGACGCCGTGCTCGCCGAGGGGCGCGCGCTGCTGACCGAGCCCGAGGCCAAGGCGCTGCTGGCGGCTTGCGGCATCCCGGTCGCCGCCACCCGCACCTGCGCTGCGGACGCCGACGCCGCGGCCGCGCTCGCGCGCGAGATCGGATTTCCGGTCGCGATCAAGATCCTGTCGCCCGAGATCTCGCACAAGAGCGATGTCGGTGGCGTCGTGCTCGACCTGCACGACGGCGACGGCGTTCGCGCCGCCGCCGCGGCGATGCTCGACCGCGTCCGCGCCGCGCGCCCGGACGCGACGATCGCCGGCTTCACGGTGCAGGCGATGGTGCGCCGCGCGCAGGCGCAGGAGCTGATCGTCGGCGCCAGCGTCGACCGCCTGTTCGGGCCGGTGATCCTGTTCGGCCAGGGCGGCACCTCGGTCGAGGTCGTCGCCGACCGTGCGCTGGCGCTGCCGCCGCTGAACCGGCCGCTGGCGCGCGCGCTGATCGAGCGCACGCGCGTCGCGCGGCTGCTCGCGGGCTGGCGCGATGTGCCGCCGGCCGACATGGACGCGCTGCTGGCGACGCTGACCGCGGTGTCGAGGCTGCTGGCCGAGGTGCCCGAGGTCGCCGAGCTCGACATCAACCCGCTGCTGGCCGATGCGCGCGGCGTCGTCGCGCTCGACGCCCGCGTCCGCGTCGACGCGTCCGGGCCCGGGGGCGCGGCGCGCTTCGCGATCCGGCCCTATCCGAGCGAGCTCGAGGAGTCCTTCGACTGGCAGGGCCGGCGCATCACGCTGCGCCCGATCCGGCCCGAGGACGAGGCGCGCCACCTCGCCTTCCTCGAGCGGCTCGACCCGGAGGACGTCCGCATGCGCGTCTTCTACAGCCGGCGTACGATCGAGCGCAGCGAGCTGGCGCGGCTGACGCAGATCGACTACGAGCGCGAGATGGCCTTCGTCGCCACCGCGGCCGACGCCGACGGCGCCGAGCAGACGCTGGGCGTCGTGCGCGCGATCGCCGACCCCGACAACGTCGAGGCGGAGTTCGGCATCATCGTGCAGTCGGACCTCAAGGGCAGCGGACTCGGCGAGCGGCTGATGGCGAAGATGATCGCCTACCTGAAGGCGCGCGGCACCCAGGTGCTGACGGCGATCGTGCTGTCCGAGAACCGGCGCATGCTGGGGCTGGCGCGCGAGCTCGGCTTCACGATCGGTGCGCGCACGCTGGACGATACGCGCGAGATCAGGCTGCCGCTGGTCGACGCGCCGGTCGGCAGCGTCGACACCGCCGCCGGCGGCGGCGCGCCTGCGTCGACGGCTTGAGCGGGGACCTCGTCGTCGAACGGCCCGAAGGGCTGTACTGCCCGGCGGGCGACTTCTTCATCGACCCCTGGCGGCCGGTGGCGCGCGCGGTGCTGACGCACGCGCATGCCGATCACGCGCGGCGCGGCCATGGCGCCTATCTCGCGCAGGCCGACGGCGCCGCGGTGCTGCGCGCGCGGCTGGGCCCGATCACGCTGCAGACGCTGGCCTATGGCGAGGCGGTCGACCTCGGCGGCGTGCGGCTGAGCCTGCACCCGGCCGGGCATGTGCTCGGGTCGGCGCAGGTGCGGCTCGAACACCGCGGCGAGGTCTGGGTCGTCTCGGGCGACTACTTCGTCGCCGGCGACGCCGACGCCGCGGGGGCCGGCGGCGACCCGAACCCGACCTGCCCGCCGTTCGAGCCGCTGCGCTGCCACTGCCTCGTCACCGAGAGCACCTTCGGGCTGCCGCTCTACCGTTGGCGCGCGCCGCGCGAGCTGCTGGCCGAGGTCGACGCCTGGTGGCGCGCCAACGCCGACGCCGGGCGCGCGAGCCTGCTGCTCGCGTACAGCCTGGGCAAGGCGCAGCGGCTGCTCGCCGGCGTCGACGCGACGACCGGCCCGATCGTCGTGCACGGCGCGGTCGCTTCGATGAACGAGGCCTACCGCGCCGCCGGCGTGCGGCTGCCGGCGACGGTCGCGCTCGACGCCGTCGCCGGCCGCGCGTCGAGCGCGCGCGCGCTCGTCGTCGCGCCGCCGGCCGTTCTCGGCAGCGCCTGGGCACGCCGGCTCGGCCCGCATGCGAGCGCGCTGGCCAGCGGCTGGATGCAGCTGCGCGGCGCGCGCCGCCGGCGCGGCGTCGAGCGCGGCTTCGCGCTCAGCGACCACGCCGACTGGCCCGGGCTGCTGCGCGCGATCGCCGCCACCGGCGCCGCTCGTGTCATCGTCACGCACGGCCAGGAGGCGGTGCTGGTGCGCTGGCTGCGCGAGCGGGGGCTGGAGGCCGGGAGCCTGCGCACCGCGTGGCGCGAAGGCGACGCCGACGAGTCCGCCGCCGCGCAGCCGGCGGACCTCAGTAGCGCCCCGTGACCCCGGCCACGCGCAGGTACAGCTGCGCCGCCCAGGCGACGAAGCCGCGGTGCAGCAAGCGCCGCCAGCCGGACTGCGCCAGCGCGGTCGTGACCTCGGTCGAGACCTCGAACGCTCGCTCCAGCCGCGCGGCCAGGGCCTCGGTGAACGCGCGGTCGCGCACGACGACGTTGGCCTCGAGGTTGAGCAGCAGCGACAGCGGGTCGATGTTGGAGCTGCCGACCGTGGCCCAGGTCTCGTCGACGCACGCGACCTTGGCGTGCAGAAAGGCCGGCGTGTACTCGTAGATGCGCACGCCGTGCGCGCGCAGCTCGTCGTAGACCGCGCGCGCCGCCAGCGCGGCCAGCCGGTAGTCGACCTTGCCCTGCATCAGCAGCCGCACCTTGACGCCGCGGCGCGCGGCCTTGCGCAGCGCGCCCATGAAGCTGCGCCCGGGGTAGAAGTAGGGGCAGGCGATGTCGATGCGCTCGCGCGCGCGGCCGATCGCGCTCACGTAGCGGTGCTCGATCGCGCGCCGCTGGCGCAGGTTGTCGCGCATGACGAAGGCCGCGCGCACCGGCGCGGCGGGCTCGGGCTCGGGCTCGACGCGCCGCGGGATCGCCGACAGGCGGCGGATCAGCTGCAGCGTGCGCGTCATCGGACGCTCGCTGCGCGCCAGCCGCGCCAGCTCGCCCCTCCAGTCGTGGCGCAGGTGCGCGCGCGCCCACATCGCGCGCGCCGCGTGGCGCACCGCCTCGACCAGCGGGCCGCGCAGCTCGACCGCATAGTCCAGCCGCGGCAGCTCGCTCCAGCCGTGGTTGATATCGTTGTGGTCGTCGATGACGTTGATGCCGCCGACGAAGGCGACCCCGTCGTCGACGACGCAGAGTTTCTGGTGCATGCGCCGCAGCTGCCCGGGCTGCAGCCAGCGCCACCAGCGGTCGATCGGGCGGAAGACCTCGAGCTGCAGGCCCGGCACGGCCAGCCAGCGCCGCAGCGTCGGCAGCGTGCGGTTGCTGCCGAAGCCGTCGACGACGACGTGCACCTCGACCCCGCGCGCGGCGGCATCGACGAGGCTGCGCGCGATCGCGCGCGCGCTGGCGTCGTCGTGGAAGATATAGGTCGCGAACCAGACCTCGTGCCGCGCCCCGGCGAGCGCGCGTTCGATCGCCGGGAACATCTCGGCGCCACCCTCCAGCAGCCGCACCTGGTTGCCGCCGATCCAGCGCGCGCGCGGGACGTCGAACCAGAATCCGAGGCCGGTGTCGGCCGCGTCGGCCGCGGCACCGTCGGCGTGCGCCGCGGCGGCCACTACAGCGGCTCCAGCTCCGCGACCAGCGGCAGGTGGTCGGACATGCGCGCCCAGCTGGCGCCGCGCGGCACCATCGTCGTGCGGCAGCCCAGCCCGCGCAGGTAGAAGCGGTCGAGCGCGAACACCGGCACGCGCGACGGGAAGGTCGGCGCGCTCGCGCCGATCGGGGCAGCGACGGCGGCGGCGCGAACGAGGCCGATGTCGCGCATCGGGGCGTCGAGCTTCTCGCCCCAGTCGTTGAAGTCGCCGGCGACGACGAGCGGCGCGCCGCGCGGCACCTCGCGCTCGATGAAGCCGGCCAGCCGCTGGACCTGCCGCACGCGGCTGGCGTGCACGAGCCCGAAGTGGACGACCACCGCGTGCACGGTGGCGCCGTTCCAGCTCACCGGCACGTGCAGCAGCCCGCGCTGCTCGAAGCGGTGATCGCTGACGTCCTGGTGCCGCACGTCGCCGATCGGCCAGCGCGACAGCAGCGCGTTGCCGTGCTCGCCGTGGCGCGTGACGGCGTTCGTGCGGTAGGCGACCTCGTAACCCTCGGGGGCGAGAAAGGCGGCCTGCCCCTGCTGCGGCCAGCCCAGGTGGGTGCGATCGAACTGGCGCGCCTCGCGCGTGTGGAACAGCCGCACCTCCTGCAGGAAGACGAGGTCGGCATCCAGCGCCTCGACCGCCAGCCCGAGGTTGTGGATCTCGAGCCGCTTCCTCGGGCCGACGCCACGCACGCCCTTGTGGATGTTGTAGGTCGCCACGCGCAGCGTGTCGGCGCCGAGGCCGGTCGACGCCGGCGGCAGCAGCGAGCTGGCGAGCGGCTTGAGCGGGCTCATCGGCGGTCGTCGCGGGGCGGCGCCGCCGCGTCGCCGTCCGCAACGAAATGCGGCAGCTGCAGGATCGCCTCGGCGTTGCTCGGCGAGAAGCAGCGGTCGGCCGCCTCGCGCCAGGGCAGCCAGGCGTGCCGCAGATGCTCGCGCGGACGCAGCGTCACCACGGTGCCGGCGGGCACCTCCAGGCCGAAGACATGCTCGGTGTTGTGCGTCACGCCGGGTGCATAACGATGCCGCCAAACCGGGTAGATCTCGTAGACATTCTCGAGTTGCCAGTCGCGCAGCCGGCCGCCGGTGATCCCGGTCTCCTCGGCGACCTCGCGCCACGCGGTGGCCTCCAGCGGCTCGTCGGGGTGGTCCAGCGACCCGGTCACGCTCTGCCAGAAGCCCGGGCGGTCGGCGCGCTCGATCAGCAGCACGTCCAGCGCCGGCGTGTGGATCACGACCAGCACCGAGCGCGGGATCTTCCAGGGCCGCTGTGCCGTCATGTCGCCTCCTCGCGCGCGCCGCCGCCGCCATTGCCCGCCCGCGCCGACACGCAAGCCGCGCCCGCCGCGCGCGCGCCCCGGGCGTCAGCCGGCACGCCGCGCCGCCACCGCGGCCGCGAGCGATCGCAGCAGCGGCAGCGTCTCGTCCCAGCCGATGCAGGCGTCGGTGATCGACACCCCGTAGGCGAGCGGCCGGCCCGGCTGCAAGTCCTGCCGCCCCGCGTGCAGGTGGCTCTCGACCATCACGCCGACGATGCGGCGCTCGCCGCCGGCGATGCGCCGCGCCAGGTCGGCGGCGACATCGAGCTGGCGCTCGGGCCGCTTGGCGCTGTTGGCATGCGAGCAGTCGACCATCACCTGCTCGCGCAGCCCGGCGCGGGCGAGCGCCTGGCACGCCGCGGCGACGCCGGCAGCGTCGAAGTTGGGCACGCGGCCGCCGCGCAGGATGACGTGGCCGTCGGGGTTGCCACGCGTCTCGAAGATCGCCGCCACGCCCATCTTGGTGATGCCCATGAAGGCGTGTGGCGCGGCGGCGGCGAGCACCGCATCGGCGGCGACCTGCACGCTGCCGTCGGTGCCGTTCTTGAACCCGACCGGGCAGCTCAGCCCGCTGGCGAGCTGGCGGTGGCTCTGGCTCTCGGTCGTTCGCGCGCCGATCGCGCCCCATGCGACGAGGTCGGAGAGGTACTGCGGGCTGAGCAGGTCGAGAAACTCGGTGCCCGCCGGCAGCCCGAGCGCGTTGACCGCCAGCAGCAGCTCGCGCGCGCGCCGCAGCCCCTCGTTGATGTGGAAGCTGCCGTCCAGCCGCGGGTCGTTGATATAACCCTTCCAGCCGACGGTCGTGCGCGGCTTCTCGAAGTACACGCGCATGACGACGACGAGCTCGCCGGCCAGCTCGCGCGCCAGCGGCGCGAGCCGCTCGGCATAGTCGAGCGCGGCGTCGCGATCGTGGATCGAGCACGGCCCGGCGACGACGACGAGCCGGTCGTCGCGCCCGTGCAGCACGGCGCCGATCGCCTCGCGCGCGCGCTCGACGACCTCCTCGACCTGCTCGGTGACCGGCAGCTCCTCCATCAGCACCGCCGGCGAGACGAGCGCGCGCACGGCGCCGATGCGCACGTCGTCGATGCGCGTGGTGTCGAGCGTCGCCGGCGTACCCGGGGCGTCGCGCACGCCGGCCTCGCGGTCGTGCCAGGGGTCGTCCAGCCGCGTGCTCATCGTGCGCGTCGGTCGCCCGCCTCGAACCGCCCCGCGACCTCAGGCCGCCTTCGGCGGGTTGCGCAGCCGGATGTGCAGCTCGCGCAGCTGCGCCTCGTCGACCGCGCTCGGCGCGCCGGTCAGCAGGCACTGCGCACGCTGCGTCTTCGGGAATGCGATGACGTCGCGGATCGACTCCGCCCCCGTCATCAGCGTGACGAGCCGGTCCAGGCCGAATGCGAGCCCGCCGTGCGGCGGCGCGCCGTACTGCAGCGCGTCGAGCAGGAAGCCGAACTTGAGCTGCGCCTCCTCGGCGCCGATGTTCAGCGCGTCGAAGACCTTGCGCTGCACCTCGGCGCGGTGGATCCGCACCGAGCCGCCGCCGATCTCCCAGCCGTTCAGCACCATGTCGTAGGCCTTGGCCAGGCACGCCGCCGGGTCGCTGTCCATCAGCGCCTCGTGGCCGTCCTTCGGCGCGGTGAACGGGTGGTGCACCGCGACCCAGCGCCCGGAGTCGTCGTCGCGCTCGAACATCGGGAAGTCGACCACCCACAGCGGCGCCCAGCGGTCGTCGAACAGCCCGCGCGCGCGGCCGAACTCGCTGTGCCCGATCTTGGCGCGCAGCGCGCCGAGCGCATCGTTGACGACCTTGGCGCGGTCGGCGCCGAAGAAGATCAGGTCGCCGCTGCGCGCGCCGGTGCGCGCCAGCAGCTGCTGCAGCGCCGCATCGTGCAGGTTCTTGACGATCGGCGACTGCAGCCCGTCGCGGCCACGCGCGACATCGTTGACCTTGATCCAGGCCAGCCCGCGGGCGCCGTAGATCTTGACGAACTCGGTGTAGCCGTCGATCTCGCCGCGGCTCATCTCGGCGCCGCCCGGGACGCACAGCGCGGCGACGCGGCCGCCCGGTGTCGTCGCCGGGCCGGAGAAGACCTTGAAGTCGACGTCGCGCATCAGGTCGGTCAGCTCGGTGAACTGCAGCCGCACGCGCAGGTCGGGCTTGTCCGACCCGTACTGCGCCATCGCCTCGGCGTGCGTCAGGACCGCGAACGGCGGCAGCTCGACGCCGAGCCCATGGCTGAAGACGCGCCGCACCATGCCCTCGGTGATGGCGCGGATCTCCTGCTCGTCGAGGAACGAGGTCTCGAGGTCGATCTGCGTGAACTCGGGCTGGCGGTCGGCGCGCAGGTCCTCGTCGCGGAAGCACTTGGTGATCTGGTAGTAGCGGTCGAATCCGGCGACCATCAGCAGCTGCTTGAACAGCTGCGGCGACTGCGGCAGCGCGAAGAAGGTGCCGTCGTGCACCCGGCTGGGCACGAGGTAGTCGCGCGCGCCCTCGGGCGTGCTCTTGGTCAGCATCGGGGTCTCGATGTCGACGAAGCCCTGCTCGTCGAGGTAGCGGCGCACCTCCATCGCGACCCGGTAGCGCAGCAGCAGGTTCTTCTGCATCGCCGGGCGGCGCAGGTCGAGCACGCGGTGCGTCAGCCGCGTCGTCTCCGACAGGTTGTCGTCGTCGAGCGCGAACGGCGGCGTCAGGCTCGGGTTGAGCACCTCCAGCGTGTGCGCGAGCACCTCGACCTTGCCGCTCGTGAGGTTGGGGTTGTCGGTGCCGGCCGGGCGTGCGCGGACACGGCCGGTGACCTTCAGGCAGAACTCGCCGCGCACGTCCTCGGCGGTCGCGAACATCTCCGGGCGGTCCGGGTCGCAGACGATCTGGACGATGCCCTCGCGGTCGCGCAGGTCGACGAAGATGACGCCGCCGTGGTCGCGCCGCCGGTGCGCCCAGCCCATCAGCGTGACGGTCTGGCCGAGCAGCGCCTCGCTGACCAGGCCGCAGTAGGTGGTTCTCATCGCGTGGACTCCGGGGACGGTGCGGTGATGCGGGGAATCGGTGTCGGGCACGCCGCGCCGCGGCAGGCGGCGCGGCGTGCAGGGTTCGGCTTCAGTTGGAGGGCAGCGCGCGCACTGGCGGCGCGACCACGCCCATCGAGATGACGTACTTCAGCGCCTCGTCGACGCTCATGCGCAGCGCGACGACATCGGCGCGCGGCAGCATCAGCAGGAAGCCCGAGGTCGGGTTGGGCGTCGTCGGCACGTAGACGCTGACCATGTCGCCGGTCAGCTGCGCGGCGACCTCGCCGCCGGGGCGGCCGGTGACGAAGGCGATCGTCCATGCGCCGGGGCGCGGGTACTGCACCAGCACCGCCTCGCGGAAGGCCTGCCCGTTGCTGGAGAACAGCGTGTCCGAGACCTGCTTGACCGAGCTGTAGATCGACTTGACGATCGGGATCCGGTGCATCAGCAGGTGATACTGGTGCACCGACCACTGGCCGAAGATATTCGCCGCCGCGACCCCGGTCAGCAGCAGCAGCGCCAGCGTGCCGACCACCCCGAGCCCGGGCACACGCTGCAGCGCGCCGATCACCGGCGCCCAGCCCGCCGGCAGCACCAGCGCCAGCGCGTCGAGCAGCCACGCGAACAGCCCGTCGAGCGCGCCGACCAGCCATGCGAGCACGGCGACCGTGATCGCCAGCGGCAGCCATACAAGCAGCCCGGCGACGAGATACTTCTTCACGCGCGCATCCGGCCGTGGCCCGACGCCGGCGATCAGGCGCCGCTGCCGGCGCCGGACGCGGCGGCCGCGGGCTTGTCGGTCGCGGCGGGCTTGTCCGCAGGCTTGTCCGCGGGCTTGTCGGCGGGCTTGTCCGCGGACTTGTCCGACGGCTTGTCGGCCTTGTCGTCGACATTCTTGCCGGCCGCCTTGCCGCCCTTGGCGCCGTCGCGGAAGTCGGTCACGTACCAGCCCGAGCCCTTGAGCTGGAATCCGGCCGCCGTCACCTGCTTGGCAAACGTCGACTCGCCGCAGGCCGGGCAGGTGCTCAGCACGGGGTCGGAGATCTTCTGCAGCACGTCCTGCGCATGGCCACAGGCACTGCAGCGGTAAGCGTAGATCGGCATCGCGTGCGTCCGGATTCGAGAGAACCGGCGATTCTAGTCGGCCGGGGCCGGCCGCGCCGGGTCCAGCCATGGCCGCAGGCGCAGACGATCCGGCGCCGACCGCGCCGCGGCGCGTTGCGCCGGTCCTCAGCCGCCGCCGGCCGACAGCCAGAATCGCGCCGCCGCCGCGCCGAGCACGAAACCGGCCACCCCCCAAGACAGCGCCTGCAGCAGGCGCCGCGTGCGCCGCTGCTCGGCCAGCAGCGCGGCGAGCAGCCGCGGCTCGGCCGGCTCGTGCGCCTGGCGCTGCAGCACCTGGTGCACCAGCCGCGGCAGCTCGGGCAGCAGGTTGCTGTAGCGCGGCGCCTCGCGCTCCAGCCGCGCCGCCAGCCCGCGCCAGCCGACCTGCTCGTCCATCCAGCGCTCGAGGAAGGGCTTGGCGGTCGTCCACAGGTCGAGCTCGGGGTCGAGCTGGCGGCCCAGCCCCTCGATATTGAGCAGCGTCTTCTGCAGCAGCACGAGCTGCGGCTGGATCTCGACGTTGAAGCGGCGCGAGGCCTGGAACAGCCGCATCAGCACTTGGCCGAGCGAGATGTCCTTCAGCGGGCGGTAGAAGTGCGGCTCGCAGACGGCGCGGATCGCGCCCTCGAGCGCGTCGACGCGCGTCGTCGGCGGCACCCAGCCGCTCTCGACGTGCAGCTCGGCCACACGCTTGTAGTCGCGGCGGAAGAAGGCGATGAAGTTCTGCGCCAGGTAGTCCTTGTCGACCTCGGTCAGCGTGCCGATGATCCCGAAGTCCAGCGCGATATAGCGGCCGAAGGTCCGCGCGTCCAGGCTGACCTGGATGTTGCCCGGGTGCATGTCGGCGTGGAAGAAGCCGTCGCGGAAGACCTGGGTGAAGAAGATCGTCACGCCGTCGCGCGCCAGGCGGGGGATGTCGACGCCGGCCTCGCGCAGGCGCTCGATCTGGCTGATCGGCACCCCGTGCATGCGCTCCATCACGATCACGGTCGGGGTGCAGAAGTCCCAGATCATCTCGGGGATCAGCACCAGGTCCAGCCCGTCCATGTTGCGCCGCAGCTGCGCGGCATTGGCGGCCTCGCGCACGAGGTCGAGCTCGTCGTGCAGGTAGGTGTCGAACTCGGCGACGACCTCGCGCGGCTTGAGCCGCCGGCCGTCGGCGAACAGCCGCTCGACCCAGCGCGCCAGCGTGTGCAGCAGCCGCAGGTCGTCCTCGATATAGCCGAGCATGCCCGGGCGCAGCACCTTGACCGCGACCTCGCGCCCGTCCCTCAGCGTCGCGAAGTGCACCTGCGCGATCGACGCGCTGGCCACCGGCTCGGCGCCGAAGCTGGCGAAGAGCGCCTCGATCGGGCGCGCGAAGGCCTTCTCGACCAGCGCGCGCGCCTTCGCGGTCGGGAACGGCGGCACCCGGTCCTGCAGCTTGGCGAGCTCGTCGGAGACGTCGGGCGGCAGCAGGTCGCGCCGCGTCGACAGGACCTGCCCGAACTTGACGAAGATCGGCCCCAGGCGCTCCGCCGCGATACGCAGCCGCACCCCGCGCGGCGCGTCGAGCCGGCGCCCGATCGTGATCAGCCGCGCCAGCGCGCGCACCCAGCGCTGGCGGAATCCCGACAGCGCGACCTCGTCCAGCCCGTAGCGCAGGACGGTGAAGGCGATGACGATCAGGCGCGCGAGGTGGCGCATCGCGGGCCGCTGCGGTCGCTGCCGCCGAGGGTTCGCGCGCCGATCAGGCCGGCCGGCGCCACGCCGCCGCGCCCTGCAGCGCCGTGCGCACGGCGCGCGCCAGCGCGCTGCCAAGGCGGTGGATCTGGTGCGCGGCCGCCGGCCCGAAGAAGCGCTCGAGGTCGGCCTCGACATCCCAGCGCAGGTTCTGCATCAGCCAGTTGACGTCGGTGGCGAGCTGCGCGTCGCCGTCGATCTCGACCGCCGGCGTCTCGCCGCTGATCGCCGTGGCGAGCAGCCGCACCGGGTTGGCCGCGTCGAAGCGCACCGTCAGGTCGGCTTGCGGCGGCTGGCCGCCTGCCGCGCCGGCGGCTGCCGCCTCCTGCCCCACCCATTCGAGCATGCCGGCCGGGGTGACGGCAAAGGCCAGCGTCGGCAGCGGCGGCAGCAGCGTCGGCCAGGACCGCGGCGCGAGCGCGATGCGCCGCCCGGCATGCGGGCGCAGCCGCTCGGTGGCCACCGGCTCGGCGGCGAGCACATGGTTGACGACCAGCGTCAACCGGTTCATCGCCGCCGGAGCGAACAGGTCGTACAGCGCTTGCAGCATCACGCGATTGTAGGCAGCGGCCGCTGTCGACTAATGCACGCCGCGGCCGCCATGCCGCCGGCGCAGGCCGCGGCCTGGCGTCAGCTGCCTGCGCCGTCGTCTAGCATCTCGGTCGGCGCCCCGCCCTCCTCCCGTCCCTCGAAGCCATGCCCACCGTCCTGCTCACCGGCGCCACCGGCTATATCGCCTCGCATACCTGGCTCGCGCTGCAGCAGGCCGGATACGATGTCGTCGGCGTCGACGACTTCTCCAACAGCTCGCCGGTCGTGCTGCAGCGGCTGCAGCGGCTGGCGCCACGCGCGCCGTTGTTCGAGCGCGCCGACGTCGGCGACGCCGCCGCGGTCGAGGCGGTGCTGCAGCGCCACCGCATCGACGCCGCGGTGCACTTCGCCGCCTTCAAGGCGGTCGGCGAGTCGGTCCGGCAGCCGCTGGCCTACTACCGCAACAATCTCGGCGGCCTCGTCACGGTGTGCGAGGCGCTGCAACGCCACGCCATCCGGCGCTTCGTCTTCAGCTCCAGCGCCACCGTCTACGGCGACCCCGCGCGGCTGCCGATCACCGAGGACGCGCCGCTTTCGGCGACGAATCCCTACGGCCAGACCAAGCTGATCGGCGAGACGCTGCTGCGCGACCTCGGCGCCTCCGACCCGGCGTGGCAGACCGCCTGCCTGCGCTACTTCAACCCGGTCGGCGCGCATGAGAGCGGCCTGATCGGCGAGGACCCGCGCGGCGTGCCGAACAACCTGATGCCGTATGTCGCGCAGGTCGCGGTCGGGCGGCGCGAAGCGCTGCAGGTCTTCGGCGGCGACTGGCCGACGCACGACGGCACCGGCGTGCGCGACTACATCCACGTCGTCGACCTCGCCGAGGGCCATGCGGCGGCGCTCGCGCGGCTGCTCGACACCGCCGGATCGTTCACCGTCAACCTCGGCACCGGGCGCGGGCACAGCGTGCTCGAGGTGGTGGCGGCGTATGCGCGCGCCAGCGGGCGCGAGATCCCCTACCGCATCGCGCCGCGGCGCGCCGGCGATATCGCCGCCTGCTGGGCCGACCCGGCGCGCGCGGCCACGCTGCTCGGCTGGCGCGCGAAGCACGACCTGGACCGCATGTGCGCCGACAGCTGGCGCTGGCAGTCGATGAACCCGAACGGTTTCGAGGAGGACGCATGACGAAGCATGCCAACGGCATTGCGGTGCAACCGGTCGTGATGGCCGGCGGATCCGGCACCCGGCTGTGGCCGCTGTCGCGCGCCGGTTACCCGAAGCAGTTTCTCGTCCTCGACGACTCCGACCGCAGCCTGCTGCAACAGGCGGTGCAGCGGCTCGCCGACATCGCCGACGACGAGCTGCTGGTGGCAGCACCGCTGGTCGTCGGCAACGAGGAGCACCGCTTCCTGATCCTGGACCAGCTGCGCGAGATCCGGCGCGACCCGGCGGCGGTGCTGCTGGAACCCGCCGGGCGCAATACCGCGCCGGCGCTGACACTGGCCGCGCTCGCGGCGATCGACGGCGGCGCCGACCCGGTGCTCGCGGTCACGCCAGCAGACCAGACGGTGACCGACCCGGCGGCCTTCTCGCGCGCGCTGCGCGAGGCCGTGCGTGCCGCCGCCGACGGCGCGATCGTCATCCTCGGCGTCAGCCCGGACCGCCCCGAGACCGGCTATGGCTATATCCGCGCCGGCGCCGACGGCAGCGTCGAGCGCTTCGTCGAGAAGCCCGACTCCGCGACCGCGGCGCGCTACCTGGCCGACGGCGGCTACTTCTGGAATGCCGGCATCTTCGTGCTGCGCGCGTCGGTCTGGCTGGCGGCGCTGGAGCGATTCCGCCCCGATATCGCAAGCGCGGTGCACGCTGCCTGGGCCGTGCGCAGCGCCGACAACGGATTCGTCCGCCCGGGCAAGTCCGAGTTCGCCGCCGTGCCGGCGGAGTCGGTCGACTATGCGGTGATGGAGCGCTGCCCGGGCAGCGCGCAGACGATCCGCATGCTGCCGCTGGATGCCGGCTGGAACGACCTCGGCGCCTGGGATGCGGTGTGGCAGGTCGCACCCAAGGACGCCGACGGCAACGCCACGCACGGCGATGCGCTGGTCATCGACAGCCGCGGCGTGCTGGTGCACGCGACGAGCCGGCTGGTCGGCGTCGTCGGGCTGGCCGACGTCGTCGTCGTCGAGACCGCCGACGCGGTGCTGGTCGCGGACCGCGCGCGCAGCCAGGAGGTCAAGAAGATCGTCGGCCGGCTGGGCGCCGAGCAGCGTGGCGAGCAGGCGTTGCACCGCAAGGTGCACCGGCCCTGGGGCTGGTACGACAGCATCGACCTGGGCGAGCGCTTCCAGGTCAAGCGCATCATGGTCAAGCCCGGCGCGTCCCTGAGCCTGCAGATGCACCACCATCGCGCCGAGCACTGGATCGTCGTCAGCGGCACCGCCGAGGTCAGGGTCGGCGACGAGACGCGGCTGCTGACGGAAAACCAGAGCACCTACATCCCGCTCGGCCAGGTGCACCGGCTCGCCAACCCGGGCAAGGTGCCGCTGGAGATCGTCGAGGTGCAGTCGGGCAGCTATCTCGGCGAGGACGATATCGTGCGCTTCGAGGATAGCTACGGCCGGAGTTGAGGGCGCGGACGGGGTTGCCGCGCATCGTCTCCGGCCGCTGACGCAGGGCGCAGCGGCCGCGTGTCGCAGCCAGCCGGCCACGACACGCGGCCCGCCCCAGGTTTTCGCCAACAGACGCGACGCGCCGGGAACGGTATATCTTCGTGTTTCCGTTTCCAACGTGCGAGGAGCCCCGAATGCCCTTTCTGTCCCGTCGTCGTCGTGCCCTGACCTCGCTGGCCGTCGCCGCCGGCGCCTGCCTGCTGCCCGCCGCAGCGAACGCGCAGCAATTCATCAACATCCTCACCGGCGGCACCAGCGGCGTGTACTACCCGCTGGGCGTCGCGCTGGGCAAGATCTACGGCGAGAAGATCCCGGGAGTGAAGACCCAGGTGCAGTCGACCAAGGCCTCGGTCGAGAACCTCAACCTGCTGCAACGCGGCCGCGGCGAGCTCGCGCTGACGCTGGGCGACTCGCTCAAGCTGGCCTGGGAGGGCGATGCCGAGCTCGGCTTTCCGGCCAAGCTCGGCAAGCTGCGCGGCGTCGCGGCGGTCTACCCGAACTACATCCAGATCGTCGCGTCGCAGGCCAGCGGCATCCAGACCTTCGCCGACCTCAAGGGCAAGAGCCTGTCGGTCGGCGCCGCCAAGTCGGGCACCGAGGTCAATGCGCGCGCGATCTTCGCCGCCAAGGGCATGTCGTACAAGGACCTCGGCAAGACCGAGTACCTGCCTTTCGGCGAATCGGTCGAGCTGATCAAGAACCGCCAGCTCGACGCCACGCTGCAGTCCGCCGGCCTCGGGGTGGCGTCGATCCGCGACCTCGCGACCTCGCTGCCGATCAGCATCGTCGCGATCCCGCCCGACATCGTCACCAAGCTCGGGTCGCCCTACGTCGCGGTGACGATCCCGGCCGGCACCTACCCCGGGCAGACCGCCGACGTCCCGACCGCGGCGGTGGTCAACTTCCTCGTCACCCACGACGGCGTGCCCGAGGAGACGGTCTACCAGATGACCAAGCAGCTGTTCGAGAACCTCGACCAGATGGTCGCCGCGCACAAGGCCGCCAGCGCGATCAAGCTGGAGCAGGCGACCGCGGGCATGCCGGTTCCGCTGCACCCGGGTGCGGCGCGCTACTACAAGGAAAAAGGCCTGATCAAGTAGGCCGGCTGCCCTCGTGAGCACCGCCGCCACCGCGGCCGCCGCGGCCGCGCCGCCGCTGCACCACGATCCGCTTTCCGCCGGATTCCCGGCCGGGCCGGTGGGGCGGGTGCTGTTCTGGCTCGCGGTGGCGTTCTCGGCGTTCCAGATCGCCACCGCGGCGCACCTCGTCGACCTGCCGAGCCAGGTCGTGCGTGCGGTGCACGTCGGCTTCCTGCTCGCGCTCGCGTTCCCGCTGATGGCCGCGGTCGCGCGCGAGCAGCGCGGCGGCGCTGGCGGCCGCGTCGTGCTCGCGCTCGCGTGGCTGGCCGCACTGGCGGCGGCGGTGGTGGCCGGCTACCAATGGACCGAGCACGAGGCGCTGCTGGTGCGCGCCGGCGACCCGACGACGCTGGACCAGGCACTGGGAGTGTCGATCCTGATCCTGCTCTTCGCCGCCACCTGGTTCGCGATGGGGCCGGCGCTGCCGATCATCGCCGGCACCTTCCTCGCGTACTGCCTGTTCGGCGAGCACCTGCCGGCACCGCTGAACCACCGCGGCTACGGGCTGGACCAGGTGATCGATCACATGGCCTACGGGACGGAAGGGATCTACGGCATCCCGACCTACGTCTCGTCGACCTACATCTTCCTGTTCATCCTGTTCGGCGCCTTCCTCGAGAAGGCCGGGATGATCAGGCTGTTCACCGACGTCGCGCTCGGGCTGTTCGGCCACAAGCGCGGCGGGCCGGCCAAGGTCGCGGTCTTCTCCTCCGGGCTGATGGGGACGATCAGCGGGTCGGGTGTGGCCAACGTCGTCACCACCGGCCAGTTCACGATCCCGCTGATGATGCGCTTCGGCTACCGGCCGGCATTCGCCGGCGGGGTCGAGGCCACCGCGTCGATGGGCGGGCAGATCATGCCGCCGGTGATGGGCGCGGTGGCCTTCATCATGGCCGAGACGCTGGGCGTACCCTACGCCGAGGTGGTCAAGGCGGCGCTGATCCCGGCCGTGCTGTATTTCGTCTCCGCGTTCTGGATGGTGCACCTCGAGGCCGGTCGCGCCGGGCTCCACGGGCTGCCGAAGTCCGAGCTGCCGTCGGCGCTGGGGGCGCTGCGCGAGCGCTGGTTCCTGGTGCTGCCGCTGGCGGTGCTGGTCTGGCTGCTGTTCGGCGGCTACACGCCGCTGTTCGCCGGCACCATCGGGCTGGCGCTGACGGTGATGCTGATCCTCGGCGGATCGGTCGCGCTCGGGCTGCCCGGCACCGCGCTGCGGGTGGTCTTCTGGGTCGGGCTGGGGCTTGTCGCGGCGAGCTTCGCGCGCTTCGGCGTCGCCGCGCTCGCCGCGGGCATCGTCGGGCTGGTCGCCGTCAACGTCTTCACGCGCGGCGGCCGCCAGACGCTGGCGATCTGCCGCGACAGCCTCGCGCACGGCGCCAAGACCGCGCTGCCGGTGGGCATCGCCTGCGCCATCGTCGGCATCGTCATCGGCACCATGACGCTGACCGGGGCGGCCAACACCTTCGGCCAGTTCGTCGTCTCGGTCGGCGAGAAGAGCCTGTTCCTGTCGCTGCTGCTGACGATGCTGACCTGCATCGTCCTGGGCATGGGCATCCCGACCATCCCGAACTACATCATCACGTCGAGCATCGCCGGCCCGGCGCTGCTCGAGCTCGGCGTGCCGCTGCTCGTCAGCCACATGTTCGTCTTCTACTTCGGCATCCTCGCCGACCTGACGCCCCCGGTGGCGCTGGCCTGCTTCGCCGCCGCGCCGATCGCGCGCGAGCGCGGCCTGCGCATCTCGATGCAGGCGATCAAGGTCGCCGCCGCCGGCTTCGTGATCCCGTTCATGGCGGTCTACACGCCGGCGCTGATGCTGCAGCCGGGCGGGCCGCTGACCGAGGCGATCGGATTCCCGCTCGCGGTGGCCTACATCGTCGTCAAGACGCTGCTGGCGATCGGTCTTTGGGGCGCGGCGGTGATCGGCTTCGTGCAGGCGCGGATGAACTGGACCGAGCGCGTGCTCGCCGCCGCCGCCGCGGTGACGCTGATCGCCGCACTGCCACTGACCGACGAGATCGGCTTCGCGCTCTCGGCGCTCGTGGTCGGGCTGCACTGGTGGCGCCGGCGCGCGGCGGCCACGGCCGGCTGAAGACCCCACGCGCAATGCCGATCTGCCTCGCCGCCGGGATGGCGGCGCTGACGCTGGCCGCCGACGCCTTCACGCTCGCGTGGACGCATTCGGTCGAGCGCAGCGAGTGGCAGGAGGACTGGCGCGTGCAAGCTGCCGCGCTGCAACTCGCGCAGGCGCGCGTTCGCGGGTCGGGTGCCGGCATGGAGCCGCCCGAAGGCGCCGAGCTGCGTGACGGCTGGTGGGTCTATCGCCAGCCGCTGACGCTGCCGCGGTTGCGGCTGGCGGTATCCGGCGCGACCGTCGACGGCTGGCGGCTGTGCACGGCAGACCAGGGCTGCCGCGAGCCCGAGCCGCTGCTGGCCGGCCGCGGCGGCGCGGCGGCGACGATCGAGATCCGCCCCGGCGCCTGCGCGCGTTGAGGCCCGCGCCGGCATGCGGCGTGGCGATCCGAGGCCGCGCGACCCCGCCGCCGCCGGCGCGCCGGCAAGGCCACGATGAGGGGAAGGCCGGGGTTTGCAGGCGCGGCCGGTGCGCGCACACTACGCGGGCTGCGGCGCCGCGCTCGACCGGGTGCGAGGCGCCGCGCGCAGCCCCGCGTGCGACCGAGGATTGCCCGCCGATGACCGCCCCGCTGCACCTGCACGTCCCCGAGCCCTCCGGCCGCCCGGGGCACGCGACCGACTTCTCGTTCCTGCACGTCTCGGGCGCCGGCGCGGTGCGGCGCCCGCCGGTCGATACCAGCCACTTCGACACCCAGGACCTGGCCTACGCGCTGATCCGCGTGCTCGACGACGACGGCCGCGCGGTCGGCCCCTGGGTGCCCGATCTGGACCCGGTGGCGCTGCGCCGCGGCCTGCGCGCGATGATGAAGACGCGCATCTTCGACGCCCGCATGCTGGTCGCGCAGCGGCAGAAGAAGGTTTCGTTCTACATGCAGTGCCTGGGCGAGGAGGCGATCGCGGTGGCGCACGCGTTCGCGCTGCACGAGGGCGACATGTGCTTCCCGACCTACCGCCAGCAGGGGCTGCTGCTGGCGCGCGACGATGTCTCGATGGTCGAGATGATGTGCCAGCTGATGAGCAACGAGCGCGACCCGATGAAGGGCCGCCAGCTGCCGGTGATGTACTCGTACAAGCGCGCCGGCTTCTTCTCGATCTCGGGCAACCTGGCCACCCAGTTCGTCCAGGCGGTCGGCTGGGCGATGGCGTCGGCGATCGCCGGCGACACGAAGATCGCGTCGGGCTGGATCGGCGACGGATCGACCGCCGAGAGCGACTTCCACACCGCGCTGACCTTCGCCCATGTCTACCGCGCGCCGGTGATCCTCAACGTCGTCAACAACCAGTGGGCGATCTCGTCGTTCCAGGCTATCGCCGGCGGCGAGGCGACGACCTTCGCCGCGCGTGGCGTCGGCTGCGGCATCGCCAGCCTGCGCGTCGACGGCAACGACTTCCTCGCCGTCTACGCGGCGTCGCGCTGGGCCGCCGAGCGCGCACGGTCCAACCTCGGCCCGACGCTGATCGAATGGGTCACCTACCGCGCCGGCGCGCACTCGACCTCGGACGACCCGTCCAAGTACCGCCCGGCCGACGACTGGAAGCGCTTCCCGCTCGGTGACCCGGTCGACCGGCTGGCGCGCCACCTGATCGCGATCGGCGAGTGGTCCGAGGCGCAGCATGCGCAGGCGCAGCGCGAACTCGAGGCCGAGGTCGCGGCAGCGCAGAAGGAGGCCGAGCGCCACGGCACGCTGCTGGACGGCCACATCCCGAGCGCGGCGACGATGTTCGAGGGCGTGTACGAGACCACGCCCTGGCACCTGCGCGCGCAGCGCCAGCAGCTCGGGGTCTGACGATGGACACTGCGGTGGGCGCGGGCGAAGCCGGCAAGGCTGTGCCGATGACGATGATCCAGGCGCTGCGGTCGGCGATGGACGTCGCGATGGCGCGCGACGACAAGGTCGTCGTCTTCGGCGAGGACGTCGGCTACTTCGGCGGCGTCTTCCGCGTCACCGAGGGGCTGCAGGCCAAGTACGGCAAGTCGCGCTGCTTCGACACCCCGATCAACGAGGGCGGCATCGTCGGCATCGCGGTCGGCATGGGCGCCTACGGGCTGCGCCCGGTGGCCGAGATCCAGTTCGCCGACTATTTCTACCCGGCGGCGGACCAGATCATCTCCGAGGCGGCGCGGCTGCGCCACCGGTCGGCGGGCGACTTCAGCGCGCCGATCACGATCCGCATGCCCTGCGGCGGCGGCATCTACGGCGGGCAGACGCACAGCCAGAGCCCGGAGGCGATCTTCACCCACGTCTGCGGGCTGCGCACCGTGATGCCGAGCAACCCGCTCGACGCCAAGGGGTTGCTGATCGCGGCGATCGAGTGCAACGACCCGGTGATCTTCCTGGAACCGAAGCGGCTGTACAACGGCCCGTTCGACGGCCACCACGAACGCCCCGTCGTGCCCTGGTCCAAGCACGCGCTCGGCATGGTGCCCGAGGGTTACTACGCGCTGCCGCTGGAGAAGGCCGCGGTCTTCCGCCCCGGGCGCGCGGTCACCGTCGTCACCTACGGCACGATGGTCTGGGTCAGCGCCTGCGCGGCCGAGGAGACCGGGATCGACGCCGAGGTGATCGACCTGCGCTCGCTGTGGCCGCTGGACCTGGACGCGATCGTCGGCTCGGTGCGGCGCACCGGACGCTGCGTGATCGTGCACGAGGCGACGCGCACCGGCGGCTTCGGCGCCGAGCTGACGGCGCTCGTGCAGGAGCACTGCTTCCACTGGCTGGAGGCGCCGATCGAGCGCGTCACCGGCTGGGATACCCCGTACCCGCACGCGCAGGAATGGGACTACTTCCCGGGCCCGGCGCGCGTCGGCGCGGCGCTCAGGCGCGTGCTGGAGGCGTGATGGGCCTGTACGCGATCAAGATGCCCGATATCGGCGAAGGCATCGCCGAGGTCGAGCTCGTCGCCTGGCATGTCGCACCCGGCGCTGCGGTGGCCGAGGACCAGGTACTGGCCGAGGTGATGACCGACAAGGCCACGGTCGAGGTCCCGTCGCCGGTCAAGGGGACGGTCGTCGCGCTCGGCGGCGAGGTCGGGCAGGTGATGGCGGTCGGCAGCGAGCTGATCCGGCTCGAGGTCGAGGGCGCGGGCAATCTAGCGGCAGGCACTGCGGCACCCGCTGGCGGCGCGCCACGCCCCGCGGCGGACGCAACGGCGCCGCGGCCGTCGCCGATGCCGGCCGCGCCGGCGCCCGAACCGGTGGCGGCACCGGCCCCCGCCGCATCGCGCCCG
>JACPVA010000108.1 GCA_016191995.1 Burkholderiales bacterium | reverse complement strand
GCGGCCGTGTCGCGCGGCCCGGCGATCGCACGACGGCTCGCGGCCTGGATCGTCCCGGCGCTGGCGCTGCTCGCCATCGCAGGCTGCTCGTCGACCGACAAGCCGAAGCCGGCCGCGCTGGAACCGGCGCCGCGCGCGATCGCCGGCGGCCTGGCCTGGCGGGCGACGCTGGGCGAGGTCGACTTCCCGCTCACGCTGGCGAGTGCCGGCGACCGCATCGTCGCCGCCGGTGGTGCGGGCGAGGTGGTCGCGCTCGATGCCGGCAGCGGCGCCGAGCTCTGGCGCACCAGCGTCGGCGCGCGGATCGCCGCCGGCGTCGGCAGCGACGGCCGCTTCGCCGCCGTCGTCACGCGCGCCAACGAGCTCGTCGTCCTCGACGAGGGACGTCCCGCGTGGCGCGTGCGACTGCCCGGGCGCGTGCTGACCGCGCCGCTGGTGGCCGGCGAGCGCGTCTTCGTGCTGCGCGTCGACCGCGCGGTGATGGCCTTCGATGCGCTCGACGGGCGGCCGCTGTGGATCTACGAGCGCGCCGGCGAGCCGCTGACGCTGGCGCAGTCTGGGCTGATCGCGGCGTTTCGCGACACGCTGCTGGTCGGCCAGGGGCCGCGCCTGGTGGCGCTGGACCCGCTGCGCGGCACGCTGCGCTGGCAGGCCGCGGTCGCCGCCCCGCGCGGAACGAACGAGGTCGAGCGGCTGGCGGACCTGGTCGGCCCGGCCACGCGCACCGGCGAGCTGGTCTGCGCGCGCGCCTTCCAGAGCGCGGTCGGCTGCGTCGACGCCGCGCGCGGCGCGCTGCGCTGGAGCCGCCCGGCATCGGGCGCGCAGGCGCTGGGCGGCGACGCCGAGCTCGTCGTCGGCGCCGACGCCAGCAGCCGGCTCGCGGCCTGGCGCACCCCGAGCGGCGAGCCGGCGTGGACGAGCGACCGCCTGCTGCACCGCCAGCTCTCCGGCGCCTTGCTCGCCGGCGCGGTCGTCGTCGTCGGCGACCTGGAGGGCCAGCTGCACTTCCTGGCGCGCGAGGACGGCCGCGCGCTGCTGCGGCTGCCGACCGACGGCACGCCGGTGGTCGGCACGCCGGTGCTCGCCGGCACGACGGTGCTCGCGGCGACGCGCGGCGGCGGCCTGTTCGCCTTCCGGCCGCAGTAGGCGCGCCAGGCCCGCCCAGCGGCGATGAAACCGGTCCTCGCGCTGGTCGGCCGGCCCAACGTCGGCAAGTCGACGTTGTTCAACCGCATCACGAAGACGCGCGACGCGATCGTCGCCGACTTCGCCGGGCTGACGCGCGACCGCCACTACGGCGACGCCCGGCTCGGCGCGCGCAGCTTCATCGTCGTCGATACCGGCGGCTTCGAGCCGAGTGCGGTCGACGGCATCGTCCAGCGCATGGCGGCGCAGACGCGGCAGGCGGTGGCCGAGGCCGATGCGGTGATCCTGGTCGTCGACGCGCGCGCCGGGGTCTCGGCGCAGGACCACGAGATCGCCGACGAGCTGCGCCGCGGCGGCAAGCGCGTCGTGCTCGCGGCCAACAAGGCCGAGGGCATGCTCGAGGGGCCGCAGCTGGCCGAGTTCCACGAGCTCGGCATCGGCGAGCCGCACCCGGTGTCGGCTGCGCACGGCCAGGGCGTGCGCAGCCTGCTGGAGGCGGCGCTCGACGGGCTCGGGGCCGACGAGGAGGAGGAGGAGGAGGACGCCGATGCCGCGCTGCGCGGCAGCGCCGAGCGGCCGATCCGGCTCGCGGTCGCCGGCCGGCCGAATGTCGGCAAGTCGACGCTGATCAATGCCTGGCTCGGCGAGGAGCGGCTGGTGGCCTTCGACCAGCCGGGAACGACGCGCGACGCGATCCGGGTTCCGCTCGAGCGCGGCGGCCAGCGCTACGAGCTGATCGATACCGCAGGCCTCAGGCGCAAGGGGCGCGTCTTCGAGTCGGTCGAGAAGTTCTCGGTCGTCAAGACGCTGCAGGCGATCGCCGACGCCCATGTCGTCGTGCTGCTGCTCGACGCCACGCAGGGGGTCGGCGAGCAGGATGCGCATATCGCCGGCTATATCCTCGAGTCCGGGCGCGCCGTCGTGGTCGCGGTCAACAAGTGGGACGCGATCGACGACTACCAGCGCCAGCTCACGCTGCGTTCGATCGAGCAGCGGCTGGCGTTCCTGAAGTTCGCCCCCGTGCTGCACATCTCGGCGCTGAAGCGGCGCGGACTGGGCCCGCTGTGGAAGGCGGTCGCGCAGGCCTGGGCCGCGGCGACGCGCAAGCTGCCGACGCCGCAGCTGACCAGGCTGATCCACGACGCGGTCCAGCACCAGCCGCCGCGGCGCGCCGGTCGCTTCCGGCCCAAGCTGCGCTATGCGCACCAGGGCGGCATGAACCCGCCGATCGTCGTCGTCCACGGCAGCTCGCTCGAGCATGTGACCGACGCCTACCGGCGCTACCTGGAGGGCCGGCTGCGCGAGCATTTCGACCTCGTCGGCACGCCGCTGCGGGTCGAGCTGCGCTCGGCGGCCAACCCGTTCGACGGGCGCGAAGCCTGAATGCGCGCGCCGCACGACGCCGGGCCCGGCGGCGCCGCGAGCCGGCCGCCACCTCGCGCGCCGGGCCCGATTGGCCGCATCGAGGCGCGGGCAGGGAACCCTGTGATAAGGTGCGTGTCTACCGCTTGCCTGCGCGTGTCCTGGGGTTCCCGGACGGCGCCGCGGGGGCGGACCGGCCGGCGTCATCACGCGCGCCCGGCAGCAACTTCAACACGGAGCATATCGTGAGCAACAAAGGCCAGCTTCTGCAGGACCCCTTTTTGAACCTGCTGCGCAAGGAGCACATCCCGGTCTCGATCTACCTGGTCAACGGCATCAAGCTGCAAGGCCACATCGAGTCCTTCGACCAGTATGTCGTGCTGCTGCGCAATACCGTCACGCAGATGGTCTACAAGCACGCGATCTCGACCGTCGTGCCCGGGCGCACGGTGGCCTTCCACCCCAACGAGCCGCAGGCCGCAGCCTGAACGCGACCCGCCGCACCCCGCCCGGGACCTCCGACCCCTTGATCCCGAACCCTGAAGCGACCACCGCCGGCGCGACGCGTGCGGTGCTGGTCGGCGTCGACCTCGGCGCCGGCCAGGCCTTCGACCCGACGCTGGACGAGCTCGCGCTGCTCGCCGAATCCGCTGGCGACCTGCCGGTGGCGCGCGTCACCGCGCGCCGGCGCGCGCCCGATGCGGCGCTGTTCGTCGGCAGCGGCAAGGCCGACGAGATCCGCGCGCTGGTGCAGGCCAGCGGCGCGCAGGGCGTGATCTTCGACCAGGCGCTGTCGCCGGCGCAGCAGCGCAACCTCGAGCAGCACCTGGGCGTTCCGGTGGCCGACCGCACCTCGCTGATCCTGGACATCTTCGCCGACCGGGCCAAGAGCCACGAGGGCAAGCTGCAGGTCGAGCTGGCGCGGCTGCAGTACATGGCGACCAGGCTGGTGCGGCGCTGGTCGCACCTGGAGCGCCAGCAAGGCGGCATCGGCACCCGCGGCGGCCCGGGCGAGGCGCAGATCGAGCTCGACCGGCGCATGATCGGCGAGCGCATCAAGTCGGTGCAGGCGCGGCTGGAGAAGGTGAAGCGCCAGCGCGGCACGCAGCGCCGCCAGCGCGAGCGCCGCGGCGTCTTCCGCGTCTCGCTCGTCGGCTATACCAACGCCGGCAAGTCGACGTTGTTCAACGCCCTCGTGAAGGCGCGCGTCTACGCCGCCGACCAGCTGTTCGCGACCCTGGACACGACGACGCGCCAGCTCTGGTTGCCCGACGCCGGGCAGGCGGTGACGTTGTCGGACACGGTCGGCTTCATCCGCGACCTGCCGCACCGGCTGGTCGAGGCCTTCGAGGCGACGTTGCAGGAGGCCGCCGAGGCCGACCTGCTGCTGCATGTGATGGATGTCGCCAGCCCGCAGCAGCCCGAGCAGCAGGCCGAGGTGCAGCGCGTGCTGGCCGAGATCGGCGCCGGCGAGATCCCGCAGATCTGGGTCGCCAACAAGTGCGACCTGCTCGAGTCCGACCAGCGCCCGCGCGTCGGCGCGGACTGGGTGCTCGCCGACGGCGGGCGGCGGCACCGGCGCGTCTTCGTCAGCGCACGCACCGGCGACGGGCTGGACGCGCTGCGCGAGGCGATCGCCGACGCCGTCGTCGAGCAGGCCGCGCGCAGCGCCGGCGCCGCCACCCCCGAGATCCTGGATGCCACCGCCCGTCATGCCTGAGTCCTTGAACCCGAGTTTCGGCGTCCGGCTGCGCGAGCTCGCGCGTGCCGCGCGCGCGCTGCTGGCCGGCCTGGCCGGGCGGCGGGCACGTGCGCCCGGCCGCGGCGCGCGGCCCGGTGACGCGGAAGCGACGGGCGCGGTCGTCTGGATGGCCGGCAACCGCAACGACGGCCCGCCCGACCTCGACGAGCTCTGGCGCGACTTCAACCGCAAGCTCGGCGGCCTGTTCGGCAATCGCGGCGCGGCCGGCGGCCGGCGCCGCGGCGGCGGTTTCGGGGGCGGCGACGGGGGCGGCGAGGGGCCTTCGTTCCAGCCCGACATGAAGAGCGCCGGCATCGGCGCCGGGCTGATCGCCGGCGTGCTGCTGGTGCTGTGGCTAGGCAGCGGATTCTTCATCGTGCAGGAAGGCCAGCAGGCGGTCGTCACCGCGTTCGGCCGCTACAGCCACACGGTGGATGCCGGCTTCCAGTGGCGGCTGCCGTATCCGTTCCAGGCCCACGAGACGGTCTCGGTGACGCAGCTGCGCTCGGTCGACATCGGCCGCGCGACCGTGGCCCAGGCCACCGGGCTGCGCGACTCGTCGATGCTGACGCAGGACGAGAATATCGTCGACATCCGCTTCACCGTGCAGTACCGGCTCAAGGACGCGCGTGCCTACCTGTTCGAGAACCGCGACCCGGACGAGGCGGTCGTGCTCGCGGCCGAGTCGGCGGTGCGCGAGATCGTCGGCCGCAGCCGCGTCGACTCGGTGCTGTACGAGCAGCGCGATGCGGTGGCGGCGGACCTCGTGCGGTCGATCCAGGCCCAGCTCGACCGCCTGAACGCCGGCATCGTGATCGCCAACGTCAACGTGCAGAGCGTGCAGGTGCCCGAGCAGGTGCAGGCGGCGTTCAACGACGCGGTGCGCGCCAGCGCCGACCGCGACCGCTTCCGCAACGAGGGCGAGGCCTACGCGAGCGAGGTCATCCCGCGCGCGCAGGGCACGGCGTCGCGCCTGCGCGAGGAGGCCGAGGGCTACAAGGCGCGCGTGATCGCCACCGCCGAGGGCGATGCCGACCGCTTCCGCTCGGTGCTGACCGAGTACCAGAAGGCACCGGTGGTGACGCGCGACCGTCTCTATATCGAGGCGATGCAGCAGATCTACAGCAACGTCAGCAAGGTCATGATCGACAGCCGCGCCGGCTCCAACCTGCTGTACCTGCCGCTGGACCGGCTGCTGCAGTCCGGCGCCGAGGCGGCGCCGGCGGCTGCGACGGCGCTGCCGCCGGCCGAGGCCGCCGCCGCCGCCGCCGTC
>JACPVA010000102.1 GCA_016191995.1 Burkholderiales bacterium | reverse complement strand
TGGGGCCGCGGGTCCAACTGAGATACGGGCTCGAAGCACCAAGTACGAACCGACCTCTGCGCCGGACACAGCCGCGCCGCTATTGGACGCCCGTTTCATGCGTCGCGGGTCGCGCGAAGCGCGGTGGAGCAACTGAGATGAGCGGCGACCTGGATCTCTACCAGCAGCTCGTGCTGGAGCACAAGCGCTCGCCGCGCTGCTTCGGCACGCTTGCGGTCCCGACGCATGAGGCGCGCGGGCGCAACCCGCAGTGCGGCGACGATATCCGCGTGCAGCTGCAGGTCGACGGCGACACGCTGCGCGACATCCGCTTCGACGGCCGCGGCTGCGCGATCTGCATCGCCTCGGCGTCGATGATGAGCGAGGCGGTTCGCGGCCACCCGGTGGCCGAGGCGCGCGCGCTGCAGCAGCGCTTCCGCGCCGTGCTGACCGGGCAGGCCGAACCCGAGGAGGCCGACCTCGGCAAGCTCGTCAGCCTGTCCGCGGTGCGGCGCTACCCGGGGCGCATCAAGTGTGCGCTGCTCGGCTGGCATGCACTGATGCACGCGCTGGCGGGAGCGGCCGCGGCGGCGGACGAGGATCCCGATATCGTCGTCGACCGTGCCCGCGGCGACGCCCACGCACCGTCGCCGGACGGAGCCGCCCGATGAAGCTGCACCAGGAGAAGACGACGACCACGCGCGCCGTGCAGGCGCGGCGCGTGCCCAGCGGCGAGGCGGTCGAGATCCCGGCCGGCACGCTGGTGACGATCACGCAGGCGCTCGGGTCGAGCTTCAGCGTCGTCGCCGGCGGCCAGCTGGTGCGCATCGACGGCCGTGACGCCGACGCGATCGGCCGCGAGGTCCCGCCGCCGCCGCCGACGCTGCCGGCCGACGCGTCGCCCGACGAGGTGCGCGAGCTGGTCTGGGAGACGCTGAAGACCTGCTACGACCCGGAGATCCCGATCGACATCGTCGAGCTCGGGCTGGTCTACAGCTGCGAGGTCGAGCCGATGGAGGACGGCCGCTTCAAGGTCGCGATCGACATGACGCTGACCGCGCCAGGCTGCGGCATGGGCGAGGTGCTGGCCAACGAGGTCGCCGACAAGGTGCTCGCGCTGCCGCCGGTCGGGCATGTCGACGTGCGGCTGGTATTCGACCCGCCCTGGGACCGGTATCGCCTGTCCGAGATGGCGCGGCTGGCGCTGGGGATGTGAGCGGCGGCCCGCGCCGCGCTCGCGCAGATCGAGGGCTTCAGCGTGCGGCTCGCCGAGTACACCGACTACAGCCTGCGCGTGCTGATGTACTGCGCGCGCCACGCCGACCGGCGCGTGACCGTGGCCGAGCTCGCCGAGCGCCAGGGGCTGGCGCGCAACCACGTGATGAAGATCGTCGCCGACCTCGCGCGCGCCGGGCTGCTGGAAACGTCGCGCGGCCGCGGCGGCGGCGTGCGGCTGCTGCGCCCGGCGGCGCAGATCCGCGTCGGCGAGGTCGTCCGGCTCGGCGAGACCGACTTCCGCATGGCCGAATGCTTCGACGACGGCGGCGGCGGCTGCGCGCTGACGGCAGGCTGCCGGCTGCGCCGGCTGTTCGCGCAGGCGCTGCGCGCCTACCTGGCGACACTCGATGCCGTGACGCTGGCCGAGATTGCCGGCATCGAGCAGCCGCAGCCGGCGCGACCCGCCGGCGCCGAGCGACCGCGGCGGCTGGTCGCGGCGGCCTGAGCGGCGGCGCTGCGGTGGACGGACCGACGTCGTCCATGAAGCGTGCGGCCGATCGGCGCACCGCCCCGCGACCGCGTCACCGCAGCGACGGAGAACCCCGATGACGACCGACACCGCGCGCAGCGCAAGCGCAGTCCCCGGCACGCCCGCGGCCCCGGCGGCCGAGCGACTGCCCGCCTTCTATGCCGATGCGCCGCGCATCCGCGTGCACGACCCGCTGGCCGAATTTCTCGGCGCCGCGGACGGCGGCGTGCTCGACTACGGCTACGACGATGCGGTCCGTCTCGCCGGGCACTCGTGCCCGACCGTCGCCTCGGCCTGGCTGATGACGCGCGCCGCGCTCGCCGCCTTGTACCCGGGCGTGCTGCCCGAGCGCGGCGGCGTCGTCGTCGAGCTGCGCGACGCGGCCGAGTCCGGCGTCACCGGCGTCGTCGCGCGCGTCGTCGCGCTGGTCACCGGCGCCGCGGGCGAGGAAGGCTTCAAGGGCATCGCCGGGCGCTTCGTGCGCCGCGGGCTGCTGCGCTACGGCGCCCCGATCGACGGCGAGTTGCGCGCGCGCAGGCTGGACGACGGCCGCGCGGTCGAGGTCGCGGCGCGGCTCGAGCGCGTCGGCGGCGACCCGCGCATGCGCGAGCTGATGATGCGCGCGCTGGCCGACCGCGGCGACGCCGAGGCGCGCGCCGGCTTCGGCGCGCTGTGGCAGGATCGCGTGCGCCGGCTGCTGCTCGAGCATGCCGACGACCCGGAGGTCGTCGTCGTGCGGCCGGTGGCGCCGGGGGGCTGAGCACCGCTCGCACGAGCCGCGCGCTGACTTCCGCGGCGCGGGGCAAGGCTGCGGTTCATGGCAGACTTGCCCATCGACCGCGCAGGAGGGGCAACGATGAGTCCGGGCCGCGACGAAGCGATGCGAGCCACGCGCGCGGTGCGCCCCGTCCACCTGGACCTGCGCCGCATCGCACAGCCGGTCGGCGCCTGGACCTCGATCCTGCACCGCATCAGCGGCGTCGGGCTGATTGCCGGCACGCCGGTGCTGGCCTGGATGCTGACGCGATCGCTCGCCTCGCCCGAAGGCTACGAACAGGTCCGCGCGATCTTCCAGGCCTGGCCGGCGCGGCTTGCCGCGCTGCTGTGGATCTGGATGCTCGCGCACCACCTGCTGGCCGGGCTGCGCCACCTGCTGTCGGACGTCGACATCGGGGCGCGGCTGGCGCCGGCGCGGCGCAGCGCCTGGGTTGTCAACCTGGCGGCGGTGGCGGTCGCGCTGCTCGCCGCGGGGGTGCTGTGGTGAAGCGCGCGATCAGCGGGCTGCGCGCCTGGCTGCTGCAGCGGCTGAGCGCCCTCGTGATGCTCGCCTACCTCGTGGCCGCGCTGCTGCGGCTGGCCGCGGACCCTCCGCACGGCCACGCGCAGTGGCTGGCGCTGATGCAGGCGCCAGCGGTCGCGCTGGCGACGCTGCTGGCCTTCGGCGCGCTGCTGCTGCACGCCTGGGTCGGCGCGCGCGACGTGCTGATGGACTACGTCAAGCCGCTGCCGCTGCGCATCGGGCTGATGACGCTGCTGGCGCTGCTGCTCGGCGGCAGCGGGATCGCGGTGCTGCGCGCGCTGTGGTAGCGGCGGCGGCGCGCGCCCGATGCCCGGGTGCCGCGGCGGTGCGGGACCGCGAGGTCAGGAAACCGAACGGAGAACGGCTTGGAAGTCTCGATCTACCGCTTCGACCCCGACGACGGCCGGCCGCCGCGCATGCAGACGCTGCGCATCGAGCCGGCGCGCGAGGACCGCATGCTGCTGGACCTGCTGCAGCGCCTGAAGCGCCAGGAACCGTCGCTGAGTTTTCGCCGCTCGTGCCGCGAGGGCGTGTGCGGGTCGGATGCGATGAATATCGACGGCCGCAACGGCCTGGCGTGCATGACGCCGCTGCGCTCGCTGGGTGCGCGCGTCGTGCTGCGCCCGCTGCCCGGGCTGCCGGTGATCCGCGACCTGATCGTCGACATGACGGCATTCTTCCGCCAGTACCACTCGATCCGCCCGTGGCTGGTCAACGACACGCGGCCGCCCGAGCGCGAGCGGCTGCAGTCGCCGGCCGAGCGCGACCGGCTCGACGGCGTCTACGAGTGCATCCTGTGCGCCTGCTGCAGCACGCAATGCCCGTCGTTCTGGTGGAACCCGGACAAGTTCGTCGGCCCGGCCGGGTTGCTGCAGGCCAGCCGCTTCATCCACGACAGCCGCGACACCGCGACCGAGGCCCGGCTCGACGACCTGGACGACGCCTACCGGCTGTTCCGCTGCCGCACGATCATGAACTGCACCGAGGTCTGCCCGAAGGGGTTGGCGCCGTCGCGCCAGATCGAGAAGATCCGGCTCGCGATGCTGCGGCGCGCGGTGTGAGCGGCGCGCAAGGGCCCGATGTGCCGGGCTTCGGCCGCGGGCTCACCAGCCGTTGACCGAGCCGACATAGGCCCAGATCGCCTCGACCTGTTCGGGTTTGACCGTGCCCTCCCACGCCGGCATCGCGCGCAGGCCCAGCTTGACGCTGCGGACGAAGCGTGGCTTGTCGTCCTTCGGGAAGGTCCTCAGGTCGAAGAAGGCGCTGCTGCCGACCGCCAGGTTGATGCCGTGGCAGCGTGCGCAATAGGTGGTGTAGGCGCGCCGCCCGGACTCGATCGAGGCGGCGGCCTCGGGTGCGGTCTGCGCATCCGCTGGGATCGTCGCGGCCGCGGCCAGCAGCGCCATCGCCCCACGCGCGCGCAAGGACATCGTCAGGGCAGCAGGGCGAAGGTCCACAGCGAGCTGCCCGCGGGCACATTGGCCAGCTCCGGGTCACCCGCCAGCGCGCCGTAGACGGTGGCCGCGCCGCTCGTCACGGTGATGTACTGACGCCCGTCGTGTTCCCAGGCGATCGGCAGGCCGGTGATCCCCGAGCCGGTCTGGAACTGCCACAGCTTGCGCCCGTCCTTGGCGTCGAAGGCCATGAACTCGCCCGTCTGCGCGCCGCTGAACACGAGGCCACTGGCCGTCGACAGCACGCCGGACCAGAAGGGGGCCTTGCTCGCCACCTCCCAGACCTTGCGACCCGCGACCGGATCCCAGGCGACGAGGGAGCCGCGCATGCCGTCCTCGGGCGCGAGGAATCCGCCGAGTTCGAGGCCCAGATACCAGTTCGGCCCGCCGGGGCGGTCCTGCTTGACGTACTTGACCTTCATCCCCAGGTTGACCGTGTTCATGAAGGCCAGGCGGCGCTTCGGGTCGAAGCTCATCGGCATCCAGTTCTTGCCGCCGAAGGCGCTGGGCCAGACCTCGACGAAGTCGCTCGCCTCCTCGGTGACGCGTATCTTGGCCGTCATCGGCGTGTCGATCGGACGCCCGGAGCCGAGGTCGATGCCGCTGGCCCAGTTGATCCGGCGCGCGAACGGGTCGGCCTTCAACAAGCGTCCGCTCGTTCGGTCGATGACGTAGAAGTAGCCGTTTCGGTTGGCCTGCATCAGCACTTTCGTCGGCTTGCCGCCGACCGGCAGCTCGGCCAGCACCAGCTCGTTCGTGCCGTCGTAGTCGAAGGGGTCACCGGGCGAGAACTGGTAGTGCCAGACGATCTCCCCGGTCGACGGCCTGATCGCCAGCACCGAGCAGATGTACAGCGAGTCGCCGCCCCGCGTGGCCGGATTCCACGGGCCGCCGTTGCCGGTGCCCCAGTAGACGAGGCCCAGCTCAGGGTCGTAGGTGCCGGTCAACCAGGTCGGCGCCCCGCCGGTCTCGTAGCGGCCGGGATTCCAGGTGTCGCCACCCTTCTCGCCCGGCGCGGCCGTGGTCCAGCGGTGCCACTTCTTCTCGCCGGTCTTCAGGTCCCAGCCGTTGAGGAAGCCGCGCGAGCCGTACTCCCCGCCCGAGATGCCGGTGATCAGCACCCCGCCCGCGATCAGCGGGGCGTGGGTCATGCTGTAGCCCTGCTTGTAGTCGGCCGCCTTCTGCCGCCACAGGGTCTTGCCGTCCTTCATCGAGATGGCCATGACATGGGCGTCGATCGTCGTGCGATAGAGAACGCCGTCGAGCGCGGCCAGGCCGCGGCTGTGGATCCCGCAGCACAGGTAGCCGTTGATGTCGGCTGGCAGCTCGACCGGCGTCTTCCACTTCTGCCGGCCCGTGGTGGCGTCGACAGCGATGGTGTGCGAGTGCGTCGTCAGATACATCGTGCCGTCGATGAGCAGCGGCTGGCTGGATGCATTGGCCGAGCTGTCGAGGCTCAGGTTCCAGACCGGCACGAGGCGCTTGACGTTGGCCGGGCGGATCTGCGTCAGCGCGCTGTGCCGCTGCTGACCCCAGCTCATGCCGTAGGTCGTGACATCGCCCGGTGTCGCGGCGTCCCGCGCCAGGGCGTCGAGTGTCTGCGCGCCCACCGTTGCGGCCGCCCCCAGCAAGGCCAGCGCTGCGGCCGGCATGCATTGCACGAGCTTCATCGTTCGTCTCCGTCGAATGGCCGCGGCGAGCTGGCACGCTCCCGTGCCGCTGACTGCCGCGAGCGCCGAAGATAGGCCGCGGGCCGCGAGCCGCCAACTCGGGGGCTTTCCCTAGGTCGTGCGTGTTCCACTTCGCGACACAGTGCGACGCCTGCTTCTCCGAAGTCCACCCCATGCCAACAACCGTCCATCCAGGGCCGTTCTTCTCGACCCCCGAACAGCGCCGCGCCCTGGCGCGGCAGCGCTATTTCGAGGAGGGCTTGCGGCCCTCCGGACTCGTCAGCGAGCCAGTGATCCAGTCGTGGTCGCGCTGCATGCACGCCCGTCGGCGCCCGCAGGAGCGCATCGCCTTCGAACCGGTCACGCCGAGCCGCGTGCACGGCACACTGGCACGCAGCGCCGCGTTGCGGCAGGCTGCTGCGCCCGAGTTGGGCCGGCTCGACTCGATGTTGGCCGGCACGCGGTGTCGGGCGCTGCTGACCGATGGCGATGGAATCGTCGTGCACTCGACGCCGGGTCAGGGGACTCAAGGGGCACTGCTGCCCGTGGCCGCACGCATCGGCGTGAACCTCGCGGAGAGTGTGGTCGGCACCACGGCGCCGGGAGTCGTCGCGCGCACAGGGCGCGCGTGCACCGTGCTCGGCGGCGAGCACTTCTTCGATGCGGTGCAGGCGATGCATTGCGCCGCCGCGCCGATCCGCGACATCCACGGGCGCCTGGCGGGCGTGCTCGACGTGTCGGTCGAGTCGCGGCCGTTCGGTTTCGACGCTGCGTCGCTCGTCGGGCTGTCGGCGATGGCGATCGAGAACCGCCTGCTTCGGTCGCAATCCGAGGGCCTTCTCGTGTTGCAGTTCCAGACCATGCCGGCCCTGCTCGACGGGCCCTTCGAGGGCCTGGCCGGCGTCGATGATCGCGGCCGGGTCGCCTGGATCAACGGCACCGGTGCACGCATCGTCGGATGCGAGGGCGGCGAGGCGCAGACGCTGTTCGGTTGCGCCACGAATGCCCTGCTGGGGCTGCTGCGTGCGGACGCTGCCCGACCGCTGACGCTACCGAACGGGCTGAACGTGTGGATCCGAGGGCAGCTGCGCGCTCGTGATGGACAGACGGCGCCGGTGCTACCCGTCGCGGCGCGGGCGCAGGGCGATCCGCCGCCGGCCAGGCCTTGCGCGGAAGCATCCGGCCAGCGCGCGCTGTCCTTGGGCGAGCACGACCGGGCGTTGATCGAACGCACGCTGCTCGAATGCCGCGGAAATATCTCGCGCGCGGCGCGGCGTCTGGGCGTCTCGCGCGGCCTGCTCTATCGGCGGTTGCGAGGCGAGCCTAAGCATCTCTGAGACGCTGGCGCGTCGCGACGCTTCCAATGCCGAGACGAGTGAGGCCTGCGCGGTGTGCCCCGCTGCCGCACGATCATGAACTGCAACAGGGACGCTCCCAAGCGGCCGCCCCACTCGCTTACGATCGCCTGCGGGAGCCGGAACCATGAGCGCGCCGGGCCGCTCCGAAGCGCTCATCCCGAAACGCGTAGCGCGGGTAGTCCAGTGAGCGCCCGACCGGCCGGGAGACCGCGGTGAACCTCGAAAAAGTCATATTCGGTGCCTTCGTCATCCTCGCCTTCACGCTGAACTTCGGGTTCTTCATCGGCGAGATCGACAACCCGACGCACCATCACGAGCTCGAGCTGGCGGCGACGATGGTGATCAACCTGATCGCGATGACGCTGAAGTTCGGCGACCGCACGCACATCGGCGCGATCCACCTCGCCACCAGCATCGTCGCCGTGATCCAGCTGCTGGCCGCCTCGATCGTCTGGATGTGGGCGACCCAGGTCAGCCGCATGCCGACCGAGGGCGAGGTGATGGCCACCGTGGTGTCGCTGTCCGGCGGTGCGCTGGCGGCCAACTTCGTCTCGGTGGCGCTGCTGATCGGCGAGACGCTGCGCCGCACACGCTGAGCGGGGCGGGCGCCGCGCGGGCTGCCGCCGGACGCCGGCACGATGAACGACATCCTGATCCTGATCCTGCGCCGGCTGCGCATGCCGATCGTGACGCTGGTCGCGGTCTACGCGATCGCGATCTTCGGCCTCGTGCTGATGCCGGGCACCGACCCGGACGGCAAGCCCTGGCACATGAGCGTCTTCGACGCCTTCTACGTCATGAGCTACACCGCGACGACGATCGGCTTCGGCGAGGTGCCCTATCCGTACTCCTACGCGCAGCGGCTGTGGATGACGGTCAGCATCTACCTCACCGTGATCGGCTGGGCCTACACGCTCGGCTCGGTCTTCGCGCTGGCGCGCCACCCGGCGTTCCGCATCGCGCTCGGCCGCCACCGCTTCCAGGCGCGGGTGCGGCGGATGACCGACCCGTTCTTCGTCGTCTGCGGCTACGGCCAGAGCGGCCGCCGGCTGGTGACGGCGCTGGACGAGATCGGCTTCGGCACCGTGGTGCTCGAGCCGGACCCGGACCGCGCGCGCGCGCACCTCGTGCGCGATACGCGGCAGCCGTCGGCGCTGCTGGTCGCCGACGCGCGATCACCCGAGGCGCTCGACCTGGCGGGGCTGCGGATGCCGAACTGCGCCGGCCTGGTGGCGCTGGCCGGCGACGACGAGGTCAACCAGTCGATCGCGATCAGCGCGCGCGTGATCTCGCGCGAGACGCAGGTGCTGGCGCGCGTCAAGTCGGCCGGCGCGCGCGAGACGCTGGAGGCGGTCGGCGACGTCTTCGT
The DNA here is from genome assembly GCA_016191995.1 of Burkholderiales bacterium. GTDB lineage: Bacteria > Pseudomonadota > Gammaproteobacteria > Burkholderiales > Burkholderiaceae_C > Rubrivivax. Next base: position 45,893 of record JACPVA010000102.1, on the reverse strand, counting down.
CGTCGATCCCTTCGAGACCTTCGCCGTCAACTTCGGCATGGCGCTGCGACAGCCCGACATGCTGCGGCTGGAGGAATGGCTCAGCGGCGTTCCCGGCGCCGATCCGCCGCCGCGCATCGAGGCGCCGCGCGGGCACTGGGTCATCGCCGGCTACGGCCGCTTCGGCCGCTCGGTGGCGCGGGTGCTGGAGGCCGCCGGGCTGTCGTACCGGGCGATCGACCTCGATGCGGCGCATTGCGGCGAGGACGGCATCCTCGGCAGCGGGCTGGCCAAGGAGGCAATGGTCGAGGCCGGCATCGGCGAGGCCTGCGGCATCGTCGCCGCCACCGACGTCGACGCCAACAACCTGGCGATCGTCAACAACGCGCGGCGGCTGAAGCCCGATCTCTTCGTCGTCGTGCGCCAGAACCTGGCCGGCAACCGCAGCCTGATCGAGGCGGCGCGCGCCGACATGGAATTCGTGCAGTCGGTGGTGATGAGCAACGAGATCGTTCAGCTGCTGACCACGCCGCTGCTGAACCGCTTCCTGATGCTGGCGCGAAGCCGCGACGACGCGTGGTCGGTCGGGGTCGCGGCGCGGATCCGCGACCGCGTCGGCGAGGAAGTACCGCACAGCTGGACGATCGACTGCGACCCCTCGCTGCTCGGCGCGCGGCGCGCCTTCCAGGAGCGGCCCGACCCGCCGCTGAGGCTGGCGCACCTGCTGCGGGACCCGGACGACCCCACGCGCGCGCTGAACGCGATGCCGCTGCTGCTGGTCTCGGCGGGGCGCGACGTGCTGCTGCCCGAGGAGCAGACGACGCTGCACGCCGGCGACCGCATCCTGTTCGCCGGCGAGGCCGGCGTCGAAGGGCTGCAGCGGCGCACGCTCGGCGACGACGGCGCGGTCGACTACCTGCGCACCGGCATCGAGCCGCCGCGAACCTGGCTCGGCCGGCTGCTGGCCGGGCGCCAGGGTCAGGGGGTGGCGGCGGCGCAGGCGCCGGGCCCTGGCTCCTGAACCAGGGTCGCGGGCTCCGGTTCGTCGCGTCCGCGGTGCACGCAGCGCCAGGCACCGCGCGGGCCGCGGGCGTGCCGGCGTCCGGCCTGCGCGGGGATCGCAAGGTCAGGCGACGGCAGCGACCGCGCTCGCCGACTCCAGGTCGGCCAGCAGGTCGATGAAGCCGCCGAGGGCGACCGTCATGACCAGCGCGAACGCGGCGAGGACGGCACGCATCAGGCGGGAAGTGGGCTCGGGCAGGCGGTTCATGGTGAGCTCCTCGGGTGGGCGCCGGCCTCGATGCCGGCGCGGCCATCGTCGTCCTGAAGCCGCCTTCAGGTCGTTGGCGCCGGCCTGAAATCCCCTGAAACTTCGGCCGCCGTCGCCGGCACGCAGGCCGCGCGCTGCGCTACGCTTGCCGGGTCGTCGCCGCAGGATTTCGCGATGTCCGCGAGCACGCCTTCTTCACCGGCCGCGGCCTGGCGCTTCGGCCGCTACGAGCTGCGGCCGGGCGAGCGCCTGCTGCTGGCCGACGGCGTGCCGGCCAGGCTCGGCGGGCGCGCGTTCGACATGCTGGTCGCGCTCGCCGAGCGACACGATCGCGTCGTCGCCAAGCGCGAGCTGATGGACCTCGTCTGGCCGAGGCTCGTCGTCGAGGAGAACAACCTGCAGGCGCAGATCGTCGCGCTGCGCAAGCTGCTGGGGCCGGCGGCGATCGCGACCGTCCCGGGGCGCGGCTACCGGCTCGCGCTCGACGTGCAGACCCTGGGGGCGACATCGGTTGCCGCCCCGTCCGACACGCCGCAGCCGGCCGCGCAGGCGGCTGGCGCGGCGCCGGGCCGGCACAACCTGCCGCGCAGCGTCGAGCCGCTGATCGGCCGCGCGCAGGATCTGGCGCAGCTGCAGGCGCTGCTCGAAGCGCACCGGCTCGTCACGGTGACCGGGCCGGGCGGCGTCGGCAAGTCGCGGCTCGTGCGCGAGGCCGCCTGGGCCGCCGTCGGCCGCCACGCCGACGGCGTGTGGATGCTCGAACTGGCGGCGCTGGCCGACCCGGCGCTGCTGGCGTCGGCCGTCACGACCGCGCTCGGCATCGAGGTCGCGCCGGCGGAGACGCCGCTGGCGGCGCTGACGCACCGGCTCGGCGGCGCGGCGCTGCTGCTCGTGCTCGACAACGCCGAGCACCTCGTCGACGCCGTCGCCGCGCTGCTGGAGGCCGTGCTGGCGGCGGCGCCGAACGTCCGCGCGCTGGTCAGCTCGCAGGAGCTGATCGGCATCGCCGGCGAGCAGGTCTTCCGCCTGCCGTCGCTCGGCGTCCCGGCGCAGCCGGACCCGACCGCGCAGCAGGCGCTGGCCTGCGGCGCGGTGCAGCTCTTCGTCGCCCGCGCGCAGGCGGCCGAGCCGCGGTTCATGCTCGACGACCGCAATGCGCCGGCGGTGGCGGCGATCTGCCGGCGCCTGGACGGCATCCCGCTGGCGCTGGAGATGGCCGCCGCGCGCGTGCCGCTGCTCGGCGTCGACGCGCTGGCCGCGAGGCTGGACGAGCGCTTCCGGCTGCTCACTGCCGGCCGGCGCACCGCGCTGCCGCGGCAGCGCACGCTGCAGGCGACGCTGGACTGGAGCCACGGCCTGCTGTCGGCGCCCGAGCAGCGCGTGCTGCGGCGGCTCGGCGTCTTCGCCGCGCCGTTCGAGCTCGGCGCCGCGGTCGCGGTGGCCGCCGACGATCACGACGACGAGTTCGCGGTCATCGAAGGCCTGGCCGGGCTGTGCGACAAGTCGCTCGTTGCCGCCGACCCCGGCGACGGCGATATCCGCTATCGGCTGCTCGAGACGACGCGCGCCTACGCGCTCGAACGCCTCGTCGCCGCCGGCGAGACGGCGGCCGTGATGCGCCGCCATGCAGGGTGCATGCGGCGCCGGTTCGAGCGCTGCTTCGACGACTGGACGCTGCTGCCGGACGCCGCGTTCCGCGCCCGCTACGCCCCCGCGATCGACGACCTGCGCGCCGCCGTCCGATGGGCCCTCGGCCCCGGCGGCCCGGGCGACGATGGCGAGACGGCGGTCGCGCTGGTCGCATCGTCGGCGTCGCTCTGGCTGAGCCTGTCGCTATATGCCGAGGTCGATGCGCTGCTGCAGCAGGCGGCCGAGTCGATCGGGCCGGGCTGCCCGGCCGCACTGCAGGCCGATCTCGCGCTGGCGACCGCGCTCGCAAATGGCCGGCGCAAAGAGCAGGCGACGATCCGGCATGCGCGGGCGGCCGCCGCGCGCTACCGCGAGCTCGGCGATCGCTTGCGTCTGGGCTTCGCGCTGTGCGTGCTCGGCCGCGCGCACGCCTCCTTGCGCGATGCCGAGGCCGAAGCCATCCTGCGCGAGGCCGGCCCGCTGCTCGAGGCGAGCGGCCGGCCACGGCTGCGCGCGACGGCGCACGGCGCGATGGCGCTGCGCTTCGGCACCCTGCGCCGGGTCGACGAGGCGATGCGCGAGACGCAGTCGGCGCTCGCGCTGTACCGCGAGGCCGGTGCCGACAGCGCCGTGCTGCACTCCCTGGTGTCGCTGGCCGACCTTCACTGGATGAAGGGCGAGCTCGAGCGGGCGATCGCACTGACGCGCGACGCGCACGAACGGCAGCGGCAGTCGCCGTTCGCCGACCGCCTCTCGTGCGCCTATTCCGGCGCCAACCTGTTCGGGATGCTGGTCGAACATGGCGAGCTTGCCGACGCCCGGGCGCTCGGGCGGCCGTTGCTGGGCGAACTCGCGCAGTTTGGCATCGCACACGGATGGTCCGACCACTATGCGTCCTACCTCGCACGCACCGACCGGGCCGCGGATGCGGTGCGGCTGGTCGGCTGGGGCGATGCGCTGCGGGCCGCGAAGGGGCTGCGACGCCAGCCGAACGAGCAGCGCGCGCGCGACACCGTGCTCGCAATGGCGCGCGAGGCGCTCGGAGCCGACGCGATCGAGCCCGCGCTGGCCGAGGGGGCGGGGCTGGGCAGCGAGGAGGCCTGTCGGCTGGCGATGCCGTGATTCATCCCGCGAGGTCGGCGTCGCGGGGCTGGCGAGCCGTTGGACGCTGGCCTGCGAGCCGGGCTGCGAGCCTGCCACGGGGTCGGCGGTCGCGCGGCCGCTACCATTCGCACCGCCCGTCGCGGGTGATCGACACGCAGCCGTCTGCATGCCGGCGGCGACGAGCGCCTGCCGATCACCACCGCGATGCCGCCGCCAACCCCGCACGACCCGCTGCTGCTGGCGCTGGACGCCGGCACCCAGGGCGTGCGCGCGATCGTCTTCGACGCCGGCGGCAACCCGCGCGCGGCATCGCGCGTCGCGCTGGCGCCGGCCTTCGTCGCGCCGCAGCCGGGCTGGGCCGAGCAGGATACGCAGGTCTACTGGGACGCGCTCGTCGCCGCAGTGCACGGGCTGTGGCGGTCGGGCGCGGTGCGGCCGGGTGAGCTGGCCGCGGTCGCGCTGACGACGCAGCGCGGCACCGTCGTCTGCGCCGATGAATCCGGGCACCCGTTGCGCCCGGCGATCGTCTGGCCCGATTCGAGGCTGGCGCGCGATCTGCCGCCGCTCGGGCCGCTGTGGGGCAGCGCGCTGCGGCTCGCGGGCGCGCACGGCCTGGTGCGGCGGCTGCAGGCGCAGGCCGAGGTCAACTGGATCGCCGCCCACGAGCCCGCGCTGTGGGCGCGCGCGGCGCGCGTCGGGCTGCTGTCGGCGTGGCTGTCCGAGCGGCTGGTCGGCCAGTGGGTCGACTCGGTCGGCTGCCAGGTCGGCTACCTGCCGTTCGACTACCGGCGGCTGCGCTGGGCGGGTGCCGCGAGCTGGCGCTGGCGCGCGCTGGCGGTGCGCGCCGCGCAACTGCCGCGGCTCGTTCCGCCGGCGTCGACGCTGGGCGCGCTGACCGCGCAGGCGGCCGCGGCCCTCGGGCTGCCGCGCGGGCTGCCGGTGATCGCCGCCGCCGCCGACAAGGCCTGCGAGGTGCTCGCCTGCGGCGCGCTGGCGCCCGACGCGGCGCACCTGTCGCTCGGCACCGCGGCGGCGATCAACACCACGCAGCCGCGCTACCTCGAGGTGCAGCGGCTGCTGCCGGCCTACCCGGCAGCGCTGCCGGGGCACTGGAATACCGAAGTCCACCTGCCGCGCGGCTTCTGGCTCGTGAGCTGGTTTCGCGACCAGTTCGGCGCCGAGGAATGCGCCCGCGCCGCCGTGCTCGGCGTCGCGCCCGAGTCGCTGTTCGACGCGCTGCTCGCCGCCACGCCGCCGGGGGCCGACGGGCTGGTGCTGCAACCGCATTGGAGCCCCGGGCTGCGCGACCCGGGGCCGGAGGCGCGCGGCGCGATCGTCGGCTTCACCGACCAGCATGGGCGCGCGCACCTGTACCGCGCGATCGTCGAGGGCGTGCTGTTCGCGCTGCGCGGCGGGCGCGAGCGCATCGAGCGCCGGCTCGGGCGCCGGCTGACGGCGTTGCACCTCAGCGGCGGCGGCGCGCGCAGCGACGCCGTCGCGCAGATCGCGGCCGACATCTTCGGCCTGCCGGCGCAGCGCCCGCAATGCGAGGACGCGAGCGCGCTCGGCGCCGCGATGCTGGCCGCCGCGGGGCTCGGGCTGCACGCCGGCGTGCCGGCGGCGGTGCGCGCGATGGCGCGTGCCGGCAAGGTCAGCAAGCCGGAGCCGGCGGCAGTACGCACCTGCGACGAGGTCTGGCGCGAGCGGGTGCGGCCGCTGTACCCGCGGCTGCGGCCGTTGCTGCAGCGCTGGCACGAGGTAGCGGGGCAGGGGCGCTGAGGCGGCCGGCGCGGCGGACCAGGCCGCAGCGCCGGCGTAGACTCCCGCCGCGTGAGCTACTCCGAAACCCGGACCGCCGCCCGGCGCCTGCGGCTCGCCCCGACCGGGCGTGCGCTGTCGGGCTGGCTGCGCTTCGGCATCACGGCCCTGCCGCAGCAAGGGCCGCCGCAGCGGGCGCGCTGAGACCGCCCGCGCCGCGCCCGCGATGGGTGCGGCTTCGCCCCTGCCGAACCGGAGCTGCCATGCCCACCGCGACCCTCGCCCCCGCCGCGGCCGCCTTGCCGCTGCCTGACCGTGACGCCGATCCCATCGTCGGCGGCCGCGTCGAGCTGCAACTGCTGACCACGCTGAAGTGCAACCTCAAGTGCAGCTATTGCTCGCTCGGCGTCGGCGAGGTGCTGGGCTCGCAGACCGAGCTGAAGTACGACCTCGACCAGCTCGATCGCTTCATCGCCACCCACCTGGCGGGCAAGGAGATCGTCGTCACCTTCTACGGTGGCGAGCCGACGCTGAACCGCCCGATGATGGAGGCGGTGATGCGGCGCTTCCCGGGCTTTCGCTACCAGCTGCAGACCAACGGCACGCTGCTCGACGACCTGCCCGACTGGGTGCTGGCGAACCTGGCCAACATCCTGGTGTCGATCGACGGCGGCGAGGCGACGACCGACGGCTACCGCGGGCGCGGCATCTGGCGCCAGGTCACGCGCAACCTGGCCAAGGTGCGCGACCGCGTCGGCGGCAGCATCACGGCGCGCGTGACCTGGGGCAACCCGGACACGAGCTTCGACGAGCTCGACGACCTGGCCGGCGCGCGCGACGGCATCGACTACCTGTACTGGCAGTTCGTCGCCGGCGAGATGTACGACGGCGACTCGATGGCCAAGCGCCGCGCGGTGCTGGCGCGGCTGATCGAGCGCTTCTTCGCCGCCGGCGACCGGCTCTACCCGCTCGTGCCGGTGATGGGCATCGTGCGCAACAAGCTGCTGCCGAACCGCGCGGTCGAGCTCTACGGCGGACAGACGCAGTGCCGGGTCTCGACGCACCTGGTCAACGTCATGCCCGACGGCAAGATCTTCCCCTGCCCGGACATGATGTACGTGCGCGCGATGCAGATGGGCGAGATCCAGGGCAACTGGCTGAAGAAGAGCCCGCTGCAACCGACGCCCGAGATGCCCTGCGAGGGCTGCGAAGCCTTCGCCTGGTGCCGGCGCAACTGCATGAAGAACCTCTGGCTGGGCTATGTCAAGCGCGACCAGCGCTACCGCGAGCAGGTCGTCGACCCGATCTGCGAGCTGATCCGCTTCATGGGCCGCGAGATCGACCGCCACGACCCGCAGGCCTGGTATGCGCGGCTGCCGCTGCCGCTGCGCCGGCAGCTGACCAGCGCGGAGGTCTACGAGTATGTCGAGGTGATGCCGTAGGCGCAGGCGGCCGGGTCGGGTGCGCAGCGCGCTCACCCGGGCGATGAGCCCGCCCGCGGCCCCGCTTCGGCCCTCGCGGGAGGGGTTTGAACTATGCTCGCGCGACGATGCGCATCCTGCTGGCCGAAGACGAGCGCGAGCTGGCCGCCTGGCTCGTGCGCGCGCTCGGGCAGAGCGGATTCCAGGTCGACTGGGTCGAAGACGGGCGGCTGGTGCGCCGCAGCCTGAAGGCCACCGCCTACGACGCACTCATCCTCGACCTGGGCCTGCCCGGCGTCGGCGGCCACGACGTGCTGACCGAGCTGCGCGAGGCCGACATGCGGCTGCCGGTGCTGATCCTGACCGCGCGCGACTCGCTGATCGAGCGCGTCAGCAGCCTGCACGAGGGTGCCGACGACTTCCTGGCCAAGCCCTTCGACCTGCAGGAGCTCGAGGCGCGGCTGATCGCGCTGATCCGCCGCGCGCGCGGCAGCGACCGGCCACGATTCGCCTGCGGGCCGCTCGTCTACGACAGCGCCAGCAAGCAGTTCACGCTCGGCTACGAGCCGCTCGCGCTGACGCCGCGCGAGCACGGCGTGCTGCGCGCGCTGATCCAGCGCAGCGGCGAGCCGATGTCCAAGCAGGAGATCCTCGAGCGCGTGTTCTCCGACGAGGTCGACGTCCAGCCCGACGCGGTCGAGGTGCTCGTGCATCGACTGCGCAAGCGGCTGCAGGCGACGCCGGTCGGGATCCGCACGCTGCGCGGCCTGGGCTACGTGCTCGAGAGCAGCGCTTGAGCCCGCCGGGCCGCCCCGCGGGCGAATACCGGAGGGCGCAGCCCGAAGGTCCCCGAGTCAGCCCGCGGCCGGACGGCCGACGCGGCGGGGGCGACTGGCACCGCTTCGGCCTGCGCCGCACGCTGCTGCTGGTGCTGTCGACCGGCCTGGGCGTCGTGCTCGCCGCCGAGCTGTGGCTGACCTGGCGCACGGTCCAGGACGCGGCCGACGCGGCGTACGACCGTTCGCTGCTCGGCGCGATCAAGGCGATCGATGCCAACATCTCGACCGCCAGCGGCGGCCTGGGCGTCGAGCTGCCGTACCGCATGCTCGAGTTCTTCGAGCTCACGGCCAGCGGCGACGTCTACTTCCGCGTCAGCACCGAAGACGGTCTGGTGACGATCGGCGACGTCGACCTGCCGCCGCCGCCGCAGCCTCTGCCCACCGGGCAGCCGCGTTTCGGCAACGCGACGGTCTTCGACCAGCCGGTGCGCGTCGGCAGCTACGCGCGCGTGCTCGACGTGCCGCTCGGCGCCCAGACGCAAGCGCAGCGCGTGATCATCCAGGTCGCGGAGGCGCGGCGCTCGCGCGAGCAGTTCTCCGATGCGCTGCTGCGGCAGGCGCTGCAGCGCGACCTGCTGCTCGTCGCGGTCGCGCTCGGGCTGCTCGCGCTCGGCGTGACCTGGGCGCTCAGGCCGCTGGCGCGGCTGCGCGCCGAGGTCGCCTCGCGCCCCGCGGACGACCTGACGCCGATCGTCGCCGGCGGCGTGCCGGCCGACGTGCGGCCGCTGGTCGACGCGATCAACCACCATGTCGAGCGCTACCGCCGCATGATGGAGGCGCGGCGCCGCTTCATCGACGACGCGTCGCACCAGCTTCGCACGCCGCTGGCGACGCTGGTCACCCAGGTCGGCTTCGCGCAGCGCGAGACCGACCCTGCGCAGCTCCAGGGCGCGCTGCACGCGCTGAAGGTGCAGCTCGACGAGACGATCCGGCAGACGAACCAGATGCTCACGCTGGCCCGCGCCGACAGCGCCGAGCTCGAGACCGCGGCGCTCGACCTCGTCGCCTTCGCCGGCGAGCTGGCGCGCGCCTGGTGGCCGGAGGCGGAGCAGCGCGGCATCGACCTCGGCCTCGACGCCGGGGTCGACACGCTCGTGCTGCCGGCGCACGCCGGGCTGCTGCGCGAGGCGCTGGCGAACCTGCTGCACAACGCGATCCGCTACACGCCGCGCGGCGGCCATGTCACGGTGCGCGTCGAGGCCACCAGCGACGCGGCGCGCCTCGCGGTGATCGACGACGGCCCCGGCATCCCCGACGCCGAGCGCGCGCGCGCCGGCGAGCGGTTCTTTCGCGCGAGCAACGCGACGCAGCCGGGCAGCGGCCTCGGGCTGGCGATCGCGCGCTCGATCGCCGAGCGCCACGGCGGGCGGCTCGAGCTCGCGCGCAGGACCGCCGGCACGGGGCTGGCCGTCACGATCGTGCTGCCGCGGCCGCTGCCGGCGTCGACGACCCGAGGCTGACCCTGGTGCGGCTCGGACAGGGGGGATCGCGCGCCCCCGAGGCAGGCCTTCGCCGGGTCTGCCCCGATCGACAGCGATGCGGCGCAACCGCACTCAGGGGCGGAATCGATACCCGATCCCGGCCTCGGTGAGCAGGTGGCGCGGCATCGACGCATCGTCCTCGACCTTCTTGCGCAGGTTGGCCATGTGCACGCGCACGTAGTGGGTGTCCTTCGCATGTCCCGGCCCCCATACCGCCTTGAGCAGTTGCTGGTGCGTGACCACGCGGTCGGGCTGCGCGGCCAGGTGGGCGAGCAGCCGGTACTCGATCGGCGTCAGGTGCAGCGGCTCGCCGTCGCGCTCCACAACGCGGCGCGCGAAATCCACCGTGGTGCGGCCGAAGCGCAGCACCGGCTGTGCCGTCGATGGGACCAGTGCCTGCCGCCGCAACTGCGCCCGCACGCGAGCCAGCAGTTCGCCCGCGCCGAAGGGCTTGACCAGGTAGTCGTCGGCGCCGGCATCGAGCGCGGCCACCTTGTCGACCTCGCCGCTTCGAGCCGACAACACGATCACCGGCGCGGACGACCAGCCCCGCAGATCACGGATCAGGTCGACGCCGTCGCCGTCGGGCAGGCCGAGATCGACGATGACCAGTTCCGGCCGCCGGCTGCCGGCCTCGATCAGCCCGCGCTGCTGGCTCGGTGCCTCGAAGACCTCGTGGCCCTCCGACTCCAGCGCCATGCGCACGAAGCGGCGGATATCCGGCTCGTCTTCGACCACGAGGATGCGGGCGCTCAGTTGCACGCGGGCATCCTAGACGCTGTCGGTGGCGGCGGCGCTGCCGTCGTCGGCCGGCGGCGTGCCGCGCGGCAGCTCGATCGTGAAGCGTGCGCCGTCGATGCCGGACAGGCCCGAACGGTTCTCGCCGCGGATCGTGCCGCCATGGGCCTGCACGATGGCGCGCGAGATCGCCAGGCCCAGGCCGACGCCCGGGGTCGCGCTTTCCTTGCTGCCGCGCTCGAACTTGTCGAAGAGCGCCTCCTCGCGCCCGGGCGGCAGGCCGGGGCCGTGATCGTCCAGGACGAGCGCCACCGACGAGGAGGACGCCGAAGCCGACAGCTCGACGGCGCTGCCCGGCGGCGTGTATTTCGCGGCGTTCTCCAGCAGGTTCACGAGCACGCGCTCGAACAGCACGGCGTCCAGGTGCAGCAGCGGCAGGTCGTCGGCCAGCGTCACGCGCACCGGCCGGCCCTGCAGCGCGGGGGCGCACGCCGCCAGCGCGCTGCCGACCACTTCCTCCAGCGGCTGCCACTCGCGGCGCATCGGCACCGCCCCGGCCTCGAGCCGGGCCATGTCCAGCAGGTTGCCGACCATCGCGTTCATCCGCAGCGCCGATTCACGGATGGCGCCAGTGATCTCGGCCTGCGTGGGCGGCAACGGCGGCGCGGTCATCGCCAGCGTGTCCACCAGCCCGACCAGGGCCGCCAACGGCGTGCGCAGGTCGTGCGGGATCGCCGACAGCAGCGAATTGCGCAGCCGCTCCGACTCGATCTGCACGGTGCTCTTCTGCGCCACGTCGATGTAGTGGATGCGCTCCAGCGAGATCGCCAGCAGCGACGCGCAGGTGTCGAGCAGCCGGCGCTGGTCGGGCCCGAGCGTGGCGCGGTCGGCGAGCTGCACGGCCAGCACCCCACGCAAGCGCATCGGCGCCTTCAGCGGCAGCACCAGGCAGGCACTGGCGGCGAGCGTGTCGGTGCCGAAACCGGCCGCCACGCCGCGGTCGAAGGCCCATTGCGCCACGGCATCGTCCACCGCCGCGTTGCCGCCCGGCAGTGCGGCGAGCCGGTCGTCCTCATCGGCGGTCAGCAGCGTGGAGCGGGCCTTGAATTCCGTCGCGAGGAAGCGGGCACCGATTTCGGCCACCTGTCCGGGCAGCAGCGCCGCCGACAGGTCGCGCGACATCTCGTACAGGCCGCGCATGCGGTGCTCGCGCTGCGTGGCAGCCTCGGCCTGCACCTTCAGCACGGCGGTGAGCTGGCCGATGGCCAGGGCCACGACCAGCATCACGGCGAAGGTCACCAGGTACTGCACGTCGCTGACCGCGAACGAAAGGCGGGGCGGCACGAAGAAGAAGTCGAACAGGCCGACGCCCAGGAACGCTGCCACCACCGCCGGTCCACGACCGTAGAACCACCCCACGCCGACGACGGCGAGCAGGAAGATCATCACGATGTTCGTGAGTTCGAGCAGCCCGAGCAGCGGCGTGGCCAGCAAGGCCGTGACCCCGCAGGCGGCGATCGCGGCGGCGTAGCCGCGCCACGGGAACTCCCCCGGCAGCGTGCGCGCTGGCGCCGAGCCGGGTGCGGCACCATCGCGGATGGCGGCGGGCAGCGCCACCTGCACGACATCGAGATCCTCGGCCAGATCGGCGATGCGGTCCGAGGCCGAGCGCTGCCACGGCCAGCGGCGGGTCGTGCGCCCGATCACCAGCCGCGCCAGGTTGTGCTCGCGGGCATAGCGAACCAGGGCATGGGCCGCTTCGGGCGCCGACGGCGTGGCGACGCTGGCGCCCAGTTCCTGCGCCAACTTCAGCACGCGCAGCGTCTGCTCGCGCCGGCCCGGGGGCAGTCGGTGCACGGCAGGGGTTTCCACGTGCACCGCGTGCCACGGCACGTCAAGCTGAGCGGCCAGCCGCGCGCAGGCGCGCACCACCTTCTCGCCGCGGTCGCCGGTGCCGACGCAGGCCAGCAGCGCCTCGCGGTTGGGCCACACCGCCTGCACCGAGCTGCGCCGGCGCCAGGCCTGCATCTCGTCGTCGACACGGTCGGCGGTGCGGCGCAGCGCCAGCTCGCGCAAGGCCAGCAGGTTGCCCTTGCGAAAGAAGTTCGCTGCCGCACGCTCCGCCTGCTGCGGGATGTAGACCTTGCCGGCCTTCAGCCGCTGCAGCAACTCGTCCGGCGGCAGGTCGACGACGACCACCTCGTCGGCCTCGTCGAACAGCCGGTCGGGCACCGTCTCCCAGACCCGGATCCCGGTGATGCCGCTCACGATGTCGTTCAGGCTCTCCAGGTGCTGCACGTTCATCGTCGACCAGACGTCGACGCCGGCAGCGAGCAGCTCCTCCACGTCCTGCCAGCGCTTAGGGTGGCGCGAGCCGGCGGCATTGCTGTGTGCCAACTCGTCCAGCAGCACCAGCGGGTCGGCCTGCTCGCGCGCCCAGGCCAGCGCCGCGTCGATGTCGAACTCCTGCAGCGTGCGGTCGCGGTAGGGCACCCTCTCAAGCGGCAGGCGCGGGAGGTCGCGCGCCATGGCCTGCGTCTCGGCGCGGCCATGGGTCTCGACCAGCCCGACGACCAGCGCCGTGCCCTGCGCCTGCGCCGCACGCGCTGAGGCGAGCATCGCGTAGGTCTTGCCGACGCCCGCCGAGGCACCGAAGAAGATCTTCAGCCGGCCGCGCCGAGCGCGGGCCTCGTCCTGCTGTACCTGCCGCAGCAGGCGGTCGGGGTCGGGGCGCTCATCTCCGTTCATCGCTGCAAGCACCCCGCCCGCTGGAAGCGCCAGGACAGGATGCCGGCCGCGCCTGCGTTCGCCGCCAGCGCCATCGGGTGGCCCCAGGCCCATCTCGGCTCGGGCATGTGCTCGAAGTTCATGCCCCAGATGCCGGCCAGTGCCGTGGACACGGCGAAGATCGCCGCCCAGACCGCCAGGCGCCTGCTGGTCTCCGACTCCTCGATTGTCACCATCGACAGGTCCTGGCGGGCTTCGGGCAGCTTCATCACGACGAATAGCGTGTCGCCGTACTGCTCGATCTTCGGCCGCTGGTGGCCTTGGCGGGCGTGCTCGACGGTCAGTTCGTGCAGGCCGGACTCCCGCTGCATCTGGCGCAGTTCGTCGTCCGTGGTGTCGTGCAGCGCCACCCAGACGAAGCAGCCGGGCTTGCGCCCCCACTCGTCGATGTCCTCGATCGGGATGTCCGAGAGCCCTTGCCCGTCCTGGCAGGCGACGCCGTTGATCAGCATGGCTCAGCGCTCCTTCTCGCCGGGCATCTTCCCATGCGCGTCGCGCCGCAGGTCGGTTCTTGTCGGGCGCCGGTCCAGCAGCCACCAGGCGAGTGCCATCGGCAGCACGACGGCGCCGACGGCCCCGAGCACGGCCCACAGGTCGCCCATCTGTCGGCCAGCGCGTCAGCGCGCGGCGCCGAGCGCGAGGTTCAAGCGCAGCACGTGCACGCGCGGCTCGCCGATGAAGCCGAGCAGCGGCAGCTCGGTGTGCTGCTCGACCAACGCGCGCACCCGCTCGGCCGGCAGACCCCGAGCGCGTGCCACTCGCGCCGTCTGGTAGTCGGCGGCGGCACGGCTGATGTGCGGGTCCAGGCCGCTGGCCGAGGCGGTGACCAGGTCCACCGGCACCGGCGCCATATTGCCGGGATCGGCAGCCCGCAGCGCCACGATGCGCGCCTTGACGGCATCAGCCAGCGCCGGGCTGCTCGGCCCCAGGTTGGACCCGGAGGAGTTGGCGGCGTTGTAGGGCATCGGACCCGTGGCCGAGGGCCGGCTCCAGAAGTGCCCGGGGTCGCGGAAGGCCTGGCCGATCAGCTCGGAGCCGACCGGCTTGCTGTCGCGCACGATCAGGCTGCCGTTGGCGGCGTCGGGGAATGCGAGCTGCGCGATGCCGGTCACCGCCAGCGGATAGGCGAGCCCGGTGATCGCCGACAGGGCCACGAAGAGCGTGAGTGCCGGCCGAAATTGAAGGTCCATGGCTTCCTCGGAGACGGTATTCAGGACAAGCCCAGTGCCACCAGGCCCAGGTCGATGAGCTTGATGCCGACGAAGGGCACGATCACGCCGCCCAGGCCGTAGACGAGCAGGTTGCGGCGCAGCAGCGACGCCGCTCCGACCGCCCGGTAGGCGACGCCCTTCAGCGCCAGCGGGATCAGCACGACGATGATCAGCGCATTGAAGATCACCGCCGACAGGATCGCCGACGTGGGACTGGCGAGCCCCATCACGTTCAGCGCGGCGAGCTGCGGGTAGGTGGCGACGAAGGCCGCCGGGATGATGGCGAAGTACTTGGCCAAATCGTTGGCGATGCTGAACGTGGTGAGCGAACCGCGCGTCATCAGCATCTGCTTGCCGGTCTCGACGATCTCGATCAGCTTGGTCGGGTTGCTGTCGAGGTCGACCATATTGCCGGCCTCCTTGGCGGCCTGGGTGCCGGTGTTCATCGCCACCGCCACGTCGGCCTGGGCCAGGGCCGGCGCGTCGTTGGTGCCGTCGCCGGTCATCGCCACCAGCCGGCCGGCGGTCTGGTGTTCGCGGATGAGCTTCAGCTTGGCCTCGGGTGTCGCTTCGGCGAGGAAGTCGTCCACGCCGGCCTCGGCCGCGATCGCCGCCGCGGTAAGCCGGTTGTCGCCGGTGACCATCACGGTCCTGATGCCCATGCGTCGCAGCTCGGCAAAACGTTCCTTGATGCCGCCCTTGACGATATCCTTGAGCTCGACGACGCCCAGCACGCGTGCACCGTCGGTCACCAACAACGGCGTGCTGCCGCGGCGCGCAACGCCGTCCACCGTGGTTTGCAGCGCCGCCGGGAAGCTCCCGCCCAGCGCCTCGACATGCCTGCGGATCGCGTCGGCCGCGCCCTTGCGCAGTTGCCGAGCCTTGCCGTCCGGGCCCTGCAGGTCGGCGCCGCTCATGCGCGTCTGCGCCGTGAAATGAACGAAGCTCGCGCCCAGCGCCGCGACCTCGCGCTCGCGCAGCTGGAACTTCTGCTTGGCCAGGACGACGATGCTGCGCCCTTCGGGCGTCTCGTCGGCCAGCGACGCCAGCTGCGCCGCATCGGCGAGATCGGCCTCTTTCACGCCTGCGGCCGGGATGAAGGCGCTGGCCTGGCGGTTGCCGAGGGTGATCGTGCCGGTCTTGTCGAGCAGCAGCACGTCCACGTCGCCCGCGGCTTCGACCGCGCGGCCCGAGGTGGCGATGACGTTGGCCTGCATCATGCGGCTCATGCCCGCGACACCGATGGCCGACAGCAGGCCGGCGATCGTCGTCGGGATCAGGCACACCAGCAGCGCCACCAGGATCACCAGGCTCACCGGCCGGCCGGCGCCCGCGGCCATCACGCCGAAGGCGGAGAAGGGCAGCAGGGTGACGACGACGCCGAGGAAGACGATGGTCAGCGCCACCAGCAAGATGGTCAACGCGATCTCGTTGGGCGTCTTCTGCCGCTTCGCGTTCTCGACCATCGCGATCATGCGGTCGACGAAGGTCTCGCCCGGATTCACGGCCACGCGCACGACGATCCAGTCCGAGAGCACGCGCGTGCCGCCGGTCACGGCCGAGAAGTCGCCACCGGACTCGCGGATCACCGGCGCCGATTCGCCGGTGATCGCGCTTTCGTCCACCGAGGCCACGCCGTCGATCACCTCGCCGTCGGCCGGAATCGTGTCGCCGGCCTCGATCAGCACGGTGTCGCGCTTGCGCAGGCGGTCGGCCTCCAGCGGGTGCCACTTCATGGCGGTGCGCGGCTCGCCGTGGCGGTACTCGCCTTCGAGCTTCTTCGCCCAGGTCGTCCTCTTCAGCCCGCGCAGCGACGCAGCCTGCGCCTTGCTGCGGCCCTCGGCCAGGGCCTCGGCGAAGTTGGCGAACAGCACGGTGAACCACAGCCACACGGCCACGCCGATGCCGAATGCATCGGGCTGCGCCGCGGCCAGCGCGGTGGTGAAGGCGCTGCCGACGTAGACGACGAACATCACCGGGTTGCGCCACTGCACGCGCGGATCGAGCTTGCGCAACGCGTCGGCGAGCGCCGGGGTCGTCAGCGCCGGGTCGAACAGGGTCAGGGTCTTGCGGGTCATGACGGGTGGCTCACTTCGGCGTTCAGCATCAGGTGCTCGACCACCGGGCCGAGGGCCAGCGCGGGCACGTAGTTCAGCAGGCCGACCAGCAGCACGGTGCCGATCAGCAGCAGCACGAACAGCGGGCCGTGGGTCGGCAGCGTGCCGCCGGTCACTGCGAGCCGCTTCTTCGCGGCCAGCGAGCCGGCGATCGCCAGCACCGGCACGATCACGCCGAAGCGGCCGAACCACATCGCCACCGCCAGCAGCAGGTTGTAGAAGGGCGTGTCGGCGGACAGCCCCGCGAAGGCGCTGCCGTTGTTGTTGGCCGCCGACGACAGTGCGTACAGCACCTCGGAGAAACCGTGCGGGCCCGGGTCCTGGATGCTGGCGCGGCCGGGCTCCGCCATCACCGCGACCGCGGTGCCCAGCAGCACCAGCAGCGGCGTCACGAGGATGGCGATCGACACCATCTTCATCTCGTGCGCCTCGATCTTCTTGCCCAGGTACTCGGGCGTGCGGCCGATCATCAGCCCGGCGATGAACACGGCCAGGATGGCGAACACCAGCATCCCGTACAGGCCCGAGCCGACACCGCCGAAGATCACCTCGCCGAGCTGCATCATCACCATCGGCACCATGCCGCCCAACGGGGTGTAGCTGTCGTGCATCGAGATCACCGCGCCGCAGCTGGCCGCCGTGGTGATGGTCGCGAACAGCGCCGAGGCGTTGATGCCGAAGCGAACTTCCTTGCCTTCCATGTTGCCGCCGGCGGCGTCGACGCCCAGCGCGGTGAGAGCCGGATTGGCCTGCTGTTCGGCAGCGGTGGTCGCCACCACGGCGACGACGAACACCAGCGTCATCGCCGCCAGCAGCGCCCAGCCCTGGCGCTGGTCGCCGACCATGCGGCCGAACACAAAGCACAGCGCCACCGGGATCAGGAGGATCGACAGCATCTGCATGAAGTTCGTGACGGCCGTCGGGTTCTCGTACGGGTGGGCGGAGTTGGCGTTGAAGAAGCCACCGCCGTTCGTTCCGATCATCTTGATCGCCAGCTGCGAGGCGACCGGGCCCATCGCGACGGACTGCGTTGGCGAGGACTTGTCTTCCAGCACCGGCTGGCCCTTGTCGTCCTTGACGGGCTGGCCGTCGGTGCCTAGCTTGGGGCCTTGCCAGGTCACGGCTTCTACGGTCTGTACGTCCTGGTAGGGCTTCAGGTTCTGGATCACGCCCTGACCGGCCAGCACCAGCGCGAACACGGACGAGAGTGGAAGCAGGATCCACAGCGTCGCGCGGGAGAGGTCCACCCACACATTGCCGATGGCCGGTGCCGAGTGGCGCGCGAAGCCCCGCACCAGCGCGACCGCGACGACGATGCCGGTCGCCGCCGACAGGAAGTTCTGCACCGTCAGCGCGAGCATCTGCGTCAGGTTGCTCATCGTCGACTCGCCGCCGTAGCCCTGCCAGTTGGTGTTGGTGACGAAGCTGACGGCCGTGTTGAAGGCCGATTCGGGAGAGACCGCGGCCATGCCCTGCGGGTTGAGGGGTAGAGCGGCCTGGAGCCGCTGCAGGGCATACACCACCAGGATGCCCAGCCCGTTGAACACCAGCAGGCCCATGGCATAGGACAGCCAGCGCGCTTCGCGCTCGGCGTCGACGCCCGCCAGGCGGAGCAAGGGTGCCTCGACGCGCCGGCCCAGGTCGAAGCGGCCTTGCATCACCGCCTCCATCGCCCGCGCCAGCGGCCACGCGAGCAGCAGCAGGATCGCCAGATAGGCGAGCAGTTGCATCCAGGCGGGCGTGTTCACGAGAAGTCCTCCGGCCGCAGCAACGCTGCGACGAGGTAGATCAGCAGCCCGATGGCGATCAAGCCACCGGCGATGTCCCAGCCCGTCATGGCGTCACCCTGCGGTTCTGCAGCAGATCGCATCCGAGCGCGAACCCGATGATCGCTGCGCAGAAGGCGCCTGCCGCAACGAGATAGACGATGTCCATGCATCCTCCGAGTCGAATGGGCAAATGTTCTGACGGACGGCGTCAAGACGTTGCCAAGAATCGGCGCGCCGGCATCAAGATTTCGTCGCGACGCGAACGGACAGGCGCGCCATTGGAGGCGCCGCGTGGCTGACCTGCACGCAGCGGCCCTTGGCTTGGCGGTAGTCGAGTCCCCCCCTCCCGGCCGGAAGCTGCCGACCTGAGCGGAATCGGGGTTAACCCGCGCCATTCGGCGTCCGGACTGAAAGCGCGCTGAAAGTGCGCAGTCTCTATCGTGCGCCCACCCTGAACCGCTGCCTGGAGACAAGCGCATGAAGCCGATCCGTTCCACCCTCTTTGCCGCCGCCTTCGCGCTGGCCGCCTCGACCGCCAGCGCCGGAGCGCTCGACAAGACCGAATGCATCGCCCCGGCCAAGCCGGGCGGGGGCTTCGACCTGACCTGCCGCCTCGCACAGTCCGGGTTGATGGAGGGCAAGTTCGTGAGCGACCCGATGCGCATCACCTACATGCCCGGTGGCATCGGTGCGGTGGCCTACAACGCCATCGTCGCCCAGCGCCCGGGCGAGCCCAACACCATCGTCGCCTTCTCGGGCGGCTCGCTGCTCAACCTCGCCCAGGGAAAGTTCGGCCGCTACCACGAGAACGACGTGCGCTGGCTGGCGGGGGTCGGCGCCGACTACGGCGCCATCGTCGTCGCCGCGAACTCGCCGTTGCAGACGATGGCCGACGTCGTCGCGGCGATCAAGGCCGATCCGACCAAGGTCGTGTTCGGCGCCGGCGGCACGGTCGGCAGCCAGGACTGGATGAAGGCCGCGATCACCGCGCGTGCCGCCGGGCTGAACCCGCGCTCGATGCGCTTCGTCGCCTTCGAGGGCGGCGGCGAGGCGCTGACCGCGCTGCAGGGCGGGCATGTGCACATCTATTCGGGCGACGCCTCGGAAGCTTCGGAGCAGATCAAGGCCGGCGCCAAGATTCGTGTCATCGCGGTGATGGCCGACAAGCGGCTCGAAGGCGGCCTGGCCGGCGTGCCGACGGCCAAGGAGCAGGGCTTCGACATCGAATGGCCGATCATCCGCGGCTTCTATGTCGGCCCGAAGGTGTCCGACGCCGACTACAAGGTCTGGGCCGACACCTTCGGCAAGATGATGACCGCGCCCGGATTTGCCAGGCTGCGCGCGGATCGCGGGCTGTTCCCGTTCGCCAAGACCGGCGCCGAGCTCGACGCCTACGTCAAGTCGCAGGTGGCGATGTACCGCAAGCTGGCTGCCGAGTTCGGCCTCAACGTCGCCAACTGACGAGGTTAGGCGTCGCAGCGGCGGTCGCGCCGCTGCGCACACCGATCGCGCCTCGCATGCAGGCCCCGCCCGTCGAGCGGGCCGGGCCGCTGCATCGTCGCGCTGGACATCCCCGAGGAGACCAACGATGAACGACCGCATCCTGGGCGGCATCTGTGTCGTGCTGGCCGTGGCCATGGCCTGGGCCGCGAAGGACTACGCCGCCCCGATCTCGTACGAACCCGTGGGCCCGCGTGCCTTCCCGCTGCTGCTGGCCACGCTGATCGGCGCCAGCGGCCTGTGGCTGGTGGTGCGCCCGGGCCACCACGCAGCGACCTTCGCGCACCTGAAGGCGCTCGGCTTCGCGGCGGCGGCGATCTTCGTCTACGCGCTGCTCTTCCAGTGGCTGGGCTTCACGCTCGCCACGGCGGCGATGGCGCTGCCGGTGGGCATGGCCTTCGGCGGCAGTTGGAAGCATTCACTCGCCGGCGGCGTCGGCCTGGGCCTGCTGCTGTTCCTGCTGTTCGACAAGCTGCTCGACGTCGTGCTGCCCACCGGGCTGCTCGCGATCGTGCTGGGAGGCCGTTGATGGAAACGCTGCAACACCTGGCCGAAGGCTTCGGCGTCGCGCTGTCGGCGATCAACCTCGCGGTCGCCGCGATCGGCGCGCTGATCGGCACCGTCGTCGGCATGCTGCCCGGGCTCGGGCCGATCAACGGTGTCGCCATCCTGATGCCGCTGGCGTTCGCGCTCAAGCTGCCACCCGAGTCGGCGCTGATCCTGCTGGCCGCGGTCTACCTCGGCTGCGAGTTCGGCGGCCGGATCTCGTCGATCCTGCTCAACGTGCCCGGCGACGCGGGCGCGATCATGACGGCGCTGGACGGCTACCCGATGGCGCGTCGCGGCGAGGCCGGCGTGGCGCTTTCGCTGTCGGCGTGGAGCTCGTTCATCGGCTCGACGATCGCCACGCTGGGCATCATCCTGTTTGCCCCGCTGCTGGCGCGCTGGGCGCTGGCCTTCGGCCCGGCCGAGTACTTCGCGCTGATGTGCTTCGCCTTCGCCTGCATCACCGGGCTGATGGGCGATCAGCCGGTCAAGGCCGCGCTGGCGGCGCTGCTCGGGCTGGCGCTGTCGACCGTCGGGCTGGACTCGAACTCGGGCGTCTACCGCTTCACCGGCGGCGACGTGCACCTGTCGGACGGCATCCAGTTCATCGTCGTCGTCATCGGCGTGTTCTCGATCAGCGAGATCCTGCTGATGCTCGAGCAGCACCACAGCAGCACTGGGCTGATCCGCGTCACGGGCCGTGCGATGTTCAACCTGAAGGAGGCGGCGCATACCTGGTGGACCTCGGTGCGATCGGGCCTGGTCGGCTTCGTCGTCGGCGTCCTGCCCGGCGCCGGCGCGACCATCGCCAGCGCGATGACCTACTCGATGGAAAAGCGCATCGCCGGCCCCGACGGACGCTTCGGCGAAGGCGACATCCGCGGGGTGGCCGCGCCCGAGGCCGCCAACAACGCCTCGGCCGCCGGGTCCTTCGTGCCGATGCTGACGCTGGGCGTGCCCGGATCGGGGACGACGGCGGTGATGGTCGGCGCGCTGGCGCTCTACAACATCACGCCGGGGCCGGCGCTGTTCACGCAGCAACCCGGCCTCGTCTGGGGGCTGATCGCGTCGCTGTTCGTCGCCAACGTCATCCTGCTCGTCATCAACATCCCGCTCGTCGGCGTCTTCACGCGGCTGCTCGCGGTACCGAACTGGCTGCTGGTGCCGGGCATCCTCGCGGTCAGTGCGGTCGGCGTGTATTCGGTGCACGCGACCACCTTCGACCTGATGCTGATGGCGGTGTTCGGCCTCGTCGCCTTCTGGCTTCGCAAGCTGGGCATGCCGATGGCGCCGCTGATCCTGGGGTTCGTGCTCGGCGACCTGATGGAGCAGAGCCTGCGCCGGGCGCTGTCGATCACCGACGGCCAGATCGGCATCCTGTTCGAAAGCGGCATCTCGGTCGGGCTGTGGACCGCCGCGGTCGTGATGGTCGCCCTGCCGCAGCTGCTGCGCCTGCGCAGCCGCGCGCGCCGGCCGGCCGTCGCCTGACCCCTTCTGGTTCGACAAGGAGAACCCCATGCAGATCACCGGCATGCTGCACGGCGCCCCGCTGCTGCGGCTGGTCGACTTCCCCTGCGCCGAGGTGCTCGGCCCCGACGCGTCGGAGGACCAGATCCAGGACCTGATCCGCCGCCACGGCCAGGTCTTCGTCAAGCCCGTGCTCAAGGGCGGCGTCGGCAAGAAGGGCAAGTCGGGGCTGATCGGCCGCGCGACCGACCTGGCGCAGGCGCTGGCGCAGAAGGAGCGGCTGTACTTCGCCGAGCACCGCCAAGGCAACGTCGTGGCCAAGGCGAACGGCGTGACCTTCGAGGGCGGCGTGCCGGCCGAGCACGAGGTCTACTTCTCGATCTCCGACGACACCCGCTACCGCGCGCCGGCGATGACGCTCACCCACAAGGGGGGCGTGGACATCGAGGAGCTCGGCAAGGGCGATATCGCGACCGTGCCGTTCGACGCGCTGACCGGGCTGAAGGCCTTCGTCGTCGCCAACGCACTGGCCGATATCGGCGCCCCGCGCGAGATCGTCTCGCCGCTCGTGCAGCAGCTGCCCAAGCTGTGGGAGCTGATGCACCACTACGGCATGACCACGCTCGAGCTCAACCCGATCCGCATGCGGCCCGGGCGCGACGGCCGGCTCACGCCGGTGGCCTGCGACTTCAAGTGCGGCTTCGACCGCGACGACCCGCGCGTCGCGCGCCTGGGCCTGCCGGCACACCTGGGCGCGGCCGACCTCGGCGCCTTCGAGCAGGAGGTCAACCAGCTGCGCACGCACCAGGGCCAGAGCGACGTCTTCGTCGTCAACGAGCGCGGCACGATCCTGGCACCGACCTTCGGCGGCGGTGCCAACAGCCTGGTTACCGAGGTGCTCGGCGAGGCGGCGAGCATCTCGTCGGACTTCGGCGGCAACCCGCCGTACGAGAAGATGAAGCAGGTGGCGGCGATCTGCTTTCGCCATTTCCTGGCGCAGAGCAACGTGCTGTTCGTCATCGGCGGCAAGTCGAACAACACCGACATCCACGAGACGCTGCGCGCCATCGGCGATGCGCTGCGCGAGCATGTCTCGGTGCACGGGCCGACGCCGCTCTACGTCGTCGTCGGGCGCGGCGGGCCCAACCTAGTGCGCGGCTTCGGCGCGCTGGCCGACACCTGCGAGGCGCTCGGCCTGCCGTACCGCTTCTTCGGCTTCGACAGCGCGATCAGCGAAGTCGTCGACCACGCCCGGAAGGTCGACGCCTGGATGAGGGCCGGCGGCCGCGAGCTGGTCGCGCGCCACCTCGGCATCCGCCGCGCCGACTGACCCTGGAGGGCATCCCCATGCGTGCACAAGGCATCCCAGGCTTCCCGTACTACCTCGGCATCGACTCGCTGGCCGACATCGCCACCCGCGGCGATCGCGTCTGCGTGCTCAACATCCTCGGCGGCGAGTCGCGCCAGGTCACGCCGACGAGCCACGTCTTCTCCGGCGGCAACGTCGTCTTCGGCACCTCGCCCGGGCGCGGCGGGCAGGTGCTGCCGACCGCGATCGGCGACATCCCGGTATTCGACAGCGTGCGCGCGGGGCTCGTCGCCGGCCACGCGTTCGACACCGGCGTCGTCTACCTGCCGCCTTCGGGCGTTCGCGACGGCGTGGCCGAGCTGATCCGCGTCAACCCCGCGCTGAAGAAGATCGTCGTCATCACCGAGAAGATCGCGGTGCACGATGCGCGCGAGATCCGGGCGATGGCGCAGGCCGCCGGCGTCGACGTGATCGGTGGCAACTGCCTGGGCGTGGCCGATTCGTGGAGCCGGGTGCGCATCGGCGGCGCGCTCGGCGGCGACCACCCCGAAGAGACGCTGCTGCAGGGCACGGTGGCGATCTTCTCCAACTCGGGCGGGTTCACGACGACGATCGCGCAGTACCTGGCCACCGAAGGCTGGGGCACGACGACGCTGGTCTCGTCGGGCAAGGACGTCTACATCCACTACGCGGCGCGCGACTTCGCGCACGCGCTGCGCAACGACGGGCGCTCGCGCGCCGCGGTGCTGTACTGCGAACCCGGCGGCTACTACGAACACGGCATCAGCTGGGCCAAGCCGGTCGTGGCCTGCGTCGTCGGGCGCTGGAAGAGCAAGCTCACGCGCGCGGTCGGCCACGCGGGGGCGATGGCCGGCTCGGGCGACAGCGCCGCCGACAAGGAGCGCTGGTTCATGCAGGCCTTCGGCGTCGACGCCATCTTCACGCCCGAGCAGCCGGTGGTCACGGCGCGCGGCGCGGTCGTGACCAACATCGCGCACATCCCGGCGGCGCTCAGCGCGGTGATGGCTGCCGGCGGCGCGCAGCCCGACTTCGCGCCGCGCGGCAGCCTCGCCCTCAAGCCCTGGCTGGCCAACGACCAGGGCCTGGCGATCCCGGCCGAGCTGGCGCTGGCGCCGGTGACCCCGCCCGAACCGTATGCGGCGCAGGTCGCCGCGCTGCGCAGGCAGGTCGGCGCGGTGATCGCGCGCCAGAATATGAAGGACAAGTCGGGCGCCAGCGCGATGGACCCGAAGACGCAGGTCAGCGCGGTGCACGGCCATACCGTGCTCGACCTGGCGCTGCAGCCGCTGCAGGCCAACTTCGCGTTGCCGCTGGTTCACGAGGGCGCCGGCCCGAACGACCGCGCGCTGCTCGACATCGCGGTCGCGGCCGAGGTCAACCTGGTCGGCGACCCGGCGCTGGCCGCGGCCGATGCCGCGCGCGCGGCGGGCAACTCGCCGAACACGGTGATGGCCGCGGCGGCAGCGATCGTCGGCCCGCAGCGCGTCGCGCGCGCGCTGGCCTGCACCCGCGCGCTGATCGACCTGTTCGTCGGCAGCGTGCTCAGGGAGGGCCATCATGTCGACTTCGACAGCTCGGGGATCCGCCTCGACGCGTCGACGCGAGCGCTGTTCGCGGCGCGCGACGACGAGGCCGGCGACTCGCACCCCGAGGCCATGCTCGAGGCGGTGCGCGCGCGCGGCGCCAGGTCGGTCTTCCTCGACTTCCTGCTGCGCCAGGACATGCGGCTGTCGCGCGACTCGATCCTGGCGGCGATCGCCACCACGATCGCCTGGGGCCCGCTGGTTCGCAAGCGCATCAGCCGCCTGACCGCCGAGACGCTGCCGTGGTACCTGCGCCTGTATGGCGTGATGGTCGGCGCCAGCATCCCGGCGCCGCAGCACCAGTGGGGGTCGCTGGCCGGCATCTCGCAGGCCGAGCGCTACGGCTCGTGGACCATGGCCGACCTGTGCTTCCTGGCGATCACCGGCAGGAAGCCCACGCCCGCGCAGGCGCTGCCGCTGCAGATCCTGATCGGCCTGCTGATCTCGAACGGCCCGGGGTCGATCTCGGCCCAGGGCGCGAAGGGGGCGGTGGCGGCCGACGGCCCGCAGACGCCGCAGCGCGTGCAGATCAACAAGGCGATGGTGGGCTTCCTGACGCATACCGGTTACAGCCACGGCGGCAACGGCTTCGAGGGCATGGCCTTCCTGCTCGAGCAGTTCGCGGAGGCCGACCTGAAGGACCCGGCCGACCCCGATCACGGCATCGACCTGAAGGCGATGGCCGCCGCGTTCGCGAAGCGCTACAAGGCCGACAAGCGCGACGCCAGGGATGCCGGGCAGGAGCTGCGCGCGCTGCCCGGCGTGCACCACCCGGTGTTCAAGGGCAAGCCGGTCAACCACGACCCGCGCGAGCGCTTCATCGCCGAGTTCATGGCCCGCCGTGGCGACTACAACATCTTCCACGCCTACTACCGCGAGCTGGTGCAGGCACTGGCCGACCACGGTGCGACACCGTATGTGTTCTGCGTCAACGTCGACGCGGTGATCGCGGCCCTGCTGCTGGCGCTGCTGTGGCCCGAGTACAAGGCCGGCGCCCTGAGCGAACGCGACCTCGAGACGGCGGCCTTCACGGTGTTCCTCTACGGGCGCATGATCGGTGCGGCCGCCGAGATCGACGACCATCTCAACCGCGGCCGCAACATGGACACGCGCACGCCGGAGGCGCAGTGTGCGTTCGTCATGTGAGCCCGCGCCGCTGCGGCGTCCAGGCAGGGTGACGCCGTCGCGCCGCCGGCCCGACGGCGCGCATGCCCCGTCGGGCCGGATCAACGAAGGCCGAACTTCAGCCTGAACTCGACGGCGCGCTCGCGCGGCGATCCGAGGCGCGTCCGCCAGGCCAGCTCGGCCTCGATGTCGTCGTCGAGGTCGCGGCGCAGCACCAGCCCGGTCGATGCCGGCTCGCGGTCGTCGCCGTCGAGCTCCCACGCGAAGGCGGCGAGCTCGCCCAGCTCGCGCTCCAGCGTCGCCGTCCACGCCGTGCGTTGCCGGTGCGCGGCGAGCTCGCGCGCCGTGCCCAGGCCGGCCTCGATCCACCAGCCGGAGCCGAGCGCGCGGCCGGACTCGATCTGCACGAAGGCCTCGCTGCCGCGCCAGCCGTGCCCGCCGCCGCGCTGCCACGACAGCCCGCCGGCGAGCACCCAGGCCGCCGCCGGCCAGCGTCGCTGCAAGGCGGCCAGCGCCACCTTGCCCTCCAGCGCCAGCGCGGTCGCCCGGCTGTCGCCGCCGCCGCGCTCGCGTGCCGCCTCCAGGGCCAGCTCGCCGCCGCCGGCGACGCCGCAGGCCGCCTTCAGCGACTGCTCGAATCGTGCACCTTGCCCGCCCTCGCGGCTGCGGCTCGTGCCGACCTCGACCTCGCACTCGCCGCGCTCGATCGGCACCAGCTCGGCCTGAGCGCGAGCCGCGTCGCAGCAGCCCAGGACGATCGAGGCGGCGCAGGCGAGGCGGTGCAGTCGGATCGGGCTCGGCATCGGCGCAGGCTCCGGCGGGTGCACGCAGGATAGCCGCGAACGCGCCACCCGTCATCGCGCCGGTGCCGCGCCGGGGCGGCCGGGGCGCCGTAGGACACAAGGCCGATGCGCCCGGCGCCGGATATGTGCAGCCTGGGCAGCGCCGGTGGTGGCGCGGGCGGCGCCCCGGCATCGTCCACAAGCCCGCCCGTCCGGACACGAGGAGCGAACGATGACGACGATACGAGGAACGAGGGCCCTGGGCTCGCGCGGCGGCCGGCGCACGACGGCATGCGTGCTGGCCGTGGCAGCGTCGCTCTGCGCCGCCGCGCCGGTGCACGCTGGCGGCGACGAGGGCGGAGGCGGGGCGCATTGCAGCCGCACGGCGGAGCTGATGGTGCAGGCCTGCCGCTTCGAGGCGCTGGACGACCTGCGCGTCGGCCAGGCACAGTGCCTGAACCTCGCGGACGCGGCGCAGCGCCAGGACTGCGACATGGAGGCGCGCGACGCGCACCGGGAGGCGCGCGCGTCCTGCGCCGAGCAACGGGAGTGGCGTCTCCAGGCCTGCGCCCTGCTCGGCGAGGACCGCTACGACCCGCCGTTCACCCCGGAGCGCTTCGACGACGACTTCGCGCAGCTGTCCAACCCCAACCCCTACTTCCCGCTCGTCCCGGGCCATCGCTGGCAGTACGCGGGAGGGCCTGAGCGGACCGAGGTCGAGGTGCTCGCCGACACCAAGCTCGTCGAGGGCGTGCGCTGCATCGTCGTGCGCGACCTGGTCTACGAGGAAGGGGCCCTGAAGGAGGCGACCGACGACTGGTTCGCCGCCGGGCGCGACGGCAGCAGCTGGTACTGCGGCGAGGAGGCCAAGGACTACGAGCGCTTCGACGGCGACCAGCCGCCGGCGCCCGAGCTCGTCGGCATCGACGGCTCGTTCAAGCACGGCCGCGACGGCGCCAAGGCCGGCATCATCATGCCCGCGATGCCGCGGCCCGGCATGGCCTACCGGGAGGAGTTCTCGCTCGGCAACGCCGAGGACATCGGCGAGATCGTCGTCGCCGACTACGCCTGGGGCCGCTACCCGCCGCTGGACGCGCTGGTGCCACGCGCATTGGCCGAGCGGATGTGCGGCCAGGGCGACTGCGTCGTCACGCGCAACCTCTCGCTGCTCGAGCCAGGCGCCGTCGAGCTGAAGTACCATGCCCGTGGCATCGGCCTGTTCCTCGAGACCCGGCCTGCCGAAGGCGAGCTGCTGCAGCTCGTCGGATGCAACTTCGACGACCGCTGCGCAGGCCTTCCGACGCCCTGAACCCGGCCCGCCGCCGCCCGCGCGATGAACGACCTGATCGATCCCGCCGCACGACGCTGGGCGTTCGCCGCCATCGTCGCCGGCGTGGCGCTGATGCTGCTGGTCGAGTTCGTCGACGAGCCCGACTCGACACCGCTCGAGATGCTGCTCGAGCTGCTGAAGGCGGCACCCGTGGTCATCACCAGCGTCGGGGTCGTGCTGCTGTTCCGCATCACGCAGCAGCAGCGCCACGAGCACCTGCAGGTGCTGCGCGAGCTCGAGGTCGCGCGCCTGCAGGGGCAGCGTTGGCGCAACGAGTCGCGCGCGCTGCTCGACGGGCTGGGCGAGGCGATCGACCGCCAATTCGCGCAGTGGAGCCTGACCGACGCCGAGCGCGAGGTCGCGCTGCTGCTGCTCAAGGGCCTGAGCACGAAGGAGATCGCCGCCGTGCGGACCAGCAGCGAGCGCACCGTGCGCGAGCAGGCGGGCGCCGTCTACGCCAAGGCCGGCCTGACCGGCCGCGCCGCGCTGTCGGCCTTCTTCCTCGAGGATCTGCTCGTGCCGACCGAGCGCGCGCGCTGAGCGACTGCGGCGCCTTGCCGCGCCGCGCGACGCCGGCGCGACGCGCGGCCCTGGGCGGAGGGCGCCCGGCCTCTCAGCGTGGCGTCAAGCCCTCCGCCGCCGCGCGGCGCGCCTCGAAGACGATCGGCCGCGGGCTGCCGAAGCCGCCGCTGGACTGCATCCGCACCAGCAGGTGCTGCTCCGGCGGCTGGCCGCGCAGCTCGGCCGCGTAGCGGTGCGTCAGCACGCGGCGCTCTTCGCCCATCGACTGCTCCGAGCGGGTCTCGAACTGCAGGTTGCGGCCTTCGAGGCGCAGGTTCTCGATCGCGCGCGGGACCCGCAGAAAGCTCGCGCTGCCGGTCAGCGCGCCGGCGTGGCGCAGGAACTCGAAGCGCTCGCGGTGCACGTCGCCCCAGTCGTAGCGCACCTCGGCCTCCCAGCGGCCGAGCAGCGCCGCGGCGGCATCGCCGTCCTCGTCGCGGGCGGCCAGACCGCACCAGGCTGCCACCGCCAGCGCGCCGAGCGCTGCTGCGCCGAGCGCCCAGGGCCAGATACGGCGCCGCGGCACGCTGCCGAGGGCGGCCAGCAGCCGCCCGACGCCGGCCTCCCAGTAGGCGTCGTCGAGCTCCAGCGCATGACGCCGCGCGAGCGGCTGCAGCGGCTGCGGCAGTTCGTCCTCGGACGGCATCGTCGCACCCGGCAGCAGCACCGGAACGACGCGCGCGCCGCAGGCCAGCGCCTCCTGCACCTCGAGCCGAACGAAGTCGCCCGCGTCGTCGATGCGCCGCGGCCCGGGCGCGGCGCCGCCGGCCCAGCGCGGGCCGATCAGCACCAGCACGCCTTGCGCGTCGGCCAGCCGCGCGCGGATGACGCGGACGAAGTCCTCGCCGGGCGTGATGTCGCCGATATCGCGAAAGACGCTGCCGCGGCCGAGCCGTCGTTCGAGCGACTCCTCGAGCCGGCCGGCGTAGCCGGCGGCGTCGTCGCGTCGGTAGGAGATGAAGATCCGCGAGGCTCCCATGTCGATCGTCGGTGGATCGCGCTGGGCGTGGCCGCGGATTGTGCGCCGGCGCGGATCGGCCCTGCCGAGGCTCGGACGCACCTCGGTGACCGGGGACTCGTCCCGACGATCGTTGCGCAAGGCGCGCGTGCTGACCTTCGAGGCCGCGCAGCCGGCGTTCCGGGCCCGCCATTGCTGATTGCTGGAGTCGGCCCCGCCGGTCGAGACGCAGGCGCAACCGGCCGGCGCACCGCTGACGCCGCGGCCGCGGTGCGCCACGTGCCGGCGCAACGGTGCCGTTTTCGATACCATTCGAGCTTGTTTCAGTACCGACCGGGATCCCGACGATGACGAACCTGGTGTCTGCGATGGAGATCAAGCGCCGCGGCATGGCAGCGATCGAAGAGGCGCTGAAGCGCGGGCCGGTGCACCTCGTCAAGCGCAACAAGGCCACCGCCGTGGTGCTCAGGGAAGAGGACTACCGCCGCCTGACCGACCCTCATGGTGCGGGCGCGCGCGGGCTCAGCGCGATGCAGTGGCTGCTCGCGCAGCGGCCGGTCGCCGCGCGCAGCAAGCGGCAGATCGACCGGCGCCTTTCCGCCGAGCACGACTGGTGATCGTCTTCTTCGATGCCAGCGCGCTGATCTATCTGATCGAGGGGTGCGAGCCCTTCGGCAGCCGCGTTCGTGCGGCGCTGGCGTCCCTGTCGCAGGCGCATCCCGCCGCGCGCACGGCGCTTAGTCGTTTGAGCTGGCTCGAATGCCGTGTCGGCCCGATGAAGGCTGCAGACACGGCCGAGCTGGCTGCCTACGACGCGTTCTTCGCGCGGCCGGACGTGCTGTGGGTGGAGCTGACGCGCGACGTGGTCGAACTCGCCGCCGTGATCCGTGTACGCCACGGGCTGCGCACGCGCGATGCCTTGCAGGCTGCGAGCTGCCTGCAGCTCGGGCCGGAACACCGCATGGTCACCGGGGCCCCCGTGTTCCGCCGCGTCGAGGGTCTGCAGGTGCTGCTGTTGAAGTGATCGCGCCGGCATCGATCCGAGCGAGCCAGGCGAGTTGCGGTTGGCCGGTCCACGGCGACATCGTGCCGCGCGTCGAAACGCCCGAATCGTGCGCCGGCCTGTAACCCCAGGCGCACGACGCGCCCGCGGCGCCACCGGCGGCGAACCACGCTAGCTCCGGCTTGCGGGTAGCATGCGGACCTCAGAGCCCTCCCGATGCCGGCTACCCCGGCATCGCGGCGACGATCTCGGTCCCTGCGCCGTCGTCGATCGGGCCGCTGGGCAGGTCGATGCGAAAGACAAGCCTGAACGGGGAGCCCAGCTGATGCAGCCCGGCGGACCCCCGGGCGACCTCGGTTTCGATCTCGCATCCGGTAGCAGCAGCGGCGTCGGTCGCCTCTTCCGGCTGCGCCGACGCCTGCGGCATCACCCGCGCCGCAGCTCGGTGTTCGGCGCCCGAGCGCCGCGGTTCGCACAGCGGGTGTCCGCTCAATGCTGGTCGCCAGGCGCAACCGCCCGATCCCTGGCTACCTCGGCATCGAAAACGACACGCTCGGGGTACGTTCGTGCAAGGGCGATCCAGCTGCCTTACAATTCACCGATCGGGTAAGGAGGGTCTTGGTCATGCTCGTCACCGTCACGTCCAAGCGGCAGGTCACGTTTCCGGCCCATGTGCTGGACGCGCTGGGCGTCAAGCCGGGCGACCGTCTCGAGCTGCAGCCCAGCCCGGAGGGCTTCCTGCTGCGCGCCAAACGCGTGGACGCCAGCCGCCTGGCACCGCTGCGCGGCAAGTTGAAGCGGGCCGCTCCGGTGTTCGACATCCACGCCTTCCGCGAGCAGGCCCATGACCCGGCGCTGCGGGATTGACACCTCCATCCTGGTGCGGCTGACCACCGGCGAACCGGCGCAGGATTTCGGCCGCGTCGTCGCGGCGCTGACGCACCTGGTGGAAGTCGAGCACGTGGCGCTGTTCGCCAGCCACATGGTCATCGGCGAGGCCTACGTCGCCCTGCAGCACCACTACGCTGTCGGCAAGGTCGACGCGAAAGCCGCGCTGCGCAGTGTGCTGAGCAGCGGGTTGGTTGCCCCGTCGGGCGGCGATGCGGTGATGGACGCGTTGGCCACCCACCGAGGCTGCGGTTTGCTCGATCGCCTGATCGTGCTGCAGTACGGCAGCGAGGATCTGGGCACGTTGACGCTGGACCGGAAGATGGCAGCCCTGCCCGGCGTCGACCGCTTGGCTCCCAGGGGCTCGGGCCGATAGACGGCGTGCGGCACCTGAGCCGTGGTTCCGGCTGCGAGCCGGCCGGCGCTCGGCCATCGAAGGCCGCGGCATTCGCGCGATGCGACGCGGAAGCAGCTCGCGGCCGCTTTCGAATCTCATTTGGCCTCCACAGGGCCGGGCGAGCGATCCGCTGGCCCTGCCACACCAGCTCGACCATGCCGTTCGAACGGCGGCTCGACGCACCGGGCGGGCGCAATCGAGCTCGCCCATCGCGCACCCGCGCCTTCAGCCCGGCACGGCAGTCCTCGTCGTCGGGCGGCCCGTCGCGCTGCGTCCGCGGTCCAGCACCGGCGCCAGCGCAGCGACGCCAGCGTCGATCTGCGCGCGGTCGAACGCGGCGAAGCCCAGCACCAGCCCGCTCGGCGGCGTGGCGTCGACGCGGTAGGCCGACAGCGGCCGGGTTTCGAGCCCCGCGGCGGCCGCCTCGCGCGCGACCTGCGCGTCGTCGCTCCCCGCGGCGAGAAAGGCCGGCGTATCGAGACCGCAGGTGATCGGCAGCACGGCGAGCCGCCCGTACAGGCGGCGCGCGATCGCATCCTGAAGCGCCGCCGCGCGCTCGCCGTAGGCCGAGCGCATGCGGCGCAGGTGGCGGGCATAGTGACCCTCGACGACGAAGTCGTGCAACACCGCCTGCGGCAGCAGCGACAGGTGGCGCGCCGTCAGCGACAGCGCCGCCGCGAACGGATCGGCCAGCGCCGGCGGCAGCACCGCATAGGCCAGCCGCAGCGAAGGGAACAGCAGCTTGCTGAACGACCCGGCGTAGATCACCCGGCCGCGTGTGTCCAGGCTCTTCAACGCCGACAAGGGCGTCGTCTGGCGGATCTTCGCCCAGTGCACGATCCAGCCGCACCTGATCTGGGCCGCCACGCAGTGGCGATCGGAGAAGCATCACCACGATGCGGCGCAGGCGATCATGAAGACGCGGCGCGACGACCGCATCGCATCGATCGCGTTCGGCCCCGAGCCCTACTTCGAGATCTTCTGCGACGACGAGCCCGGCCTGAGCATGGGCGAACATTCGGACGCGTGGGGCTGCCTCGTCGTCGCGCACGGGCTGGTCAGCACGCGGGCAAGGCGGGCCTACTGGCGGCTGCGGGGCGATCGAATGGCGCAAGTCGCGCCCAGGATCCCCTGGCTGCGCGTCTATCACAACCGCTATCACGCGGACGAGTTCGTCGCCATGCTCGGCTTCCGCGACGAGGAGGCCTTCGCGGCCGCACAGGACGTCGATGGGCTGCGGCTGGAGGAATATCTGCTGACGGGGCTGCGCAAGCCGCTCGGGATGTCGTTCCTGGCGAGCTACAACCAGTTCGTCTGCGCGCCCTTGCCACTCGGCGATCGGCGGGCGGGCGCGGGCGGCCGAGAGCTCGTGAAGGCATGGCTCGCACCCGCGCCGGGGTGACGAGGCCTGGTCACGGTGCAGCGCGCGCCGAGGCTGCAAGGCTTCAGATCCGTCGCACCGGCGGCACGACCCTGGCGCCGCGCCCGGCGCGGCGGACCAGGTCGGTGTCGAAGGTCGCGAAATCCTCGCAGCCCTCGCTCAGCGCGTGGTGCAGCGCACCGGCGAAATCCCAGCCCTGCGCCACGCGCGCGGCTGCCGCCACCACGGCCTGGTGCTCGCCGACAACCACGTTGCCCAGTGCGGTGAGCTTGCCCAGCACCTGCGCCACCAGCTTCGGACCGTAGCCGTAGCGGGAACGCAGCACCCACTCCAGTTCCAGCATCACCGTCACCGGCACGTAGACCTCGCCGTCGGTCAGCAGGGCCTGCGCACGCGCCGCTTGTTCGGCATCGTCGCGAACCAGTGCGCGGACCAGCACATTGGTGTCGACGGCACGCACGGCCTTCAGCCCTCGTAGCCGGTGACGCGCATCGCGCTCACCGCCACGACCGGGCCTTTGTAGTCGAGCAAGGACTGGATCTCTTCGAGGCTGGCGGTCTTCGGTGCCGGCGCCGCCGTGATGACCGCGCGCCTGCCGTCGAGCTCGACGTTGACGCGCATGCCGGGCTTCAGGCCCAGGGCCTTGCGCACGGACACGGGCAGGACGACCTGCCCCTTGGTGGAAATCAGCACGGCGCTCATCGCAGGATCCGCGAGAAGTTTTACCAGGTAGGAATTCTGGGCCGGGCGGCGAACGCCTGACCGGCGCTGTCATGCTGCGATGCAGCATAATCAGCCACCCCCTCCGTCAGGCGGCGGCCCGGCGCGACCGAGCGCATGGGGCGCGTCGCGGCCTCCCGGGACAAGCGCAGCACCCTGACCGGGAGGTTGCGCAGGGACGGCCCGAGCGAACGCGGCAGGCAACGAGGCCTGCCGCGTGTCCTCGTCGATCTCTTGCCGGACCGCGCAAGACCACGATCGCCGGCGCTTCGGCCGGCCGGGACGGCGAGCGCGCTCCCGATCATCGACCTCGACACCGGATCGCCCCATGCTGCGCCAGCTGCTGAAGTCCAAGATCCACCGCGCCACGGTGACGCACTGCGAACTGCACTACGAGGGGTCGTGCGCCATCGACGAGGACCTGCTCGAAGCCGCCGACCTGTGCGACCACGAGCAGATCCACGTCTGGAATATCGCCAACGGCGAACGCTTCGTCACCTATGCGCTGCGCGCCGAGCGCGGCAGCTGCATCGTGTCGCTGAACGGATCGGCGGCGCGCCGCGCGGCGGTCGGCGACCTGATCATCATCGCCGCGTTCGGCCTGGTGGCCGATGCGCAGGCCGCCGGCCACCGGCCGCGGCTCGTCTTCGTCGATGCGGGCAATCGCGCGGTCGAGCTGCGGGACAAGATCGCGCTGCAGAGGGCATCGTCGTGAGCCCCGAGCGCAAGCCGATGACGCTGCACCGCCTGCGCGCGATGCACGCGGCGGGCGAGAAGATCGCGATGCTGACCTGCTACGACGCGGCCTTCGCGCACCTGCTCGACGATGCGGGCGTCGACGTGCTGCTGGTCGGCGATTCGCTCGGCATGGTGCTGCAAGGGCACCCGAGCACGGTGCCGGTGTCGCTCGACGCGATGGCCTACCACACCGCGTGCGTGGCGCGCGGCAACCGCCATGCGTGGATCATCGCCGACCTGCCGTTCGGCAGCTACCACGGCGGCGCCGACCAGGCGATGCGCAGTGCCGCGCAGCTGATGCAGTCGGGCGCGCAGATGGTCAAGCTCGAAGGCGGGGGCTGGACGGCCGAGGTCGTCCGCTACCTGGTCGAGCGCGGTGTCCCGGTCTGCGCCCACCTCGGGCTGACCCCGCAGTCGGTGCACGCGCTGGGCGGCTGGCGCGTGCAGGGCCGCGACGACGAGGGCGCGCAGACCTTGCGTCGCCACGCGCGCGAGCTGGCCGATGCCGGCGCGGCGATGCTCGTGCTCGAGCTGATGCCCAGCGCGCTGGCGCGCGAGCTGGCGCAGGCGCTGCCGCTGCCCGTCATCGGCATCGGCGCCGGCAGCGGCTGCAGCGGCCAGGTGCTGGTGCTGCACGACATGCTGGGCCTCGGCGCTGTGCCGGGCCCGCGCTTCGTGCGCAACTTCCTCGCCGGCGGCGGCAGCGTCCAGGACGCCGTGCGGCGCTACGTCGCCGCGGTCAGGGACGGCAGCTTCCCCGACGAGTCGACCCACACCTACTGAGCCTGCCGATGCGCGTCGTCCACACCCTCGCCGAGCTGCGCCATGCGCTCGCCGGCGCCACCGGCACCGCCTTCGTGCCGACCATGGGCAACCTCCACGAAGGCCATCTGTCGCTCGTGCGGCTGGCGCGCGAGCGCGGCGGGCCGGTGGTGGCGAGCATCTTCGTCAACCGGCTGCAGTTCGCGCCGCACGAGGACTTCGACACCTACCCGCGCACGCTCGAACGCGACTGCGAGCTGCTGCGCGCGACGGGCTGCAACCTCGTCTTCGCCCCGAGCGAGGCCGAGCTCTACCCCGAGCCGCAGTCGTTCACGGTCCAGCCGCCGGGCGAGCTCGCCGACATCCTCGAGGGGCATTTCCGGCCCGGCTTCTTCACCGGCGTGTGCACGGTGGTGACGAAGCTGTTCAACTGCGTCCAGCCGCGGGTGGCGGTGTTCGGCAAGAAGGACTACCAGCAGCTGATGGTGATCCGGCGCATGACGCGGCAACTCGCGCTGCCGATCGAGATCGTCGCCGGCGAGACCTCGCGCGCCGAGGACGGGCTGGCGCTGTCGTCGCGCAACGGCTATCTCGACGCCGCGCAGCGCGCCGAAGCCGTCGCGCTGGCGCGCGAACTGCAGGGCGTCGCCGCCGAACTGCGGCGCGGCCGGCGCGACTGGTCGGCGCTGGAAGCGGCAGCGATGGACGCGCTCGCCGACCGCGGCTGGAAGGTCGACTATGTCGCGATCCGGCGCCAGGCCGATCTCGGGGCGCCCGCCGACGGCGAGGCGCTGGTCGTGCTCGGTGCGGCGCGCATCGGCAGCACGCGGCTGATCGACAACGTCGAGGTCGGGGTGGCGACTTGAGGTTGCGGGCCGATGGAGGCTGAAGCGGGCGGACTGGAACCCCGTCAGGCGGCGTGCTTCGCAGGAGCGAGCAGGGAATCTGGCTCAGACAGGGCCGCGTTCGCGCCGTTGCAATCCACGCGCGCCCCGTGAGGGGCGCGCGACCGAGGCAACCCCAGCGGAGGCTGCTGCTGCTCAGGTTTCAATCCACGCGCGCCCCGTGAGGGGCGCGCGACTTCGGCACCGCTGCCGCCTATGCCGCCGGCTACGCGTTTCAATCCACGCGCGCCCCGTGAGGGGCGCGCGACCGGTGGCCGCCGCGACCATCGGCAGGCCCGGCTGGGTTTCAATCCACGCGCGCCCCGTGAGGGGCGCGCGACCTGCAGCCACAGGCGATGCAGCGGCGCGCGGATGGTTTCAATCCACGCGCGCCCCGTGAGGGGCGCGCGACTTCGCAATCAACGACCTAACTTGGCGATCGAGGCGTTTCAATCCACGCGCGCCCCGTGAGGGGCGCGCGACACGAGTTCGTGCGCTGGCCGCGACGCGCAGCGTCCGTTTCAATCCACGCGCGCCCCGTGAGGGGCGCGCGACCCTTGGTCAGGGCTGTGGGGTTGATGGCGGCGTCGTTTCAATCCACGCGCGCCCCGTGAGGGGCGCGCGACTAGCTGGTGCTGGTCGGCCCTGTCGCCCTGCTCCTCGTTTCAATCCACGCGCGCCCCGTGAGGGGCGCGCGACGTCGGGGTGCTGGTCTTCAGACGCTTGCGCCTGGCGTTTCAATCCACGCGCGCCCCGTGAGGGGCGCGCGACTCCGCTATCGCAAGTGCGCCAGCGGCCACGCCATTTTCCCCGGATCGCGCGAACCTGCTGGACGTCGTACCTGCAGAGTCGGGCATCGAGTCAGTGTCGTCCTCTGAAATCCAGGCGTGACGCGGACTTGGCGCAAGCGCGAACCCTTCCGCGGGCGGTCGACACTCGGGGTTCGCGCCAGCATCCTGCCTCAGGCGACCAATGGACCGTCGAAATCCATGGCACGGAAGCGTCCATGCTCGCGCACCTCGCAGCCGCGCGAGTCGGCCATGCGGTACAGCCGCAGGCAGTCGCTCTGCTCATCGATGATGCCGAGCAGTCGGCGCTCGAGCGACTCCATCTGCGCCAGATCGACCCGACACTCGAAGACCGACTTCTGCACCCGCTGCCCCACGCCCTCGCAGGCCTTGGCCACCCGCCGCAGCCGGCGCCGGCCTTCTCGCGTCTCGGTGTTGACGTCGTAGCAGACGATGACGAGCATCGCAGCGGTCCTAGCGCATCCTGAACGGTACGTAGTGCGCGGCGTCGCCGCGCACGTGACGTGCCAGCAGCCGGGCCTGAACCAGCGGCAGCAACCCGGCGGTCACGGTCTCGGCGAGCAGCGGATGCTTCAGCTCGTCGAGCTTGCGCTCCTGGAACGCGACGACGACGGTCCTGCGGGCGTCGTCGGACAGCATCACTGCGCCGCCTTCGCGGGCGTCGAAATCGCGCGCGAGAAGCTGGCCGCGATTGACGAGTGTCAGGGCCAGCCGGTCGGCCAGCGGCCGGAACTCCTCCATCAAGCCCAGCGCCAGCGCAGCGCGGCCAGGGCGCAGCGCGTGCAACCAGCCGACCTGCGGGTCCAGCCCGGCGACCTCCGCGGCGCTGCGGCAATCGTTCATCCACATCGAGTACAGGAACGACAGCAAGGCATTCATTCGGTCGCGCGGCGGCCGCCGGCTGCGCCCGTCGATCCCGAAGTCGGCTCGCAGATCGGCGCGCAGCAGCCGGTTCATGGCGGCGAAGTAACCGCGCGCTGCCTCGCCCTCGATGCCGCGAACCTCGTCCAGCGTCGCGGCGGCGGGCAGTGTGCGCAGGCTGGCGGCGAGGTTCTTTGCCGTGCGCACCAGGGCCTGGGCGTCCTGCGTGTCCTGCGCGTCGCGCGCGCCGCGCAGCAGGACGTGGCGCTGGTTGCGCAGCTTGCCGGCGACAATATGTCGCGCCAGATCGAGCGCGAACCCGGAGTCGTCGGCGCGCTGGTGCTGCGCACGTCGCAGCAGGACGTTGCCGCTCGTCGCCCCTTCCAGGCGGGCCTTGAAGCGCCCGTGGCTGTCGAGCAGGACGAGCGCGATGCCGGCGTCGGCCAGCCGGTGCATCAGCGGTGCGGTGATGCCGACATGCCCGAAACAGACCACCGCCCCAGGTGATGCAGCGGCACGCGCAGGCGGGTCTCGTCGCCGACGAGCAGCCGCAGCGTGTCGTTGTCCAGCCGCAAGTGGCTGTCGGGCAGCGTCACGTACAAGGTGTTGAGGAGCTGCATCGTCAGCCGTCGTTGTCTGCCGTGAAGAGCTCGCCATCGTCGATGCTGGCCATCTGCCTCACCGCCTCGGGCTGGCAGCGGTCGCGCAGTGAGCAGGCGCGGCAGCGCCGCGTGTCGTCGGTGGGCGGCGGCAGCCGTTCGCCGGCGAGCATGGCACGCACCTCGGCGGCTGCGCGTGCCACTCGATCGCGCAGCGCATCGTCGACCGACACGGCACGCCGGCGCCGCGATGACGCATAGAAGATCGCGCCCTCGGGGACGCGCCGGCCGGTCATCTCCTCCAGGCACAGCGCCTGCGCGGCGAGCTGCAGATCGTCGCAGGCGGCGATGTCGGCGGCCTTGTGACGCGACCCGTGCTTGTACTCGACCGGGTAGGGGGTGCCGTCGGGCTCGAACTCCACCGTGTCGGCCTTGCCGACGAGGCCGAGACGGTCGCTGAACAGCGGCAAGGCGCGCTCGATGCGCAGGCCGCGGCGAAGCTCGAACCCCGGGCGGTCGGCCTCGGCGTGCACGGCCTGCCCGCGCAGGGTGTGGACGTTGTCGTCGAAGACCTGCTCCAGGTAGATCAACCCACACTGGCGCGGGCAGTACGCCCAGTGCTGCAGGGCCGACAGGGGCAGGGGTCGTCGTCGGTCACGGCGTCGGCAGCGCCCGCCGCCGCACGCTGCGCCCGTTGACGACGACGAGATGCCCGCGCACCCAGTCGGCCTGGGGCAGCAGGTCGAGCAGGGCGCGGGCGGGCCAGTCTGGCACATAGGCGCCCTGGCGCAGGTAGACGATGGCCGGCGGCGGCGGCGCGGCCCGGGCGAAGACGAGTTCGCCGTAGTCGCGGTCGAAGGTCAGCACCCAGCGGCCTTCCGCGGCCGCGTGGCGCAGCACTTCGGCATCGCTGGCGCGGGGCATGCGTTCGGCCACCGCCTGCACGTCCAGACCCGCCGCCCGCAGTGCCAGCAGCGCCGGACGGGGCCAGTTTTCGTTGGCCAGCAGCGGCGGGGGCCTCACGAGGCCGGGCTGTCCAGCAGCGTGTAGGACTCCTCGCGCAGCCGGTCGGCGGCGAAGGCCAGCGCCGCGAGGATGTCCTCCCGGGTCAGCTGCGGGTAGGACTCGAGCAGCATCTCGTGGGTCCAGCCCTGGGCCAGCCAACCCAGGATCAGTTCCACCGACAGGCGGGTGCCCTTGACGGTGGGCTTGCCCACGAGGATGTCGGGATCGCAGACGATACGCTCGCGCCAGTCCATGCTCAGCACCTCCGCGTGAGGGTGACGCCCGGTTCGGCCTCGATGCAATCGCCAATGGCGAGGCTGCGGCCGTCGAACGTCACCGAGTATGCGCCGAAGTCGCGCGCGGGGCCGTCCGCGCTGGCTTCGCGCTGCACGACGAGGCGGTCGAACAGGCCGTGCGCGTGCGCGTTGCCGAGTTCGCAATCGTGCTCGAACACGTACAGCCCGCGCGTGCTCATCTGCCCGCGCGCGGCGCTGCGGTCGTGCTCGAACATCTGTTCCAGCGCCTGCCAAAGCAGCTCGAGATCGGCTTCGTCGAAGCCGGTCTGCTTGGCGAGGAATGCGGAGACGAAGCCGTGGGCGCGGTACAGGCCGTACGGGACGGTGTGCTTGCGGCCCATGGTCCGGTTGTCGCCCTGCTGCTTCTCGGCTTCCGCCTCGGTGGCGACGGCCACGCGGGTGATGGAGTGCTCGAGCGCAACGACCGGATCGATGGACCGGGCGAAGGTCAGTTGCACCGGGCCGCGCACCTGGCCGGCGTTGGTGCCGGTGGACATCACGGCACCGAAGGTCCGCACGTCGAAGAAGTTCTGGCACATCCACACGCGCGCCTTTTCGACCTCGTCACCGCTGCCCTTGCGCTTGTCCTTGGCGCCCTTCTTCCTCGGCGCCGCTTCGGCAGCCTCGCTTTCGGCGGCGGGCGCCTCGACCGGGTCCAGCTTCAACGCCGTGTACGCGCGCTGGTGCTGGAGATTCAAGATGGCCTTCTCGCGAACGTAGATCTCGAAGCGCTTCGCGCCCGCTTCGAAGGCCGCTTCCGGATCGGGCCGTTCCTGATCGGACTCGTGCGTCATCGCGACGAAGTTGCGCACTTTGCGCTTGATCGACACGTCGGTGACCAGGCCATGCCCGGTCTCGGCATCCAGCCGCGGCAGGTTGCCCGCGTCGGGGTCGTGTGCGATCAAGTCGGTCCGATGTGCGTCCATGGCCGACGATGTTGCACCCTCACTGGCTCAAAGAGCGAGCCACTCCCGCGGCCGACGC
This sequence comes from Burkholderiales bacterium, assembly GCA_016191995.1. Taxonomy (GTDB): domain Bacteria; phylum Pseudomonadota; class Gammaproteobacteria; order Burkholderiales; family Burkholderiaceae_C; genus Rubrivivax. The sequence goes on along the minus strand of JACPVA010000102.1, from coordinate 5,281 downwards.
AAGTTTCGGAGCGAGTCACCCGCAGGCTGCTCGATGCTCGACCTCGGTTCCACCGCCTCATGCTCGGCCAGCCCGTAGAGGCCCACCTAGACGAAGCGCTCCCGCAGGCGCTGGCGGTGACCGTGGAAATGCGGCGCGGGGTCGCTCATCGTCGGCGCGACGCCTATCGGCTACGGTAGACCTCGCCGCGGTGGCCGACGCGGACCACTTCCACGATCACCTGCGCGTCGAGGATCGCGTAGACGATGCGGTAGACGCCCTGGCGTGCGCGGTACAGCTCCGAACCGCCGGCGAGCTTCTCGCAGCCCGCCGCGCGCGGGTCGTCGCGCAGGGCCTCGATACGCTCAAGGATACTCCGCACGTCGGCCTGCGGGATGCCGCGCAGGTCCTTGGCGACCGACGGCTTGACGCGCAGCTCATAGCGTGCCATCGGCCTTCAGCTTGGCGAGGAAGGCCTCGTAGTCGAGCGGCTTCTCGCGCGCGCGTGCGCGCACGGCGGCCAGGTCCTCCTCGTCCTCGCGCAGCGTCAGACGCACCGCCTCGTTGACGATGTCGGACATGCTGCGCCGGCTCTGCGCCGACTTCAGCCGCAGCGCCTGGTGCAGATCGGGATCCAGATAGACCGTGGAGCGAACCGTATCCCGAGTGCTCATGGCTGTCCAAGGCAGGGCAATCGTGCCGATCGTAGCAGCGTGACGCCATGACGTCACGACGCTTACGGCATCCGGGCTCGACGGCTGGCCGGTGTGCTGTCCGGCCCCGAACGACGCCACCTGATTCCCGCGCGCCGGTATCGGTGACTGCTGGTGGCAGCAGAACCGCTCGCGCCGCGGATCCCATCGCAAGTCGAGGGGCCCGGGAGATTCGTTTTAGCGTACCGCACACGTGTCGGTAAAAAGGACGATATCGATGCCCGAAATACGGCCGATTCCAAAGTGGTGTGTGTCCGCAAAAAGTACGAATGACAAGCAAGGTGCCCCAAAACCGAGCGTATTCCCTGATCTCCGGCGCCTGGCACGCACGTTGCATCCAGCACCACATCCCACCCCATGGAGACCCCCCGATGAAGCGCCGCCAACTCCTGCCCCTTGCCGCCTCGGCCGCTGCTGCGCTGCTGCTGGCCGCGCCGTTGGCCTCGCACGCCGCTGGCGAGGTCAAGATCGCGCTGATCGCGAGCAAGACCGGGCCGCTCGAGGCCTACGCCAAGCAGACCCTCACCGGCTTCCAGATGGGGCTGGAGTACGCCACCGGCGGCACGATGACGGTGGCGGGCAAGAAGCTGGTCGTGATCGAGAAGGACGACCAGGGCAAGCCCGACGTGGGCAAGGCGCAGCTCGCCGCCGCCTACGCCGACGACAAGGTCGACCTCGCGGTCGGCCCGACGGCGTCGCCGGTCGCGCTGGCGATGCTGCCGGTGGCCGAGGAGTACAAGAAGATCCTGCTCGTCGAGCCGGCGGTGGCCGACTCGATCACCGGCGAGAAGTGGAACAAGTACATCTTCCGCACCGGGCGCAACTCGTCGCAGGACGCCATCAGCAACGCCGTGGCGCTGGACAAGGACGGCCATGTCGTCGCCACGCTGGCGCAGGACAACGCCTTCGGGCGCGACGGCGTCAAGGCCTTCAAGGCGGCGATCCGCAAGGGCAAGTTCGTGCATGAGGAGTTCGTGCCGCCGACGACGACCGACTTCACCGCCGTCTTCCAGCGCCTGGTCGACAAGATGAAGGACCAGCCCGGGCGCAAGTTCGTCTGGGTGATCTGGGCCGGCGGCAACTCCCCGTTCTCCAAGTTCGCCGAGCTGGAACTGCAGAAGCGCTACGGCATCGAGATGGCCACCGGCGGCAACATCCTGCCGGCGATGGTCGCGTACAAGCAGTACCCGGGGATGGAGGGCGCGCTGTACTACTACTTCGGGATCCCGAAGAACCCGGTCAACGAGTGGCTGGTCGCCAACCACTACAGCAAGTTCAAGAGCCCGCCGGACTTCTTCACCGCCGGCGGCATGAGCGCGGCGATCGCCGTCGTCAGCGCGCTGAAGAAGACCGGTGGCGATGCGAGCACGAACAAGCTGATCGCCGCGATGGAGGGCATGTCCTTCGAGACACCCAAGGGGACGATGACCTTCCGAAAGGAGGATCACCAGGCGATGCAGGACATGTACCACTTCCGCATCAAGGACGACCCGGCCTTCGCCTGGGGCGTGCCTGAGCTGGTGCGCGAGATCAAGGCCTCGGAGATGCAGGTACCGATCCTCAACAAGCGCTGAGTCGCTTGTGATCGGTACCGGCCGCCCGGCCTGCAGCGCCGGGCGGCTGGGCCGGCGCTCCTGTTCCGCCCAGCCCCTTGCCGGCAGGGGGCGTTCGACGAAGCCCGGCCTGATGCCGGGCGTGGCTGCCCCATGCTCGAAACCATCGATCTGACGATCCGCTTCGGCGGCCATGTGGCCGTCGATGCGGTGTCGTGCTGCTTCGAGCCGGGGACGCTGACCGCGATCGTCGGCCCCAACGGTGCCGGCAAGACGACCTATTTCAACCTCATCAGCGGCCAGCTGCCGGCCAGCGCCGGGCGCGTGCTGCTCGGCGGCGAGGACCTGACCGCGCTGCCGGCGCCGCTGCGCACGCGCCGCGGCCTGGGGCGCGCATTCCAGCTCACGCAGCTGTTCCCGAACCTGACGGTGCTGGAAAACGTCCGGCTGGCGGTGCAGGCGCGCGAGCAGGGCCGCGGCCACGCCGGTGCGCTGGCCGGCGCGCTCGACCTGCTGCGGGTCTGGCTGGACCGCCGGGACTGGATCGACGAGGCGCGCGATCTGGCGCGGCAGGTCCAGCTCGGCGACAAGCTCGACGCCCACGCTGCCGCGCTGCCGCATGGCGACCAGCGCAAACTGGAGGTGGCGCTGCTGATGGCGCTGGACCCGAAGGTCTACATGTTCGACGAGCCGACCGCCGGCATGAGCGTCGACGACGTGCCGGTGATCCTGGACCTGATCCGCGCGCTGAAGTCGCGCAGGGACCGCGCCATCCTGCTCGTCGAGCACAAGATGGATGTCGTGCGCGAGCTGTCGGACCGCATCGTCGTGCTGCACAACGGGCGGCTGGTCGCCGACGGCGAGCCCTCCGCGGTGATCGCGTCGCCGGTGGTGCAGAGCGCCTACCTCGGCGCGGCGGTCGAGGAGGAGCCGGCATGACCGCTGCCGCCGCGCCGGTGCTGCGCCTGCAGGGCGTGCACACGCACATCGGCGCCTACCACATCCTGCACGGCGTCGACCTCGACGTGCCCGAGGGCGAGGTCACGGTGCTGCTGGGCCGCAACGGCGCCGGCAAGACGACGACGCTGCGCACCGTGATGGGCCTGCACGCGGCCAGCCGCGGCACGGTCGCGTTCCGCGGCGCGCCGATCCACGGCTTGCCGACCCCCGACATCGCGCAGCGCGGCATCGCCTACGTGCCCGAGACGATGGGCATCTTCGCCGACCTGACGGTGCAGGAGAACGTCGTGCTGGCGGCGCGCGCCGCGCGCCACGCCGGCGAGCTCGACCGCGCGCGGCTGGACTGGATCTTCGGCCTGTTCCCGGCGCTGAAGAAGTTCTGGCTCTACCCGGCGGGCAAGCTCAGCGGCGGGCAGAAGCAGATGCTCGCCGTCGCGCGCGCGATCGTCGAGCCGCGCGCGCTGATCCTGATCGACGAGCCGAGCAAGGGGCTGGCGCCGTCGATCGTGCGCAACCTCGTCGGCGCGCTGCGCGAGCTGAAGTCGCAGCGCACGACGATCCTGCTCGTCGAGCAGAACTTCGTGATGGCCAGTGCGCTGGGCGACACGGTGGCGGTGATGGACGACGGCCGCGTCGCCCACCGCGGGACGATGGCCGAGCTGGCCGACGACGAGGCGCTGCAGCAGCGGCTGCTCGGGCTTTCGCTGGGAGCGTATGCATGAACGGCGTGGCAGGCAAGGTGGCGCCGGCGGCCGCCGGCAGCGACGCCATCCCGCGCACGCCGCGCGACTTCAGGCCGGTGGCGCTGCTGGCCGCGCTGGCGCTGCTGGCGCTTCCTGCCATCGGCAGCACCAGCACCTGGCTGACGCTGACCGCGGCCGGGCTGGCGATGGGGCTGATCGTCTTCGTCATCGCCTCCGGGCTGACGCTGGTGTTCGGGCTGATGGACGTGCTGAACTTCGGCCACGGCGTCTTCATCGCGCTCGGCGCCTTCATGGCCACCAGCGTGATGGGCTGGGGCGCGGCGGCCGGCTGGAGCGGCTTCGCGAGCGTCTTCGCCGCGATGCTGGTCGCGATGGCGGCCGCGGGCGCCGTCGGCTGGGCCTTCGAGCGCGTGATCGTGCGGCCGGTCTATGGGCTGCACCTGAAGCAGATCCTGATCACGATGGGCGGGATGATCGTCGGCGAGGAGATCATCAAGGTGATCTGGGGCCCGCTGCAGATCGCGCTGCCGCTGCCCGACGAGCTGCGCGGGTCCTGGTACCTGGGCGACGCGGCGATCGAGAAGTACCGCGTGCTGGCGGCCGTGATCGGGCTGGTGGTCTTCGCGGCGCTCGCGTACACGCTGGGCCGCACCAAGATCGGGTTGCTGATCCGCGCCGGGGTGCAGGACCGCAGCATGGTCGAGGCGCTGGGCTACCGCATCCGGCGCCTGTTCGTCGGCGTCTTCGTCGCCGGCTCGGCGCTGGCAGGGCTGGGCGGCGTGCTGTGGGGCCTGTACCAGCAGAGCGTGGTGCCGCAGATCGGCGCGCAGGTCAACGTGCTGATCTTCATCGTCATCATCATCGGCGGGCTGGGCAGCGTGCACGGCAGCCTGGTCGGCGCGCTGCTGGTGGGGCTGGTGGCCAACTACACGGGCTTCCTGGCGCCCAAGGTGGCGCTGTTCTCCAACATCGCGCTGATGGTCGCGATCCTGCTGTGGCGGCCCCAGGGGCTGTATCCGGTGGCCAACCGATGAGAAGCGTGGCACTCGATTGGCGGACCGCTGTGGCAGGCACTAGTGGGCGCTCGCCGCGGGCCCGTGGGCTAGCGCTGATCGTCGGCCAACCGTCGCGTGTGTCGAGCGTCCGTTTCGAAGGGGTCTGCGACGATGGCGCGGGCCGAGGCCGGCGGGTGCCCTTGCCCTCCATGCCCGGGGACAGTGCCCCGGGCGCTCGCCAGGCACAAACAGTCCGCAGGACTGTTTGTGTCCGGGCGCGCTCCCCCGCCATCGGCCTTCGGCAGCTGGCTCCTCCTTTGCTTACGGGCTAGGGCACCCACCGTCCTCGGCAGGGCGCAGCGGTGGTACACGACGGT
>JACPVA010000101.1 GCA_016191995.1 Burkholderiales bacterium | reverse complement strand
GGCGCCGCGCGCGCCGCGCGTGGCTCGCGTGCCGGCCGCGTTGCCTGCCGCGCGCCCGTCGCGCATGGTCTCGATCGCTGCCATACCCCGTTCGACCCTCCGGCTCGACCAATGCAAGGCCTGCCCAAGCCCGCAGTGTAGGCACGCGCCGGCGCCACGCAAGCCAGGCCCGCGCCGCCGGCATGGCCGGGCAGCGGTCGGCAGGCCGCGTCGCCGCGTGCGCGGCCTGGACCTCGCTCGGGCGAGTCGCGGCGCCGACGCGCGAGTTTGCGCCAGCGCAAGATGCCTCGCCCGGCAGGGTATCCGCGGCGGCCGGATGCGCTAGGCTCGCGCTCAAACATAAGGGCGGAACGCGCGGGGCGGCCTGGCGGCGGGCGGCCGGCCACGCACGTCATCGCACGGGAGGTCCGATGACAGACGACCAGAGCGCAGGCGCGCCGCTCGACGGCCACGCCACCCCGGGGTTGCCCGGATGACCCGCACCGCACGCCTGTACCGCATCGAGCGGCTGATCAGGGCGCGCGGCCAGGTCAGCTTTCGCCAGTTGATCGACGAGCTCGAGGTTTCGCCCGCCACGCTCAAGCGCGACCTGGCCTACCTGCGCGACCGGCTCGGCGCGCCGATCGAGTACGACCGCCTCGACAACGGCTACCGCCTGGGCGCCAGTCCGCGCGGCGGGAAGCACGAGCTGCCGGGGCTCTGGTTCGACGAGCGCGAGCTGTACGGGCTGCTGATGGCGCACCAGCTGCTCGGCGAGCTCGACGGCCAGGCGCTGCTGGGCCGGCACCTGCAGCCGCTGCGCGACCGCATCCTCGACATGCTCGGCGCCTCCCAGCCGCAGGCCAGCGCGGTCGTCGACCGCGTGCGCATCGTCGCCGCCGCGCGCCGGCCGGTTCCGGCGCGCTGGTTCGAGATCGTCGGCGAGGCGCTGGTCGGGCGCCGGCGGCTGCGCATGCGCTACCTGACGCGCGGGCGCGGCGAGGTCGGCGAGCGCGAGGTCTCGCCGCAGCGCCTCGTGCACTACCGCGGCACCTGGTACCTGGACGCCTGGTGTCACCGCGCCGAGGGGCTGCGCCGCTTCGCGCTCGATGCGATCGAGGACGCCGAGCGGATCGACGCACCGGCGCGCGAGATCGCGCCGGCACGGCTGGCGGCGGCGATGGATGCCGGCTACGGCATCTATGCCGGCGCCAAGGCGCGCTGGGCGACGCTGCGCTTCCAGCCGCATGCGGCGCGCTGGGTCGGCCAGGAGCAGTGGCATCCGCAGCAGCGCGCGCGCTGGCTGGCCGACGGCTCGCTCGAGCTGCGGCTGCCGTATGCCGACGAGACCGAGCTGGCGATGGACATCCTGCGCTACGGGCCGCAGGTGCGGGTGCTCGCGCCGGCGCGGCTGGCGCAGCGCGTCGCGCTTCAGCATGCCGAGGCGGCGGCGCTGTATGCGGCCAGCGCCGCGACGCGCCACGACGGGCGCGTCCCCGACTCAGCCCGCGCCGAGGCCTCCGGCCTCACGATCGCGGCGGCCGATCCGCCGCCGGCGCGCCGAAGCAGATGAAAGCCGCCCAGTAGTCGGGCGAGGCATAGGGCCGCGCCTCGGCAGGCAGCGCGCGCAGCTGCGCCGCGAGCGCTGTCAGATGCGCGTCGGCATCGTGCATTAGCCACGGGTCCGCGCCCGGGGCCGGCGCGCCGCGGCAGGCCAGCAAGGCATCGGCGGCGTCGGCCGCGCGCAGCCCGCGCAGCCGGCGCTGCGCCTGCAGCAGCGCCTGCGCCGCCGGCGTGCCGGCGAGCCAGCGCTGCCAGAGATCGTCCATCAGCAGCAGCGTCGCATCGTCGGCGACCGGCCACAGGCTGGCGACGACCTGGCGCGCGCCGGCGAGCAGGAAGGCCAGTGGCAGGCTCACCGGCTCGTCGGCCGCGCTGCGCCGCGCCAGCCCGCTCTCGCACGCCGACAGCATGGCCAGCTCGCAGCCTGGCAGCCGCAGCTGCGCCAGCAGCGCCGGGATCGGGACCAGCCCGTCTTGCTGGCCGAAGAGCGCCGGGCTGCCGGCGGGCAGCGGCGCCAACCGCAACCCGCTGGCACGCAGGCCATCGGGGCTCCAGATGCCGTGGCAGGCGAGGTGGACGGCGCCGGCCTGCGCGCCGTCAGCCGCCAGCGCCTCGGCATGTGCGGCCGCGCCCAGGTGCAGCGTCGCGGCGCGGCCCTGCGCCGCGCAGCGCCGTGCCAGCTGCGCCGCCTCGGCACCCATCAGCGGCGCGTCGGCGTCCGGGCAGCCGAGCAGCAGCGCGTTGCGCGTCGGCGCCGGCGGCCCGCGGTGCAGCGTGCGCAGCAGCGCCGCGCCCGGCGCCACGCACAAGGCGTCGATGCCGTCCAGCAGCTCGCCGCCAGCGTCGGCCTGCAGCGCGGTCCACGGCAGCAGGTGCAGCAGCCGGTGCGGCAGCAGCAGCAGCCGGCGCAAGCCGTGCGCGGCCAGCCGCGCGGCCACCGGGGCCCAGAGCGCGGCGTGCGCCTGACGCCGCACGCGCTCCAGCGCCGCGTGCCAGTCGGCGACCGGCGCATCGCCGTCGAAAACCGCGCGCGCGGCGGCCTCCCAGGGCAGATAGAGCTCGTCGAGCAGCCGCGCATAAGGCCAGTCGGGCAGCCAGATCCCCTCGACCGCCGCCGTCGCGCCGTCCGCGCCCGGGGCGGCGATCAGCACCGCGCTGCCTTCGTGGCCGGCGTGCAGGCAGACCAGGCCCCAGCCGTTCCCGGGCGGCAGCAGTGCGAGCATGGCGTCGACGCCGATCGACTCGTCGTCGCCCGGCGCGGCGGCGAAGGTCGCAGCCTGAACGCGGCGCTCGATCAGCTCGCGCAGCCCGGCGAGCCTGGCCTCCGCTCGCCGCAGCGCGGCGGGGTCGGCCGCGCTGCCTTTGGCACCGGCCGCGGCTTCGCGCTCGGCGTCGGCCTGCGCCCAGGCCTGGTGCAGCGCCTGCATGCGTGCGTCCTGCGGCGCGGCGGCATGCGCGTGCGGCGGCACATGCCGGCGCGCGAGCTCGCGCAGCACGCGCGACTTGGCCGCCTCGGCGGTCTGCAGCGCCTGCGCCGCGCGTCCGGTGCGGATCTGCAGCTCGACCAGGCGCGACTCGGTCAGCGCCCAGGCACCGAGCAGGCCCTCGCGTACCTGCGGGTCGGCGGTGGCCTCGTCGATCCGCGTGCGCAGCTCGCGCACGCGTTCGTACTTCGCCAGTGCCTCGTCCCACTGCCTGGCCTCGTACAGCCCCATCGCCCAAAGGTCGGCCACGCGCAGCTGTGCATCGGGCGTCGGCGCTTGGTCGCCGCCGACCGTCGCGCGGCCGAACCATTCCTCCGCCTCGGCTGTGCGGCCGCGGCGCGCGAGCAGGTAGCCCAGGTGCGCCTGCGCCAGCAGGCGCCGCTCGGCGAACGAGACGCGCCCAGGCTCGGCCGCCAGCGCCCGCGCGCAGCGCTGCTCGATCGACGCGAAGGCGGCCTCGGCCTCGTCCCAGCGCCCGAGCAGGCGCAGCGCATTGGCGCGGATCGTGGCGGCGTGCAGCGCCGGCTCGTCCTGGTCATCGTCGCGCGCCGGGGCGGCATCCAGCACCGCCAGCGCCTCGGCCGGGCGGTGGCGCTGGGCCAGCCAGTCGGCATGCTGCAGCGGCAGCTCCTGCGCGACGCGCGGCGGCAGCGCGTCGCCGGCCTGCACCAGCGCCTGCAGCAGCGGCTCGGCGGCGTCGAGCAGGCGCGACTCCAGCGCGAGCTGCAGCAGCTCGGCGCGCGCGCCATGCGCATCCTGCGCCGGGCCGACCGCCTCCAGCACCGCCAGCGCGGTCTCGAGGCGGCGCCAGGCGCGCGACGGGTCGCCGCCGAACAGCGAGCGCAGCGGCGTCTGGTCGACGACGTAGTGCGCGGCGCGGCGCATCAGATCCTCCAGGCGCTGCCGCTCGGCCGGGTCGCCGCCGTGCGCGCGCTTGATCTCCAGGCCGCGCAGGAAGTGCTCCAGCCCGCGGTCGACCTCGTCGTCCAGCGGCCCGAAGCCGCGCATGAAGACGTTGCCGGCCTGAAGATGCAGGTCGGCGACGAGCTGCGGGTCGACCGCCTCAAGGCCATGCTCGGCGACGAGGTCGAGCGCGCGCCGCGTCACGCGCTTCAGCGCGGCGCGCCGCTGCGCCGGGTCGATGCGCTGCGCGACCGCATGCAGCAGCATGCAGCGCGTCTGCGCGGCCTGGCGCGCCAGCGCGGCGTCGCCGGCGGCATGCGCGGCGGCGAGGTTGATTTCGCTCAGCGCCTCGCGCGTGTCGAGGGCCAGCGGCAACTCGCGCGCGCGCAGCATGGCGTCGAGCCGGCGCACGTCGTCGCGATCGAGCCGCCCGTCGGCGGCCATCGCCGGCATCAGCTCGCCGGCTTCGGCGACGACGGCGTCGATCAGCGGCCCGGCGCTGCGCGGGTCGACGGCGCGCAGCCGGCGCAGCGCGGCGTCGACGAGCGCGCGGTAGCTCGCGCTGGCGGGCGCCACGCTGCGCTCAATCCTGCGGCGCCTGCACCATCCCCGCGCCGACATCGGCCGGGTCGAAGCCGGGCTTCAGCCCCGCCGTCGTCGCCGCGCCGACGACGCGGTCGGCCCAGGTCGGGTGGCGCAGCGCGCCGCCGGCGGCGAGCTTGTGCGCCCACAGCGCCGCGACGCCGGCGACATGCGGCGTGGCCATGCTGGTGCCGTCCATCGCGACCAGCCCGCCGCCGGCGCGCGCCGAGACGATCTCGACGCCGGGGCCGGCCAGCCGCGCGCCGGTATTGGAGAACGGCGCCACCACATGGCCGGCGCGCGAGCGGCCGAGCGCGGCGACCGAGACGAAGCCGTCGGCCACCGCCGGCGGGCTGACCGCGATCTCGAAATCCTCGCGCTCGTCGCGCCGGCTCTCGTTGCCCGCCGCGGCGATCAGCATCGTCGGCTCGGCCATCAGCGAGCGCGCCTGGACGAAGCCGGCCAGGCGCTCGAACAGCAGGATGTTGGCGCGGTAGTCCTGCAGCGCGATCGAGGTCGCGAGCTCGGCCGGCACGGCGTCGTCGATCAGCTCCTTGACATAGCCGGGGAAGTCGATCCCGAGCGACATCGAGATCACGTGCGCGCCCTCGGCCAGCGCCCACTGGATCGCCTGCGCGATCTGGTCGCTGCCGCCGCTTTCGCCGCCGATGACCTTGCCGATCAGCGCGCGCGCGACGCCGCGCGCGACACCGATGCGCCGGCCGTCGACATCGCGGCCGAAGATCGTGCCGGCGCAGTGCGTGCCGTGGCCGTGCTGGTCGTGCGGGTCGGCTTCGTCGGTGAAGTTGCGCAGCCGCAGGTCGACGCCGGCGAAGGCCGGGTGCACGGGGTCGATGCCGGTATCGAGCACGGCGACGACGATGCCGCTGCCGTCCCACGGCGAGGTGTCGGCGCCGACCGCGGCGATGCCCCAGGCGGATGCGCTGCGCGCGGCCGGCGCCTTGGCGGTCCTGACCGGTGCGATCAGCCGCATCGGCATCACCGGCGCGGCGGCGGCGACCTTGCGCTGGCGCAGCAGTTCGTGCGCCGCGCGCGGCGCGAGCAGGTCGGTCTCGACGCGCGGCGCGGCGGCGGCCGGTGCGGGCCTGGCGGCGACCCCGGCGCGCACGCCGCCGCGGCGGCGTGCGCTGCCGGGGGCGGCGGCGGGCGCGGGCAGGGGTTCGTGCAGCAGCAGATATTTGCGGGCCATGCGGGGATCTCCTGGAGTGGCGCCTGGGCGGCGCGCGCAGTGTCCACCGCCGCGCGCCGGCGCGCCATCCCCAATCCTGCCGATCCGGCCCCGCCGCTTCAGCGGTAGGCGCGCAGGTAATGGCGCTCGAAGGCGCGCTTGCTCCAGTGCATCAGCCGGTTCGGCGGCATCAGCACGTTGCGCCCGGGGGTGCGCCAGATCAGCGTGCCGCGGTCGCACGAATCGACGATGCACAGCAGCTCGACCTTGAAGCCGCGCGACGACGGTCGCCCGGCGAGGTCGGCGAGCAGGTTCTCGGCTGCGGCGGCGGCCTGCAGGTCGGCCATGTGCGCCTGCTTGGGCATCCAGTCGGGGCCGGGGAAGCTGCCCGAGTCGCCGGCGACGACGACGCGCTCGAACCCCGGCACGCGGCATTGCGCGTCGGCCTGCAGCAGCCCGCCGGGCGAGCGCGGCAGGTCGGTGGCGTCGAACCAGGCGTTGCCGGTCATTCCGGGCATGAAGAGGATCAGGTCGGCCGCGATCTCGCCGCCCTCGGTGACGACGCGGTCGGCGTCGAAGCGGACCATCTTGTGCCCGAGGTGGGTGCGGATGCCGCGGCGCGCCATCTCGTCCAGCAGATGCCGCACCGCGCGCGCGCCGAGCCGTGCGCCGGGCTCGGTCGACGGGTTGAAGAAGACGAGCTCGAAGCGGTCGCGCCGGCCCTGCTTGCGCAGCAGGGTGTCGATGCCGAACAGGAACTCGAACATCGGCCCGCCGCGTACCGCCTGCGGCTCCTTCGGGTTGGCGGCGAAGCCGCAGGCGATGGTGCCGCCTTGCATCGCCGCGAGCCGGTCGCGGATGCGCTCGGCGGCGGCGATACCCTCGCAGGGCGTGATCGCATGCTCGATGCCGGGCAGCTTCTTCAGGAAGCGCCCGCCGGTGGCGATCACCAGGCCGTCGTTGCCGACCTCGCCGGCGCTCGTCAGCACGCGGCGCCCGCGCTCGGCAAGCCCGGTCACCTCGGCGGCAACGAAGCGCACGCGCTGGCGCTCGAAGAAGCCGGCCAGCGGGACGACCAGATCCTCGCGCGTGCGCAGGCCGCTCGGGATCCAGATGATGCCCGGCAGGTAGTGCAGCTCCGGGCGCGGCGCGACGAGCGTGATCTCGGCCCTGGCGTCGCGCCGGCGCAGCTCGCGCACCGCCGACAGGCCGGCGAAGCCGGCGCCGAGCACCGTGATGCGCGGCGCCGCGCTCACCGTGAGCCTCCGCGCGCGAGCGGCGCCGCGGCGATCGTCGCCGACCCGGGGTTCGGCACGGGCTCGGCATGGAGGTCGGGGGTCGGCGGCATGCTCGGTCCTCGGGTTCGCGGGCGGCGCGCGGCGCGCGCCGCGACGCCCATCAGGCGGCCTCCTCGCCGATCAGCAGCCGCGTGTCGCTGAGGTAGCGGTGCGGCGGGATCTCGAGGTTGGTCGGTGCGGGCTTGTTCCTGTAGACCCGGCCGGCGTAGTCGAAGGTCGACCCGTGGCAGGGGCAGAAGAAGCCGCCCGGCCAATTGTCCCCGACGCTGGGGTTGCGCGTCCCTTCGGGCATCTCGGTCGGCGAGCAGCCCAGGTGGGTGCAGATGCCGATGGCGACGAAGATGTCCTCGCGCTCCGCGCGCCCCGGGCTGCGCAGCGCCTCGGGCAGCTCGTCCTTCTTCGATTGCGGGTCCGCGAGATCGGCCTCGTGGCCCTGCAGCGAGGCCAGCATCTCGGGCGTGCGGCGCAGGATCCAGACCGGCTTGCCGCGCCACTCGACGGTCTTCATGCCGCCCGGCGGGATGTCGCCGATGTCGACCACGACGGCCGCGCCCTGCGCCTTGGCGCGCTCGCTGGGCGTGAAGGTCGAGACCAGCGGCACGGCGGTGGCGACGAGGCCGGCGCCACCGGCCACCCCGGTGGCGAGCAGCCACCGGCGGCGCTCGGGATCGCTGGCGGGCGGCGGGGTCATGGCTTGGGTGCTCATCGGGATCTCCTCGTGGCTATGAAAACCGTGACAAGGCCTAATATACCCAACTAGGTATATAGGCCACACGCTGCGCGGGGTCGTCGCGCGCCCTCGGGCGCGTCGCCCCGGCGTCGTCGCCGCCGGCGCCGGGCCCAGTGCCTGCGTCGCGGCGCCGAGGCTTTCGGCGTGGGGTTTAGAGTCCGGCTCGCGACACCGCGGACCGCCGCCGCCCCGGGCGGCGGCCGCGGCGCGTCACGATGGCCGTTTGCGGCCGGGGAGCGAGACGATGCAACTGACCGACCTTCTGGGCCAGCTCGGTGGCCTGCAATCGATGGCGCGCGAGCTCGGCGTGAGCGAGCAGCAGGCCGCCAGCGGCGCCGATGCGCTGCTGCCGGCGATCCTCGGCGGCTTCAAGCGCCAGGCGCAGGCGCAGCCATCGGGGCTGGAGGGCCTGGGCGGGCTGCTCGGCCAGCTCGGCGGCGGCAGCCTGATGGACGAAGTGATGGCACCGCAAGCCACGCCGGTGGAGCATGGCAACGACGTGCTCGGGCAGATCTTCGGCAGCAAGGATGTCAGCCGCGCCGTCGCCGGGCAGGCTGCGGCGCAGACCGGGCTGGACGCGTCGCTGCTGAAGAAGATGCTGCCGATGCTGGCGATGCTGGTGGCCGGGATGATGGCCAAGTCGCAGTCCGGCGCGGCAGCCGGCGCCGGCCAGGGCGGTGGCGGCCTCGGCGACCTGCTCGGCGGGCTGCTCGGCGGGGCCGGCGGCGGCACCGGGGCGGGAATGGGCCCAGCCGGCGGCGCTGGGCAAGGCGGTGGCCTGGGCGACCTGATCGGTGCGGTGTTCGGCGGCGGCCGCGGCGCTGGCGGCGCCGGTGGGCTCGGCGCGATGCTCGACATGGACGGCAACGGCAACCCGCTGGACGACATCCTGCGCATGGTCGCGCAGCGCCGCTGAGCGCCGTCCCGCACCCTCACCGTCGAGCGCAGTCGCCGGCGGTGGGGATCACGCGCCTGCCGGCGGCGCGCCCTCTGCCGGCGCCAGCGGACGGCGGCGGTCGCGCAGCCGCAGGTGTCGGGCTGGCGCCCCCGCGGCCGCCAGCCGGCGCGCCGTTCAGAACGGCTTGATGCGGCGTGCGCCGGGGGCGTCGTCGCGCGGCCCGCGTCGACGCGGCGCCGCG
>JACPVA010000100.1 GCA_016191995.1 Burkholderiales bacterium | reverse complement strand
GAATACGCTGCGCCAGGCGCCGGACGTCATCCTGATGGGCGAGATCCGCGACCGCGAGACGATGGAGCACGCGGTCGCATTCGCCGAGACCGGCCACCTGTGCCTGGCCACGCTGCACGCCAACAGCGCCAACCAGGCGCTGGACCGGATCATCAACTTCTTCCCCGAGGAGCGGCGCGCGCAGCTGCTGATGGACCTGTCGCTCAACCTCAGGTCGATCGTCAGCCAGCGCCTGCTGCCGCGCGAGGCCGGCCGCGGCCGCATCGCGGCGGTCGAGATCATGCTCAACACGCCGCTGGTGTCGGACCTGATCTTCAAGGGCGAGGTCAGCGAGATCAAGGAGCTGATGAAGCGCTCGCGCGAACTCGGCATGCAGACCTTCGACCAGGCGCTGTTCGACCTCTACGAGAACCGCGACATCAGCTACGAGGATGCGCTGCGCAACGCCGACTCGGTCAACGACCTGCGGCTGCAGATCAAGCTCAACAGCCAGCGCGCGCGCCAGACCGACCTCGCCGCCGGGACCGAGCATATGAGCATCGTCGGCCTCGGGCCGGCACCCGGCGAGATGCCGCGCCGGCGCGCGACCGACCGCTCGTCGGGCTGACATGCGCGCCGCGCGCGGCGCGCGGCATGGCAAGATCGGCGGCCCGAACCCGACCGGCCGCGACGCGCGCCCGGGGGTCGGATCCGAAGGAGCGCCCGTGAGCACGCCGCCCCGCAGCTACGCCCCGCAGACCCCGCGCCAGGTGGCCTTTCTCGGCCTGGGCGTCATGGGCCACCCGATGGCCGGCCACCTGGCACGCGCCGGGCACCAGGTCACGGTCTACAACCGCAGCGCCGGCAAGGCCGCGGCCTGGATCGCCGAGCATGGCGGGGCGGGCGCGCCGACGCCGGCCGCGGCCGCGCGCGGCGCCGAGTTCGTCTTCGCCTGCGTCGGCAACGACGACGACCTGCGCGCGGTCACGCTCGGTGAGTCCGGCGCCTTCGCCGGCATGGCGCCGGGAGCGGTCTTCGTCGACCACACGACGGCCTCGGCCGCGGTTGCGCGCGAGCTGCACGCGGCGGCGCGCGCGCGCGGGCTGCACTTTCTCGACGCTCCCGTCTCGGGCGGCCAGGCCGGGGCGGCCGGCGGCCAGCTCACCGTCATGTGCGGCGGCGACGCGGCGCCGTTCGACGCCATGCGGCCGCTGGCGATGAACTATGCGCGCGCCGTCACCCTGCTGGGCGACTCCGGCGCCGGCCAGCTCGCCAAGATGGTCAACCAGATCGCGATCGCCGGGCTGCTGCAGGCGCTGGCGGAGGCGCTCGCCTTTGGCCGGCGCGCCGGGCTGGACATGCCGCGTGTGCTCGAGGTCATCGGCAAGGGCGCGGCGCAGAGCTGGCAGATGGACAACCGCGGCCGCACGATGCTGGAGGACCGCTTCGACTTCGGCTTCGCGGTCGACTGGATGCGCAAGGACCTCGGCCTGGTGCTCGACGAGGCGCGGCGCAACGGCGCGCAGCTGCCGGTCACGGCGCTCGTCGACCAGTTCTACGCCGAGCTGCAGGCCATCGGCGGCGCGCGCTGGGATACCTCCAGCCTGATGCGCCGGTTGCGCCCGCCGCCGGACTGAGCGCCACGCCGGGCAGCGCGCCCGGGCGCCGCTCGCGGCGCGCCTCAGCGCGCCGGAGCCGGCTCGATCTGCAGCGCGCGCAACTCGTCGTCGCTCAGGGTCTCGAATACGCGGACGACCTTCTGCACCCCGGGCACGGTGCGTGCGACCTCGGCCGCACGGGTGCCCTCGCGCTCGGTGACGCGGCCCATCAGGTAGACGGTGGCGCGCTCGGTGACGACCTTGAAGGCATTCGCATACAGGTCGCGCGCGTCGACCAGGCTGGCCTTGACCTTGGTCGTCAGCAGCGCATCGTTGCTGCGCGAGGTCATCGAGCTCGCGCCCGCGATCGCCAGCTCGTCGACGACCGAGCGCACGTTCTCGACCTTGGCCACGGCGGCCTCGATGCGCGCGCGGGCGTCGGCGTCGGGCACCTCGCCGGTCAGCAGCACGAGCCGGTTGTAGCTCGTCACGTTGACGTGGCCCAGCGTGGCCAGCTCGCGCACGCGCGCGGCGGCCTTGATCTCGATGCCCTGGTCTTCGAGCTGGGCGCCGGTGGTGCGACGGTCGGTGGCGACGAGCACGCCGCCGACCATCGCCCCGCCGACGACCAGCGGCGCGCAGCCGGTCAGCGTGGTCGTTGCAGCCAGCGCGGCCGCGAGCGCGGTGCCGGCGATCGTGGCGCGTGCAGCGCCCAGGGTCATGGTTTTCATGCGGGATCCCGTTCACCCATCAGTTGCAGGTCGACCGCATCGGCCAGCGCGTGCAGCGCCAGCAGCTGCAGCTCGCGCACGCGCGCGGCGCGCTCATGCGGCACCGCGATCAGCACGTCGGTCTCGGTCAGCGCCTTGCGAAACGGCGGATCGGCGCCGGCGAGCGCGACGACCGTCATCTCCTTGTCGTGCGCGGCAGCCACCGCCTCCCCGGCGTCGGCGCCGCCCGCACCATCGTCAATCAGCAGCAGCACGTCGCCCGGCAATCCGAGCGCACGCACCCCGAGCGCGAACGGCCCGGCCGGCAGCGCCAGCGCGGCCAGCGGCGGGCGCTCGCGCTCGAAACCCGCCACGCACAGCGCGGCGAAGGACTGCGCCGCCTGGCCACCGCCGACCAGCAGCTTGCCGCCCGCGGTCAGGCAGCCCAGCAGCGTCTGTGCCGCATCCGCCAGCGGCCGCGCCAGCGTCTCGGCGGCCTGGTACAGCAGGTCGGCGCTTTCGAAGAACTGCTGCTGGATGCGCTGTTCGAGCATGACCATGGATCATAGGACACCGCATCCGGCCCGGCGGTTCCGGGGCGCCGCGTCGGTGCTTCGGCGCGTCACGGCGATCGGCCTCAGGCCTCGAACGCCCCGCGCAGCCACTCGATGCGATCGCCGTCGATCGCGACGACGTCGAACCGGCAAGGCGGGGGACTGCCGAAGCGCAGCAGGTAGTGCTGTGCCGCGAAGACGAGCGCGCGCTGCTTGGCCGCCCCGATGCTCGCCGCCGCGCCGCCGTGCGCATCGCTGCGGCGCGCGCGCACCTCGACGAAGACCAGCGTGCCGTCGCGCTCGCGCAGCACGAGGTCGATCTCGCCGCCACGCGCGCGCGGGCCGCGCGCGACCCGATAATTGCGCTCGACCAGCGCCAGCCCCTGCGCACGCAGCAGCGCCAGCGCGCGCGCCTCGGCGGCGTCGCCCGCCGCCTTGCGGCCCGTCGCGCGCGGCGCATCGCCCGCTCCCTTGGCGCCGGACTTCCAGCGACCGAACATGCCGCACCCCCTGATCCTGCAGGCCGCCGCCGAGGCGGCCGGCGCCCAGCAGTATCCGGCAGGCGCGCTGTACGTGGTCGCCACGCCGATCGGCAACCTCGCCGACCTGACGCTGCGCGCGGTGCAGGTACTGTCGATCGTCGACTGGGTCGCGTGCGAGGACACGCGCGTGACGGGCGCGCTGCTGCGCCACCTCGGGCTGCGCCGGATGCTGATCACGCTGCACGCGCACAACGAGGCGCGCGCCGCGCAGCAGGTGCTGCAGCAGCTCGCCGCCGGCGAGCGCGTGGCGCTGCTCAGCGACGCCGGGACGCCGGCGATCTCCGACCCCGGCGCGCGCGTCGTCGCCGCGGCCGCGGCAGCGGGGCGCCGCGTGATCCCGGTGCCGGGTGCGAGCAGCGTGCTGGCCGCGCTGAGCGTGGCCGGCGATGTGCGCGGCGAGGGTTTCGGATTCGACGGCTTCCTGCCGCCGAAGGGACGCGAGCGCGAAGCCGCGCTGCAGCGCGTGCTGGCGGGCAGCGGCACGCGCGTGCTGCTGGAGGCGCCGCACCGCATCGAGCTGCTCGCCGCGGCGCTGGCCGCGGCGGCGCCGGCGCGCACGGTCACGATCGGGCGCGAGCTGACCAAGCAGTTCGAATGCGTCGCGACGATGCCGGCGGCCGCGCTGACGGGCTGGCTGCGCGCCGATGCCGACCGCCTGCGCGGCGAGTTCGTCCTCGTGTTGCACGCCGAGCCGCCGCCGGCCGAGGCGGCCGGCGCGGTCGATGCCGCGAGCGAGCATGCGCTGCGCGTGCTGCTGCGCGAGCTGCCGCTGAAGCAGGCGGTGGCGCTCGCGGCCGAGATCGGCGGCGCGCCGCGCAACGCGCTGTATGCGCTGGCGCTGCGCTGGCGCGAGGCGCAAGGCCCTTCGCCGGCTGCGCAGGCGGGCGACACCTAGGAGGCTGTCGGGCTTTGGGAGGGCCCTCCCAAAGCCCGACAGCCTCCTAGAATCGGCCGATGATTTCGCGCGAACCCACGCTGGTGCGGCTGGCGATTGCCCAGGCGCAGTTGCTGGAGCCCTACGGGCTGTCGGAGTCGACGCTGGCGCGCGCGCTGGCGACGATCCGCGAGCACCGCGTCGACGACGCCGACCTGTACTTCCAGGGTACGCGCCACGAGGGCTGGAGCCTCGAGGAGGGCATCGTCAAGGCCGGCTCGTTCTCGATCTCGCAAGGCGTCGGCGTGCGCGCGGTCGCGGGCGAGAAGACCGCCTTTGCCTACTCCGACGACCTGTCCGAGGCGGCGCTGATGGACGCCGCACGCACCGTGCGCAGCATTGCCGCCGCCGGCCAGCAGCGGCGCGTCCGCGTCGGCCCCACGCCGCGCCCGGCGCGCAGCCGCACGCTGTACGCCGCGGCAGACCCGATCGCCACGCTCGACAGCGCGGCCAAGGTCGCGCTGCTCGAGCGCGTCGAGCGCATGGCGCGTGCGCGCGATCCGCGTGTCGTGCAGGTCATGGCCTCGCTCGCAGCCGAGCACGACGTGGTGCTGATCGCGCGCGCCGACGGTACGCGCGCCGCCGACGTGCGGCCGCTGGTGCGCGTCGGCGTGACCGTGATCGCCGAGCAGGGCGGGCGGCGCGAGGTCGGCACCAGCGGCGGCGGCGGGCGCTTCGGGCTCGGCTACTTCAGCGACGAGGTCCTCGCCGTCTATGTCGAGCAGGCGGTGCGTGCGGCGCTGACCAACCTCGAGGCGCGGCCGGCGCCGGCGGGCGAGATGACGGTCGTGCTCGGCCCCGGCTGGCCTGGCGTGCTGCTGCACGAGGCGGTCGGCCACGGGCTGGAGGGCGACTTCAACCGCAAGGGCTCGTCGGCCTTCGCCGGCCGCATCGGCCAGCGCGTCGCCGCGCGCGGCGTTACCGTGCTCGACGACGGCACGATCGCCGACCGCCGCGGCTCGCTCAACGTCGACGACGAGGGCCAGCCGACGCAGCGCAACGTGCTGATCGAGGACGGCATCCTGCGCGGCTACCTGCACGACAGCCTGAACGCGCGGCTGATGGGCGGCCGCTCGACCGGCAGCGCGCGGCGCGAGAGCTACGCCCATGTGCCGATGCCGCGCATGACGAATACCTTCATGCTCGGCGGCGACCGCGACCCGGCCGAGATCGTCGCCAGCATCGGGCGCGGGCTGTATGCGACCAACTTCGGCGGCGGCCAGGTCGACATCACGAGCGGCAAGTTCGTCTTCTCGGCCAGCGAGGCGTTCTGGGTCGAGAAGGGCAAGATCCTGTATCCGGTCAAGGGCGCGACACTGATCGGCCACGGTCCGGGCGCGCTGACGCGCGTCAGCATGATCGGCCGCGACATGGCGCTGGACGCCGGGGTCGGCGTGTGCGGCAAGGAAGGCCAGAGCGTGCCGGTCGGCGTCGGGCAACCGACGCTGCGGATCGAGCGGCTGACCGTCGGCGGGACTGCCTAGAGGCGCGATCGGGGCGCCTGCGCCGCAGCTTGCGCTGCTTCTGAACGCCACCGCCGTCGTCGCGCATGGACGTCCCGCACGTAGACCCGTCAGCCGGCGGCGCGCTGCCGGTCAGCGCCGCCGACATCGACGCCGCGGCGCGCCGGCTCGCCGGGCAGGTGCTCGATACCCCCTGCGTCGAGAGCCGCACGCTCGGCGACATCCTCGGCTGCCGTGTCTTCCTCAAGTTCGAGAACCTGCAGTTCACCGCCTCGTTCAAGGAGCGCGGCGCGCTGAACAAGCTGGCGAACCTGGTCGAGTCGGGCCAGCCGCTGCGCGGCGTCATCGCGGCGTCGGCCGGCAACCACGCGCAAGGGGTCGCGCACCACGCGCAGCGGCTGGGGCTGCGCGCGGTGATCGTGATGCCGGTCTTCACGCCGACGGTCAAGGTCGAGCGCACGCGCGGATTCGGCGCCGAGGTCGTGCTGCAAGGCCAGACCTTCGACGAGGCGCGCGAGCACGCGCTGGCGCTGGCCGGGCGCGAGGGCCTGAGCTTCGTCCACCCCTACGACGACCCGCTGGTGATCGCCGGCCAGGGGACGATCGGGCAGGAGATGCTGCGCGCGCAGCCGGACCTGGACACGCTCATCGTCTCGATCGGTGGCGGCGGGCTGATCAGCGGCATCGCGACCGCGGCGCGCGCGATCGCGCCGGGCATCGAGATCATCGGTGTGCAGGCGGCGCGCTTCCCGTCGATGGTCAACGCGATCAAGGGCAGCTCGCTGCCCTGCGGCGGCAGCACGATCGCCGACGGCATCGCGGTCGGCCAGCCGGGGCGGATCACGCGCGAGATCGTGCGCGCGCTGGTCGACGACCTGCTGCTTGTCGACGAGGGCGACCTCGAGCAGGCGATCGTGATGCTGCTCGAGATCGAGAAGACCGTCGTCGAGGGCGCCGGCGCCGCCGGGCTGGCGGCGCTGCTGCGCGATCGCGCGCGCTTCGCCGGCCGCAAGGTGGGCCTCGTGCTGTGCGGCGGCAATATCGACCCGATGCTGCTGGCCGCGATCATCGGCCGCGGCATGGTGCGCGCCGGCCGGCTGGCGCGCATCCGCGTCGGCGCGCGCGATACGCCCGGGATGCTGGCGCGGCTGACCGCGATCGTCGCCGAGGCCGGCGCCAACGTCGAGGAGGTGCACCACCAGCGCGCCTTCTCGACCCTGCCGGCGCAGAACGCCGAGGTCGAGCTGGTGCTGCTCACGCGCGGGCGCGAGCATGTGCAGGATGTGCTGCAGGCGCTGCGAGTCGGTGGGTTCGAGGCCGTGGGGTACTGATACTCGACTGCTTTCGGCGGGGAACGATCTGGTTGTCGACGATGGGCGACCATCGGCTCATTGCCGACGTTCGTCGAAGTCAGTTCTTCGCATGTTCTCGCGTTCGACGCGCCAGCGTGCCGAGGCCGGCGGGCACCCTCCCACTCCATGTCCCCCGCCGTCGGCTGGCGCCGCCGGCTCCTCCTTTACTTCCGTGGGAGGGTGCCCGCCGGCCTCGGCCTGCCACCGCTACGGTATTCGACGGTCGAACACCAACGCCGCTGCCCACCGAGGGCAGCGGGTGCCCTTCCGCGTAAGTAAAGGAGGAGCCAGCGGCCGATGGCCGCTGGCGGGGGACATGGAGCGGAAGGGCACCCGCTGGCCTCGGCTCGCGCTGGTCGTCGAATGCCACATGCGGGCAGGCCGTCAAAGACTGCAACGGACCGAGCGCCGCCTTTCGAGCGCAGACACTTCTTGTGCGATGGAGTGCGGATCCGCATCAGATCCCAGGGGCGGGGCGAGACCCAAGGCGGCCCGGCATCTTCTCCAGCCGCTGCTGTCAGCCTGGCGCCGCCCGCGCCGTGCTACATTGCGCCCCATGCGTCCCGCAGCCTTCTTTTTTGCCTACTTTTGCTTCTCGCACCGCACGGCGGCTGGAGAGACGATCGCGTAGGCAAGGCAGACGCAGACGACCCCAGAAACCGCCGGCAGCCCCGGCGGTTTTTTGTTGCCGGGGTGTCGCGAACAGGAAACCCTTGCCATGAGTCCGAAGACCGCCCTGCCCGAGAGCCGCTACGCGCTGAGCGAGAAGACCAGCCAGACCGACGACCAGCGCATCCGCGATGTCGTCCCGCTGCCGCCGCCCGAGCACCTGATCCGCTTCTTCCCGATCGCCGGCACGCCGGTTGAGAAGCTCGTCGGCGCGACGCGCAAGTCGGTACGCGACATCCTGCACGGCAAGGACGACCGGCTGCTCGTCGTCGTCGGGCCCTGCTCGATCCACGACCCGGCAGCGGCGATGGACTATGCGCGCCGGCTGGTCGACGAGCGCGCGCGCTGGGCCGGCGAGCTCGAGGTCGTGATGCGCGTCTACTTCGAGAAGCCGCGCACCACGGTGGGCTGGAAGGGGCTGATCAACGACCCCTACCTCGACGGCAGCTTCCGCATCCACGAGGGGCTGCGCATCGCGCGCCAGCTGCTGGTCGACATCGCGCGCCTCGGGGTGCCGGCAGGCAGCGAGTTTCTCGACACGATCAGCCCGCAGTACATCGGCGACCTGATCGCCTGGGGCGCGATCGGCGCGCGCACGACCGAAAGCCAGGTCCACCGCGAGCTCGCCAGCGGCCTGAGCGCACCGATCGGCTTCAAGAACGGCACCGACGGCAACCTGAAGATCGCCTGCGACGCGATCCAGGCGGCGAGCAAGCCGCACCACTTCCTGTCGGTGCACAAGAACGGCCAGGTCGCGATCGTGTCGACGAACGGCAACAAGGATTGCCACGTCATCCTGCGCGGTGGCAAGACGCCGAACTTCGACGCCGCCAGCGTCGCCGCCGCCTGCGCCGAGATGGACGCGGCGAAGCTGCCATGCCGGCTGATGATCGACTGCAGCCACGCCAACAGCGCCAAGCAGCACCAGCGGCAGGTCGACGTCGCGCGCGATATCGGCGCGCAGCTCGCCGCCGGCAACCGCTGCATCTTCGGCACGATGGTCGAGAGCCACCTGCACGACGGGGCGCAGAAGTTCACCCCCGGCAAGGACGACCCGGCGCAGCTCGCCTACGGGCAGAGCATCACCGATGCGTGCATCGGCTGGGACGACACGCTGAACGTGCTGGAAGCGCTGGCCGAAGGCGTGACGGCGCGCCGGCGGCACGCGCGCTGAACGTGACGCCGGGCCGGCTTCAGCCGGGCGGCGAGTTGCCCGGCTCGGACGCCTCGCCCTCGATCTCGGCCCACAGCGCCTCGCCGGCGACCTTCATGCCGACGCTGGCCAGCTCGACGCCCGCGCCGGGCTCGCTCGGGTGCAGCACCCACAGGCCGTCGGCGCCGCGCCGGTACAGGTCACAGCGCCGGGTGTCGACGTCGACCAGCAGGTATTCCTGCAGCGTCGCCAGCATGCGGTAGGCGGCGAACTTCTGGCCGCGGTCGAAGGCGGCGGTCGCCGGCGACAGCACCTCGACAACCAGCACCGGCTCGCGCTTGACGAGGCGGTCGGCGGCGTCGGCGGCGCTGCAGGTGACCATCAGGTCGGGGTAGAAGAAGGCGTCGGCGGCCGCGACGCCGAGCTTGACGTCACTGCCATACACGCGGCACGCACTGCCGCGGAGTTGCTCGCGCAAGGCGATATACAGGTTTCCGGCCACGGTGTCGTTGCGGTCCTCGCCGCCCGCCATTGCGAAGACCTCGCCGGCGACGAATTCATTCCGCAGCGGCTGCCCCGCCTCCCAGGCGAGGAACTCGTCGGCGCTCAGCGTCGGGCGTGGCAGGGCTCGTCCCATGGTCGGTCGCGGTCGGCAGGGCAGGTGGCGACACTCAGTCTACGCCCGCTGCCGTCCCGGCGTCGATCAGCAGGGCGCGGAAGTCGTTGACATTGGTGCGCGTCGGCCCGGTGACGACCGCATCGCCGAGCGCACCGAAGAAACCGTGGCCGTCGTGCGCGTCGAGCCGCTCACACGGCGGCAGGCCGAGCGCCCAGGCGCGCGCCAGCGTATCGGGGCCGGCGATCGCGCCGGCGATCTCCTCGCTGCCGTCGACGCCGTCGGTGTCGGCGGCCAGCGCGTGGATGCGTGGGTGGCCGTCGAGTGCGATTGCCAGCGCGAGCAGGCACTCGACATTGCGGCCGCCGCGGCCCGAGGCCTCGCCGCCGCGCAGCGTCACCGTCGTCTCGCCGCCGGACAGCAGCACGCAAGGCGGCGCAAAGGGCTGGCCGCGGTTCGCAACCTGCCGCGCGATCGCCGCCAGCACGCGGCCGACCTCGCGCGCCTCGCCTTCGATCGCGTCGCCGAGGATGTACGCGCCAAGGCCGGCCTCGCGCGCGACCGCGGCCGCCGCCTCCAGCGCCTGCTGCGGCGCGGCGACGATGCGTGTCTCGACACCGGCCAGCCGCGGGTCGCCCGGCTTGACCGACTCGCCGCGTCCGCTGGCGAGCAGCTGCTGCGCCGGCGCCGGCAGCCCGATGCCGTGGCGCCGGACGATCGCCAGCGCGTCGGCGCAGGTCGTGGGATCGGGCACGGTCGGGCCGCTGGCGATATCGATCGGGTCGTCGCCGGGGACGTCGGAGATCAGCAGGCCGAGCACGCGCGC
Source organism: Burkholderiales bacterium (assembly GCA_016191995.1). Lineage (GTDB taxonomy): Bacteria > Pseudomonadota > Gammaproteobacteria > Burkholderiales > Burkholderiaceae_C > Rubrivivax. Next base: position 3,889 of record JACPVA010000100.1, on the reverse strand, counting down.
CGGGTGGCAGGCCGCGGCGAGCCGCCCGCCCTTGATCGCCGAGAGGTGGCGGCGCACGCCGTTCATCTCGGCGATCGTCGCGCCGCTGGCCAGCAGCGCGCGGTTGACCGCGACCTTGTCGTCCAGCGTCAGCCCTGGCGCAGGCAGCGGCAGCAGCGCCGAGCCGCCGCCCGAGATCAGGCACAGGACGAGGTCATCGGCCGAAAGGCCGTGCACCAGCCGCAGCATGCGCGCCGCCGCGGCCTGCCCGGCGGCGTCGGGCACCGGGTGCGCGGCCTCGACGATCTCGATGCGCTCGCACGTCACGCCGTGGCCGTAGCGGGTGACGACCAGCCCGCTGACGCGCTCCAGGCCGCCGCCACGCCAATGCTGCTCGACCGCCTGCGCCATCGCGGCCGAGGCCTTGCCGGCGCCGACGACGACGACGCGGCCGCGCAGCCCGGCCAGCTCGGGCAGATGCGGCGGCACGCAGCGCGACGGTTGCGCCGACGCGACCGCGGCGTCGAACAGGCGCTTCAGCAGCGCCCGCGCCGCGTCCGTGCTCACCGTCGCGACCTCCGCGCTGCGCGCCCTGGCGCCGGCGCCAGCGCGGGCTCCGGCACCGCCGGTGCGGCCAGTGGCAGCCCGGCGCGCGCCCGCTGCAGCCAGCCCAGCCCGGCTTCGGTCGTCGTCGCGGGGATGTATTCGCAGCCGACCCATCCACCGTAGCCGATGCGGTCCAGATGGTCGAACAGGAAGCCGCAGGCGATCTCGCCGGTTCCGGGTTCGTGGCGCCCCGGGTTGTCGGCGATCTGGACATGCCCGATTCGCGCCAGCTGGCGCTGCAACGTTAGCGCCAGCTCGCCCTCGCTGCGCTGCGCGTGGTAGACGTCGTATTGGATGAAGGCGTTGTCGGCGCCGACCTCGTCGAGCAGGTCCAGCGCAAGCTGCGTGCGGTCGACGAAAAACCCGGGGACGTCGAAGCGGTTGATCGGCTCGACCAGCAGCTCGAGCCCGGCGCGCTTCAGCGCCCCGGCCGCGAAGCGCAGGTTGGCCACGAGCGTGCGCCGCAGCGTCGCCGCGTCGGCGCCGGCCGGCGTGCAGCCGGCCAGGCCGTTGAGCCGTGGCACGCCGAGCGCCGTCGCGTACTCGATCGCGCGCGCGACGCCGGCGCGAAACTCCGCCTCGCGGCCGGGCAGCGCGGCGATGCCCCTATCGCCGCGCCGCCAGTCGCCGGCCGGCAGGTTGTGCAGCACCGCCTGCAGCCCGCTCGCATCGAGCCGGGCACGGATCTCCGCCGCCGGCCAGGCATACGGAAACTGGAACTCGACGGCGTCGAAGCCGGCGCGCCGCGCGCGCTCGAAGCGGTCGAGGAAATCGACCTCGGTGAACAGCAGCGTGAGGTTGGCGGCAAAACGAGGCATGGCGGGGCATCGTCCGAAGCGGCGTGACGTCGGCATCGCCGCGGGCCGCGCGAGCTTACAGCTTCAGCTCCAGCCGCAGCGCCCAGCTTCGCGCCGATGGCGTCAGCGTGCGCTCGGTCGCCACCGACGCACCGGCGTCGACGCGTTCGAAGTCGTCGCTCGTTCGCGGCAGCAGGTTGCCGGCGCTGACGCGCAGCGCGGCCGACGGCCCGATCGTCCACAGCAGGTAGGCGTCGACGACGCGGCGCGTGCTGACGCCGACGCGCCGCCCGGCGTCGACCTGGGTTTCGTAGGCCGGCACCCAGTCGAGATCGGCGCCGAGGCGCAGCGGCCAGCCGCGCGGCGACCAGTCGGCGCCGAGCTTGGCGCTCGCCGAGGGCTGGCGGTCCAGCCGGTCGTCGGGGCCGGGAATGCCGGCCACGCTCGATCGGTACAGGCTCACGCTGGCGCGCAGGTCGATGCGCGGCCATGCGTCGCCCGCAGCCGGGGCGGCGCCCGTGGCTCCCGTGGCCCGGCCGGCTTCGCCGCGCGCGCCCTCCCCATGGCCCAGCAACTCGGCGAGCCGCCCCTTGGCCTCCAGCTCCAGCCCGCGCGTCGTCGCGTCGCCGACATTCTCGGTCCGCGCGACCCAGCGCGGCAGCGGGCTCCACGGCACGTCCTCGAGCCGCGTGACGCTGCGCATCAGCTCGCTCAGCCGGCGCTGGAAGACGCCCACGCTGAGCACGCCGCCGCCGGCCGGGTAATGCTCCCACGCGAGGTCGATGCCGCTGGCCAGCTCGGGGCGCAGCGCCGGGTTGCCGATGCGGTCGGGTGCGGTCGGCTCGTTCGGGCCGTCCAGCGGCCAGCGCGTATCGGGTCGCGGGCGGCCGACGAGGTCGGATGTCGCCGGCGCGCGCCAGCTGCGCGTCAGGCTGGCGCGCCACTGGCTGCGGCGGGCCGGATCGGGCCTGAACACCGCGTGCAGCAGCGGCGTCCACACGCCATGGCGGTTGCGCACACGCGCGGCGTCGCCGAGCAGCGGGTCCGCCTCGCCGGTGGTCTCGATGCCCTCCCAGCGCAGCCCGGCCTGCACGCTCCAGCGCCGCGACGGGCTCCACTCGTCCTGCAGGTAGACCGCCGCGCGCGTGCGGCGCGCCTGCAGCTCGGCGCCGAAATCGGCCAGCAGCGGCAGGCCGTCCAGCAGCAGATTGCGCGATTCGCGCCGGCGCTGCAGCTCGAGCTCGGCGCCGGCGACGAGCTCGTGCATCGCCGTCGGCGCCGGCGCGCGCAGCGGCGGCGGGGTGGGCTGCAAGGCGCGGCGCGTCGGCCCCGCGGACGCCTCGTCGCCGCCTTCGTCGGCGCCGGTCTCGCGCCCGGCGCCAGCGCCACCGCGCCACGATGCGGCATCGCGCGCCGGCGGCGCGTCCGCCTCGTCGCCGCCGAGCAGCAGCGACCACTTGGCGCGCAGGGCCAGGCTCGTCTGCGCGCTGCGGCCGGCGTCGTCGATGCGGCGCGCCGGCAGCGCGTCGCCGGCGCGGTCGAACTCGTCGCGCCCGCCCTCGCTGCGCGACTGCCAGCTCCCGAGGTTCGCGCCGAGCTCGGCGCGCGCCCCCGAGGCCAGCCGCTCGCGCCACTGCGCGTTCAGCCGCGCCGCGGTGAACCGGCTCTCGCTCGAGGACTGCGACAGTTCGGTCGGCGGGATGCCTGCGCTCGCCTGCCAGGCGCTGCGCGAGCTGTTCTCGTTGCGTGCGTGGAACACGCTGGGCGAGATCGTCAGCGACTCGCCCTGTTCGCCCAGCCCCCACTGCAGCCGCGCGCTGGCGTGCACGCCGCGACGCAGACCCTGCTCCAGCCGGGACTCGCGCCGCAGCTCGATCGCCTCGCCGCCGGCCTCGTCCTCGGACCCGGTCCTGATCTCGGACGGGCTGCGCGTCCGGCGCTCGAAGACCGTCCCCGAGAAGTTCCAGTTCAGACTGGCGCTGGCGTCGTTGTGCGTCCAGGCCAGGCGCGGCGAGAGTTCGCCGCGCTCGCCGTCGACCCCGATGCGCAGCTCGTCGATGCGCTGGCGCAGCGCCTCGCGCAGCGCGATGTTGATCGTGCCGGCGATCGCGCGCGCGCCGGTCTCGGCCGTCGGCGCGCGCAGGATCTCGATGCGCTCGACCAGCTCGGGCGAGATCTGCTCGAGCGAAAAGCCGGGCGGGATCGGCTCGCCGTCGATCAGCAGCCGCGTGTAGCCGCTGCCCAGCCCGCGCATCCGCGGCGCGCCGCCGCGGCCCGGCGTTCCGCCGGTCGTGACGCCGGGCAGGCGGCGCAGCACCTCGCCGAGGGTCGAGTCGCCATGGGCCTCGATCTCGTCGCGGCCGATCACGATCTTGGCTGCCGTGGAGCGCCGGCGCGCCTCGTCGGGGTCGTTGCGGCGGCCGGTGATCTCGACCCGCTGCGCGCCGTCCGGCGCAGGCGCGCTGGCCTGGCTCGGCGCTGGCGGCGCTGGCGGCGGACCCGCGGCG
>JACPVA010000036.1 GCA_016191995.1 Burkholderiales bacterium | reverse complement strand
TGGCGCTGGCCTCGCTCGCGCTGCGCAGGCTCGGCAGCGCCTCGTTCGCGCGCGCCGCGCTGGCGCCGCGCAACCCGCCGCCGCAGGTCGACGCCTTGCTGCTGCTCGCGCTGGCGCTGCTGTGGCCGGCGGCCGACCCGCCCTACCCCGACCACACGCTCGTCGACCAGGCGGTGGCCTGCGCGCGCCGGCGCACCCCGGCCGCCGCCGGCTTCGTCAACGCGGTGCTGCGGCGCTTCGTGCGCGAGCGCGCCGCGCTGGCCGCCGCCGCCGCGAACGACCCGGTGGCGGCGTGGAACCACCCAGCGTGGTGGATCGACCGCGTGCGCCGCGACTGGCCCTCGCAATGGCAGGCCCTGCTGCGCGCCACCGCCGCCCCGCCGCCGATGACGCTGCGCGTCAACGCGCGCCGCGCCAGCGGTGCCGAATGGCTGCAGCGCGCGGCCGCCGCCGGCCACCCAGGGCGGCTGCTGGACGATCCGCGGCTCGGCGCGCAGGCGGTGATGCTCGACCGGCCTTGTGCCGTGCAGGCGCTGCCCGGCTTCGCCGACGGCGAGGTCTCGGTGCAGGACGCGGCGGCGCAGCTCGCCGCGCCGCTGCTGCTCGGCGGCGGCGTCACCGGCGTGCCGGCGCTGCGCGCCGGCGCGCGCGTGCTCGACGCCTGCGCCGCCCCCGGCGGCAAGACCGCGCATCTGCTGGAGTGCAAACCGGACCTGGACCTGCTCGCGCTGGACCGCGACGCGCAGCGCCTGGCGCGCGTGCAGGAGACGCTGCTGCGGCTGCGGCTGGGCGGCGCGCGGCTCGCGGCCGCCGATGCGCGCGAGCCGGCGCGCTGGTGGGACGGCCGGCCCTTCGACGCCGTGCTGCTGGACGCGCCCTGCACCGCGTCGGGCATCGTGCGCCGCCACCCGGATATCCCCTGGCTGCGCCGCGCCGGCGATATCGACGCCCTGGCGCAGGCGCAGGCCGCGCTGCTCGACGCGCTGTGGCCGCTGCTGGCGCCCGGCGGTCGGCTGCTGTACGCGACCTGCTCGATCTTTCGCGCCGAGGGCCAGGCGCAGATCGATGCATTCGTGCAACGCCACGCCTGCGCCGGGCTGCGGATCGACCCCGCGGCACCCGGCCACTGGCTGCCGCTGGCCGACAATGAAGCGGCCGCCGGCGCCGCCGCGCCTTGGCACGACGGATTCTTCTACGCCCTGCTGCACAAGGCCTGACGCGCGCCGCCGCGCCGGCGTCGCCGCCGTATCGCCCGCACCGCGTCGCCATCCCGCCGCCGCCCCGCCACGCCACCCCGCCCAAGCCCGCCGCCGATGCCCGCCGCCCCGCGCTGTCCGACCGGCCGCCGTGACCTGCTGCGGCGCAGCCTGGCCGTGCTGCTGGTGGCCGCCGGCGCCGCGCCCGCGACGCGCGCGCAGTCGGGCACCCCGGGGGTCGAGCTGACACGGCTGGCGCTGCTGCGCGAGGGCGACGCGTTGACGGTCGAGTTCAACGCCCGGTTGGGCCTGTCGCCCGCGGTCGAGGACGCGCTGCGGCGCGGCGTGCCGGTCTACTTCGTCGCCGAGGCGACGCTGTACCGCAGCCGCTGGTACTGGCGCGACGAGCGCATCGCGCGCGTCCGACGCGTCTGGCGCGTCGCCTTCCAGCCGCTGACCGCCTCTTGGCGCGTCGCGCTCGGCGGGCTGGCACAGTCCTACGGGTCGCTCGGCGAGGCGCTGGCCGCGGCCTCGAGCGCCAGCGGCTGGACGCTGGCGGCGCTGGCCGAGATCGACGCCGACGCGAGCCACTACCTGCGCCTCGTCTACGAGCTCGACGCCACCCGGCTGCCGGGGCCGATGCAGATCGGCATCGAGGGCCAGCGCGGCTGGGAGCTGCGCGCCGAGCGCGAGCTGCCGCTGGAGCGCGAGCTCGCAAGGCCCTGAGCGCCGCCGCGCCTGCACGCCCGCCGCTCGCCCGCCTGCACGCCCGCCGCTCGCCCGCCCGCATGCCCAGCTCCGACACCGGCACCCGCCACCCCAGCCGCAACGCGCTGCGCTGGGCCTGGGCCGTCGCGCTCGTCGCCGGCACCGGGGTGGCGCTGGTGCTGACCTTCCTGCTGTCGCTGGTCGCGCGCGGCGGTGGCTTCTACGAGCGCCATTTCGCGTGGCTGTTCTGGGCCAACGCCGGCGTCGGCGCGCTGCTGCTGGCGGTCGTCGGCGTCGCCATCGCACGACTGGGGCTGCGGCTGCGGCGCGGCAAGTTCGGCAGCCGCCTGCTGATCAAGCTGGCGGGCATCTTCGCCCTCGTCGGCCTGTTGCCGGGGATGGTCATCTACACCGTCTCCTACCAGTTCGTGACACGCAGCATCGAGGCCTGGTTCGACGAGCGTGTGGCCAGCGCGCTCGACGCCGGGCTCGGCCTGGGGCGCAGCGTGCTGGATGCGCTGGGCGCGGATGTCGACGCCAAGACGCGGCTGGCGGCCGAGCGCCTCGGCGACCCGCGCAGCGCGCTGGCCACGCTGGCGCTGGAGCGGCTGCGCGAGCAGATCGGCGCCAGCGAGCTCGCGATCGTCGCCGACAGCGGCCAGGTGCTGGTCACCGCCGGCGGCGACGCCGCGATCGTCCCCGAGCGCCCGGGCGCGTTGCTGCTGCGGCAGGCGCGCGCGGGCGACAGCGCGGTGCAGATCGAGGGCCTGGACGACGAGGGCGGCGCCGCACCACCGGCCGCGCGCGTGCGCGCGCTGGCGCGGCTGCCGTCGACCGACCTCGACCTGCGCGGCGGCGAGCGCCGCTTCCTGATGGCCACGGTGCCGATCGCGCCCGCGCTGGCCGCCGACGCGCTGGCGGTGCAGGCCGCGTACAGCGAGTACCAGCAGCGCGCGCTGGCGCGCGACGGGCTGCGCCGCGCCTATATCGGCACGCTGACGCTGTCGCTGGTGCTGTCGGTCTTCGGCGCCGTGCTGCTGGCGATCGTGCTCGGCAACCAGCTCGCGCGGCCGCTGCTGCTGCTCGCCGACGGCGTGCAGCAGGTCGCCGCCGGCGACCTCGGTGCCAAGCCCGTGTTCGCGTCGCGCGACGAGCTCGGCGGCCTGACGCGCAGCTTCGCCGACATGACGCAGCAGCTCGCCGATGCGCGCGCGCAGGTGCAGCGCGGCGTGGCGCAGCTCGAGGGCGCGCGCATGCGGCTGCAGACGATCCTGGACAACCTGACCGCCGGCGTCATCGTGTTCGACCGCGACGGCCGCATCGACGCCGTCAACCCCGGCGCCACGCGCATCCTGCGCCTGCCGCTGGCGTCGTGGCGCGGGCTGCGGCTGGACGAGCGGCCCGAGCTGCACGAGCTGGCGCAGACCGTGGCACGCCGCTTCGAGCAGCTCGCGACCCGGCCCGAGCCGGGCGAGCGCGACCACTGGCAGGAGGCGTTCGAGCTCACGCGCGATGCGCGCGACGGCGCGCCGCGCGAGCTGCAGACGCTGCTGCTGCGCGGCGCGGCGCTGCCGCCGGATGCCTGGCTGCTGGTCTTCGACGACATCACCGAGGTCGTCTCGGCGCAGCGCGCGCAGGCCTGGGCCGAGGTCGCGCGCCGGCTCGCGCACGAGATCCGCAACCCGCTGACGCCGATCCAGCTGTCGGCCGAGCGGCTGCGCCACAAGCTGCACGACAAGCTCGCCGGCAACGACGCCGCGCTGCTCGAGCGCTCGGTGGCGACGATCGTCGCCCAGGTGCAGGCGATGCAGCAGCTCGTCACCGAGTTCCGCGACTATGCGCGGCTGCCGGCGGCGCAGTTGCAGCCGGTGGACCTGGGCGCGCTCGCCGCCGAGGTGCTGGCGCTGTACGGCGACGCGCAGGACCGCGGCCGGCTGAGCGCGCGGCTGGCCGAGGGGCTGCCGCCGGTGCTCGGCGACCCGACCCAGCTGCGCCAGGTCATCCACAACCTGCTGCGCAACGCGCTGGACGCGGTCGCCGACCGCGAGGACGGCACCGTGCGCCTTGCCACCGCCGCCGTGCGCGGCGACGATGGCAGCGTGCGCGCGGTGCGGCTGACGGTGCGCGACAACGGCCCCGGATTCGCGCCGCACGTGCTGCAGCGCGCGTTCGAACCCTATGTGACGACCAAGCCGCGCGGCACCGGCCTGGGGCTGGCGGTGGTGAAGAAGATCGCCGACGAGCACCGCGCCCAGCTCAGCATCGGCAACGTGCGCGTCGGCGATGCCCCCGACGCCGCGGTGGACGGCGCGCGCGTTTCGTTATCATTTTCCGAACTGGCCGCATCGGATGCGACGCGGCCCTGACCACGAGGCTCCCGAGCGCAGATGGCCATCATCCTGGTAGTGGACGACGAGCTCGGCATCCGCGCGCTGCTGGCCGAGATCCTCGGCGACGAGGGTCACACCGTCGAGCTGGCGGAAGACGCGGCCCAGGCGCGCGAGGTGCGCGAGCGCCTGAAGCCCGACCTCGTGCTGCTCGACATCTGGATGCCCGACGTCGACGGCATCACGCTGCTCAAGGAGTGGGGCGCGACCGGCCGGCTGACGATGCCGGTCATCATGATGAGCGGGCACGGCACGATCGACACCGCGGTCGAGGCGACCAAGTACGGCGCGATGGCCTTCCTGGAAAAGCCGATCACGCTGCAGAAGCTGCTGCGCGCGGTCGAGCAGGGCCTGAGCCGACAGGCCCCGCGCGCCGGCGCGGCGCCGGGCGCGCCCGCGCTGCCGATGCCGCCCGGTAGCGTCACCGGCGCCGAGATGCTGGCCGGGACGGCCCCCGAGCTGCATCCGGGCATGCTCGCCGAGCCGGCGTCGATGCTGAGCCCGGGGCCGCAGCCGCTGCAGAGCTTCGACCTCGACCGCCCGCTGCGCGAGGCGCGCGACCAGTTCGAGAAGAGCTACTTCGAGTTCCACCTCGCGCGCGAGGGCGGGTCGATGACGCGCGTGGCCGAGAAGACGGGGCTGGAGCGCACGCACCTGTACCGCAAGCTCAGGCAGCTCGGCGTCGACATGACGCTCGGGCGCAACCGGCGCGGCGGCCTATAATTGCCCGCTTTCCGGCCAAGTAGCTCAGTTGGTAGAGCAGCGGACTGAAAATCCGCGTGTCGGTGGTTCGATTCCGCCCTTGGCCACCACTTCATCCTCGCGCGTTCGCGAGGAATCGGCTGGAACGGATAGGGACAGAGTTTCGGCACGGCGCCTGACTACCCGATCCACTGGCCCGAGCCGCAAGGCGCAGCAGGTCGACCCCGGACCTCCGCAAGTCCCGGGCCGGTTCGGCGTGGCTCGGCCGGCGATCGGGCCGCAGACGCCAGCTCCGGTGACCCGGCCCTCATGCGTGCGGCGCTGCGAACAGGCGCTGCGCGATCTCGTCGATCGAGCGCTTCAACTCGTCCCAGCCCTCGTCGCTGCGCAGGTCGACGCCGCCGAAGACGCGGATCTTGCGGCTGCGCAGTGCCAGATACTGCACGCCGGCGACGAGCAGCAGCGTGACACCACGCATGAACGGTCGCGCGGCGAAGGCCTCGCCGCCGAGCACGCGCGTGGCCTCGTCGCCCCAGGCCTCGCGCTCGGCCTCGAGGATCGCCGTCAGCTCGTTGCGTTCGACGACTTCGGCGGCCAGCACCTCGAGCGTGAGCGGGCGCACGCGCAGCTCGTCGATGAAGTGGCGGAAGAAGCGCGCGTAGCGCTCGGCCGGCGGCCGCGCGAGCAACGCCGGCGGGTCGTCGCCGAGCAGGTCCGCGACACGCGGCCAGAAGCGGCCGCTCGCGCCCCAGGTGCGCAGCAACTCGGGCAGGCCGCCGAAGTAGCGATAGATCAGCACCTTGTCGACGCCGGCCTGCTTGGCGATCGCATTGACGCCGAGCGCGCCGAAACCGTCGCGCGCGAGCACCTTGCCGACGGCGGCCAGGATGCGCTCTTCGGTGGCGGCGCGGTCGCGCGCACGCGGCGGCGGCGCGAGGGTGCCGGGATCGATCATCGGCCAATGATCGCGCGGGGTCCCACGGCGCCTTCAGGCACGCAGCTGCCGCAGCAGCGCGGGTTCGATCGCCGCGGCGGCCATCAGGCCGCTCATGCTCGACGCCTCGACGCCGGCGCCGCTCACGTCCTGGCCGGCAAGCAGCAGGCCCGGCACTGGCGTGCGCACCTTCAGCGCGGGCGACACAAGGCGCTCTACGCTCATCTCGATGCCGTAGGTCGCGCCATCGGGTGTGCGCACGAAGCTCGCCTGCGTCAGCGGCGTCGAAAGTTCGTGAAAGCGAACCATCGGCGCCAGCGCGGGGAAACTGCGCTCGAACTGCGCGAGCAGCCGCTGCTCGATCCACGCCTTGGTTGCCAGGTACTCCTCGGGCCTCGGTTCGCCCGGCGCTGCGTGCAGCCAGGGCTCGAAGGCGCGCGCGTCGCACGCGGCCAGCACTTCTGCGGTGGGCGGCCCGTCGTGGGCCGGGTCCTTCGACGACGGGAACGAGACGAAGAGGCCGGGCGCGTCGACGTCGGCCGGCGCAGTCCAGACCGCACCGATGTCGTCGCTCTCGTAGAGCCAGACGTTGGCAGCCGACGCGCCGGCGCCGGCGATGTCGCCTTCGAAGCCCAGGTAGAGCACGACCGTCGCGAGGCCGGGGCGCAGCCGAGCCGCGGCGGCGCGCCAGTCGGGGGCGATTGCGGCGTCGAGCCGGGCGAGCGTGTTGCCGACGCCGATCGTCGAGACCACATGCCCGGCGCGCTCGACCTGCTCGCGGCCGTCGTGCATGACGCGAACGCCGCGCGCGTGGCCGCCGTCGACGACGATTCCTCGCACGTCGGCGCCCAGCCGCAACTCACCGCCGGCGCGCTCGATCGGCGAGCGCAGCGCCTCGGCGAAACGCGCCGGCCCGCCGATCGGGTAGTACGCGCCGTGGTCGTACGACCCGGTGACAAGTGCGTGTTCGACGAAGGGCGCGACCTCGGGCGGCGCGCCGTAGTTGGCCCAGCGCGCGCCGAGGACGGCGCGCAGCCGCGCATCTTCGATTTCGGCCAGACGCTGCGCCAGCATGCGCTCGCGCCACTGCCGCAGTTCGGCGCCGCGCCACCAGCGCAGTCCTCGGGCGAGCCACTCGGGCATGCCGCGCGCGGCCATCAGCGTGAACGCGGCCTGGCGCGCCGCGGCCACGTCGTCGAACCAGCGCTCGATGGCCCGATGCTGATCAGGAAAGCGCGCCAGCAATGCCGCGCGGTAGGCCGCCTGCGGATGCTCGATGCCGAACTCGAATCCCGGCTGGCGCACGATGTCGTACGGATTGCCGCACGAGGCGAACTGCAGTGCGCCGTCGGTCATCCACGCCAGCAGGCGGCCGAAGCCGCCGGCCGGCCCCGGCTCGTCGCCGACGCCGGTGAGGTAGTGCACGCCGGTGGCGAACACCCAGTCCTGGCGGCGAAACGTCTGGGTCAGGCCACCGGCGATCGTGTGCTGCTCGAGCACGAGCACGCGACTGCCGCGGCGCGCGAGTGCCGCGGCGGCCGTGAGCCCGCTGATGCCAGCGCCGACGACGATGACGTCCCACACGATCACCCCCCCGGTTACCGTCAGCCGGCGACGATGTGCGCATCGACCCCGCGGCGCGGCGCCGGGCCGACCGGTTCGGCAAAGCCCACGCGGGCCCACATCTGCACCGTCTGCGCCGGGCGCTCGGCGCCGACGAGGGCATGGATCTCGGCATAAGGCTGCGCCTGCTCGGGGTACTCCTGCAGCGCCTGCTGCAAGGGCTGCATCACGACACCGTGGGCGGTGGCGGCGAGCTGCACGCGGGCGTAGGCGCGGCCGGCGGCGATCTGCGTCGTCCGCTCGTTGCCGTCGCTGGTCATCCACAGAAAACCGAGGCTGGTCGCGATCTTCGAGTCGAAGTCCTTCAGCTGCGACGTCGTCGCGGTCGCGTCGGGCGCCGGCGCCTGCGTGCGGTCGAACAGCCCCAGGCGGTCGAGCGCGACGAGCATCGGGCTGGTGATCGACAAGCCGTCGCGGTGGGCGGCGATCTCGCTGGCACCGATGCGCAGCCACCGGTAGGACTCGAGGATGGTGCGCGGCGTGACGAGCTCGATGCGCCAGGCCTCGCTCGCGATGCGGCGGTGGCGCTCGATCGCGGCGGCATCGTCGGCGCCGACGAAGCCGAAGCGCAGCGGATGCGGCTGCGCCGCCGCGGCCATCGCCTGCCAGGCGACCGCCGGCACCGCGCGCTTCGGGTCGTAGGCGTTGCGGTTGGTGTGGCGGCGCAGGATCTGCGCGAACAGCGGGTCCTTCGCCGCCGCGGCATCGGGGACGAGGCGGATGCGCGCGACGGGACGGTCGTCGACCTGCTCGGGGCCGAATACGCCTTCGGGGAACAGCGTGATCTCGGCGCGGTGGCCGCGCTCGCGCGCCGCGAGGTCGAGCAGCTCGAGGAAGGTGCCCTGGCTCATCACGATCTGGCGCGAGAACGGGTCGGTCTCGGGCAGCAGGCGCTGGCGGTCGCAGCGCAGCACGATCTCGCCCGGCGTGCGCAAGTCGACCAGCCACGACTGAAGGTTGTGCGAATGCGGCGCGAGGATCGCGTGCCCGAGCACCCAGCGGCGCAGGTCGGGCTCGGCACCGGGGCCGCTCCACGCGGCCACCGCCTCGGGCGGCACCCCCGACGAGCAGCCGGCGCCCGAGGCGCCGGCGGCGACGATCACGCCGCCGCCGACGAGACGGATGAAGGAACGACGGTCCATGACGAGTCCTTGTCACTTGACGGTGACGTGATGATAGTCACCCGATGGTGACATGTCAACGGCCCCTTGAACGGGTGAGCGACGCGCAAGCCGGAGATGGCGGGACTCGATCCCTCCGGAAAGGATCTCCCGGCAACAGGCGGCTCCCGCGCGGTGCATCCAGGATCGGTCTGCGCTCGCCCATTGCCTTGGCCGGGCCAGGAAACGGCTTCGGATCCTGTACGGTCTCCGGCGCGAATCAGGACGCGGTTCTCGATCCGACCTCGCACCCGAGTGCCGGCCGGCGGCAAGCGGCGATCGTTCGTGCAGGCCAGCGTCACGGACGCCCGCCGGTTGGGCTGTCGATCGTCGCTGGCAGGCTCGGCGTCTCGTCGAAGCGCATTGCGAGCAGCAATCGTTGCGCTGCGAACCGGGCGGCGCTGCGCCTCTCGAGCCGGGCGAGGTTCACCAGCTTCCATTGGAGCGCCGGCAGTTCCTTCAGATGCTGCATCGGCATCCGTTCCCAGGCCGGACTGCCCTGGACCAGCGTCAGCAGGAACTCACGGTGGGCTGCCGTCAGCTGCCGAGGCAACTCCTCGAGCAGTCGTGCCTGAAAGCGTACGAGTGTGTCCAGGTCGATCGCGTCCCGGGTCATGCCTGCAAACTCGTTCGTGAACGCGGGCTCCAGCGGTTTGGCCGTCGGGAACAGCAGTTCGTGCACGGGCCGGCTGTGGCCTGCCAGATAGGCGACGAAGCAATCGACGATGGACCCCTGCCAGCCGAAGCGATCGAGCATGTGCATCACGTCGAAGATGTCGCGCGGGTGCTGCCGGTCCATGGCCGCGACGAGCTTGCTGCCATAGAGCTCGGCCGTATCGAGCACGGGCACCGCGAGGTCCGTGGTGAACAGCTCCTGCGCCGTGGCGACGAGCGGACGCGATTCGGCCGGCAGCACGGTGCCACGAAAGACGACGTTGACCTCGACCTTGACCTGGCTCCCCTCGTTGCTGACGACGAGCTTGACGTCCGTCCCTTCGGCGCTGGTCGGCAGGTGGGCCCGGTAGCCCTTGCCGGAAAGTACGGACTGCACGCGCACCAGTTCCCGGGTGATTGCTCGGAGGGCCGCGGGGCGTTCCGGACGATGGTCGACGAACACCACATCGATGTCGACCGACAAGCGCGGCATGTCCTGCACGAACAGGTTCAGCGCGCTGCCGCCCTTCATCGCGAACCCGCCCGAGGCGAAGACCTCCGGCGCGATGGCCAGCAAGAGGCGAACGGTATCGACGTAGTTCGGATTCATCGTCGCCGCAGGTCCAGGCGCTCGCCGGTCCGGCCGACGGCGACCCACCGCGCACCGCCCCCGATGCGCTCGTCGTGTCTGCTTGCGAGCGCGGCCCAGGGCAGCTTCATGCCGCTGGCGAGGGTGGCTGCCATGCGCACGACCTTGATGCGCGTCGTGTGCCCGAGCAGCTCGTCGAGCACGCTCTCGCGCAGGCCGGACAGGTTCTCGACCAGGTCACGCGCCTCCGCCAGGGACTGAACCTTGCCGACGTCGCTGAGCAGTTCGAGCATCGCCCGCTCGGGCACGGACACCAGGACGCGCGGGTCACCCGCCGGCAGCGGCTGCAGGCCGAAGGCCTTCGGCAACGCGTCGTCGAAGAGCTGCGTGGCCTGGTAGCGGGCCGGAAAGCGTTGCGTGAACCATTCCGGCAGGCGCCGCGGCGCATGGCCCCACAGGCTCAAGTGTTCGCGAAACGCGATGGTCTGCCGCACGCCCCGCCAGGCAAGGGCCGTCTTGCTGCCAACGTGCAGCCCGTGCATCTGCTGCGAGAGGAAGGCCAGGCTGCCGTCGCGCGTGAGCGTGTCACCGGGCAGCATGTAGACACCGCGCGCGAGGTGCACCAGCCAGCCGCTGCGGGCCAATGCCGAGGCGCGGAAGGCGCTGAGTCCACGCGCGTGCAGGGCGGCGGTGCTCAGCGGCTCGCCGCGCGGCAAGCTCGCGAGCAGGACTTTGAATGACACGGTGGCCATAGTTGAATCCAAGCGTCAAGTCTCGATGTTTTTTCATTCATCTGCAAGTCCCGATCGATGGAACATCGGCGGCAATCGATTCCACGGCCCAACGATGAACGGCAGCTCATTCGCCAACCCGACCCGACTTCGTCCAGGACCAGGCTTCGCGCTTGACCTCGAAGGTGTCGGGAGACGATCGGCCGTGCGATCGGCCCGTCGCCTCGGGCCGCCCGGCCGGTGTGACGCAGTGGGGTTGCCCGGACAATCCGGCCATGTCGAACACGCGGGTGCGCGCCAGGACATGGCGTTGATCGGCACGCTTCTCGGGCGTCGGCTGGCCTGGCTGGCCCGGCTGGTTGCGCCGGCCTGGCTCGCCGCGGCGCTGGCGCTGGCCGGACCCGCCGCGGCGGCGGTCGACGCGGGCGACGGCGCGCGGCCGCAGCAGTCACGGGCCGCCACCAGCACCGCCACCCCGGTCGCCGCCACGGCCAGCACGCCGGCCACCAGCCCGCGCGCCAGCGCGCTGCGCGCACCGTCGCTGGTCGTCTATGCCCGCGACGGCTGCCCGCACTGCGCCGACGCCAAGGCCTACCTCGCGCTGCTGCAGCTCCAGCGCCCCGCGCTTCGAATCGAGTGGCGCGACGTCGCGCGCGACGCGCAGGCGGCGCGCGCGCTGGAGCAAGTCTTCGCCGACGCCGGCCAGTGGCCGCCGGGGGTGCCGACCTTCGTCCTCGGGCCGGCGCTGTGGATCGGGTTCGACGACGCGCAGCACAGCGGGCGCTCGATCGAGGCGATGCTCGATGCGGCCGGCATCCGCGAGCCCGGACGCGACAAAGACGCGGCTGCCGGACCCGCCGGCGCTGCCAGCGCGCATGCCGGCACCAGCGCCAGCGCCGACGCCAGCCGCGCGCCGGGCGAGATCCGCACGCGCTGGTTCGGCACGCTCAGCGCCGCGACGCTCGGGTTGCCGCTGTTCACGCTCGCCATCGGCCTGCTCGACGGCTTCAACCCCTGCGCGATGTGGGTGCTGCTGTTCCTGCTGTCGCTGCTGGTGCGGCTGCAGGACCGGCGCCGCATCGTGCTCGTGGCCGGCAGCTTCGTGCTCGCCAGCGGCGCGGTCTATTACGCGTTCATGGCCGCGTGGCTGAATGTCTTCCTGCTCGTCGGCTGGTCGGATGCGCTGCGCTGGACGCTGGCCGCGCTCGCGCTGGCGATCGGCGCGATCAACGCCAAGGATGCCTTCGTGCCCGATCACGGGCCCTCGCTGCGCATCCCCGCCTCGGCGCGGCCGTCGCTGGTCGCGCGCATGCACCGCGCCGTGCACGCGCCGGGGCTGGCGACGATGCTGGCCGGCGTCGCCGCGCTGGCGCTGGTCGTCAATACGGTCGAGCTGCTTTGCACCGCCGGGCTGCCGGCGCTGTATACGGCGGTGCTCGCGCAGCAGGGCGTGGGCCCGGCGGCCCGCTACGGCTGGCTGTTGCTCTACATCCTGGCCTACATGGCCGACGACGCGCTGATGGTCGGCACCGCGGTGCTGGCGCTCGGGCGCGGCAAGCTGACCGAGCGCGCCGGCCGTGTGCTCAAGGGTGCGAGCGGCGTGGTCATGCTCGCGCTCGGCGCGGTGCTCATGTGGCGCCCGCAGTGGCTGGTCTAGGCTCGGCCCGCGGACTCAGCGCCGCTCAGGCCGGTAGGCCTGCACCGAGTCGGCCGTCAGCGCATACGCGCTGACGCCCATCGCCGAGTCCTGGCGCGTCGTCGCGAGCGTGCCCGACACCCAGACCGCGTCCATCGAGCGCCAGGTCGCGGGCGTCTTCAGCCTCACGTGCACGATCTGGTTCGCCGGCGGCGGCGGGCTGTGGATGCAGGCGCCGAAATACGGCACGAGCAGGAACTGGCTCAGCCGCCCGCCGTCCACCGCATCCAGCGGCACCACATAACCCGGCAGCCGGATGCGCGCGCCGTCGAGGTCGCTGCGCGTCGGCGCCTTGTCCCAGGCCTCGCGCATCACGCGCATCAGCTCCTGCTCGTCGGCGCTGCCCTCGCGGATCGTCGCCAGGTCGCGCCCGCGAAAGCGCGCGAACGGGTCCCAGTCGGGCGGGACCAGCTCCTCCCAGGTCGCGGTGCGCGCCGGCCCCGGCGGCCCGCCCGGCCCTTTCGCTGCCGCGTCCGGCGCCGCGGGCCGCTGCGCCAGCGCGACGCCCGCGCCCGGCGTCCAGGCCGGCGCCCAGGCCAGCGCCCAGGCCAGCATCATCGTGACCATCGCCCGGGCCCGCCACCGGCCCCTGTCCTGCCTCGATCGCATCAAACCCCCCGCGGAGAAAGCCCGTCGGCCAGCGACAGCCGGTAGGCGCGCCAGCCCGGCAGCAAGGCGGCGAGCGTCCCCGCCAGCACCACCGCCGCCAGCAGCAGCCACTCGCCGGCCCGCGGCAGGCCCAGGCTGAGCGCGACGCCATACTGCCTCTGGACCCAGGGCGCGCCCAGCGCCAGCATGATCGCCCATGCTGCCAGACCGAGCAGCGCGCCGCAGGCGCTCAGCAGCGCGCCCTCCAGGCCCAGCAGCACGAAGAGGCGAGCCGGCCCGGCGCCGATCGACCGCAGCACGGCCAGCTCGCGCCGCCGCTGCTCGAGCGCGGTGACGACCACCGCCACCAGCCCGGCCAGGCTGACGATGCCGACCAGACCGCTCATCAGCAGCAGGCTGCGCTCGGCGGCACCGACCGCGTCCCACAGCTCGTCCAGCGCGACGCCGGGCAGCACCGCCATCAGCGGCTCGGCGTCGAAGTCCGCCACCCGCCGCTGCACCGCGAACACGGCGGCGCGCGACTTCAGCCCGACCAGCGCCGCGGTGACCGCCCTCGGGGTCAGGTCGTGGCGCTGCACCTGGTCGGCCGGCACGGCCAGCCCCGGCAGTGGGACGCCGGCCATCCAGTCCAGGTGGATCGCCTCCATCCCGGCCAGGCAGATGTGCAGCGAACGGTCGACCGGCGTGCCGGTGGGCGCGAGGATGCCGGCCACGGTGAAGGGCTTGTCGGCGTGGTCGGCGGTCTCGATCTCGCCGCCGCCGTGGCGCAGCACCAGCTGTTGCCCGAGCCGATAGCCGAGCCGCTCGGCCACCTCGGCGCCGAGCACGGCGTCGAACACCTGCTCGAAGGCGCGCCCCTGCTCGATCCGCAGCGGCCGCCCGTCGCGGTAGCGGAAGTGCTCGAAGTAGGCCGCCGAGGTCGCCACCACCGGGAATCCGCGGTGCGAGTCGCCGAGCGACAGCGGCACGACCCAGGCCACCGCCGGGTCGCGCTGCAGCGCCTGCACGCTCGCGTAGCGGATACTGTTCGTCGCCTGCCCGATGCGGAAGACCGCATACAGCAGCAGCTGCACGCTGCCGGTGCGCGCGCCGACGATCAGGTCGGTGCCGGAGACGGCGCTGGCGAAGTTGGCCCGCACATCGTGGCGCACGCGCTCGACCGCGAGCAGCAGGAAGGCCGCCAGGGCGATCGACAGCACGACCAGCGCGAGCCCGAAGCGCCGGTGCCAGGCGCTGCGCCAGGCGACCGCGAGCATGGCGCGCGCGGCCGTCACGCTGCGGCCTCGGCCGCGTCGGGCGGCGCGCGGTTGAGACGCGGCAGGTCGACGAGCAGCTCGAAGTGGCGCGCCAGCCGCGAGTCGTGGCTGACGAACAGCAGCGCGCTGCGGCTGCGCTCGCACTGCGCGACCAGCAGCCGCATGAAGGCATCGCGCCGGTCCTCGTCCAGGGCCGAGGTCGGCTCGTCGGCGATCACGAGCTCGGGCTGGCCGACGAGCGCGCGCGCCGCCGCCACCCGCTGCTGCTGGCCGACCGACAGCTCGGCCGAAGCGCGCCGCCACAGCGACTCGCCCAGCCCGAGCGCCGCCAGCAGCGCCTGCGCGGCGGCGCGCGCACTGCCGTGCGCGGCGCGTGCACGCCCGGCGCGGCGCGCCGAGAAACGGCAAGGCAGCAGCACGTTGTCCAGCGCGCTCAGGTAGGGCAACAGGTTGAACTGCTGGAAGATGTAGCCGACATGGTCGACGCGCCGCGCATCGCGCGCGCCGGCCGGCAGCGCGCGCCAGTCCTGCCCGAGCAGCCGCACCGCGCCATGCCCGGCCAGCAGCACGCCGGCGGCCAGCGCCAGCAGCGTGCTCTTGCCGCAACCGCTGTCGCCACGCACCAGCAGCCGCTGCCCCGGCCCGAGCGCGAGCTGGTCCAGGTCCAGCGTATCGCGGGCCGCGCCCGGGTAGCGGAAGCGCAGCGCCTGCATCTGCAGGATCGGGCCCACGCGCGTGCTCTCATCCATGCCTGCAGGAGCTGTCAGCTCGACAGCCGCAGCACGCGCGCCTTGCGCCCGAGCACCGCCTTGCGCTGGCCCTGCGGCAGCACGGCCTGGACCTCGATGCGCTCGAGGCGCGGGAAGGCGTCGAACAGCATCGCCTCCAGCGTCGCGAGCCGTGCGGGCTGCGCGCAGGCGAAGACGTAGCTCGCCTCCAGGTCGGCGTGCGCGTCGCTCGCGGCCGCGCCGGGGGCGGCGCCGGCGCCCGCGGGTTGGCGCTCCAGCACCGGCGCCTGCACGCTGGCGCCGACCAGCTTGCACTCGGCCGCGGCGTCGAGGCGGAACAGCGCGGCGCCGTCGCGCAGGCGCACTAGCGCGGCGTCGGCGGCCCGGCGCTCGGCCTCGCTGCGCGGTGCGCGCTCGAATCCGACCAGGCTGTCCAGCGGCATCTCGACGGCGATCGTCAGCGTGCCGCCTTCGAGCGCGAGGTCCATCGCGGCGGCGCCATGCCGATGCGCCTTGCCGGCCAGCGCCGCGCCGCAGGCCGCGAGCAGCAGCGCCGCGATGCCCAGCGCCCGTCGATCGATGCGGAAGCTCATCGCTTGTCCTTGCAGGCCGATCGGGAAGACGAGCTTGGTGCGCTGCAGATGACGGCGCGGGCAGGCCGGTTCGACCGCTGGCCGAACGGCCGCCCGCCGCTGCGCCCGATGCGCGCGCCAAGGCGCTCTTATTGCGAATGCATTCGCATTCTAGGCGACGCCACGCATCGCGCCGGGCGGCCGGCATGCCGAGATCCGGGCCATCCGCGAGCGGGGCCGCCGACTCCGGCGATGCAGGCCGCGCGAGGCCGCGGATCATGACGGGAGTGCCTCTCGGCGCCCGCTGCCGTCGACCTCGCCAAAGGCACGCGCGGCCAGGTCGATGAAGGCACGCACCTTCGGCGTCAGGTAGCGCGCGCTGGCGAAGACCGCGTGCACCGGCACCGGCGGCGGCGCCCACCCCGGCAGCACGACGGCGAGCCGCCCGGCGCGCTGCTCGGGCTCGCCGAGCAGCCGCGGCAGCGGCGCGATCCCCAGGCCGGCGACCGCCGCGTCGCGCACCGCGAAGCTGTTGTTGGCGACCAGCCGCGGCTGCAGCTCGATGCGAAGCGAACGCTCACTGTGGCAAAGTGTCCAAGCTGGCTGGCGGCCGGCGCCGGCGAAGTGCAGCACCTCCAGGCCGGCGAGCGCGGCCGGGTCGTCCGGCGCGCCGCGCCGCGCGAGGTAGGACGGCGCCGCATACAGCGCATAGTCGATCGTGCCCAGCCGCCGCGCCGCCAGCGCCGAGTCCGCCAGCGGACCGACGCGGATCGCGAGGTCGAAGCCCTCGTGCACGATGTCGACCACGCGGGCGCTGAAGTCGGCATCGACTCGAACCTGCGGGTGCTCGCGCAGATAGCGGTCGATCCAGCCGCTGACCGCGAGCATGCCGAACTCGACCCCGCAGCTCAGCCTGAGCGTGCCGCGCGGCTCGCCGAGCGAGCGCTGCATCGCGCGCTCGGCATCGTCGACCGCGGCCAGGATGCCGACCGCGCGCTCGAACAGCTCGCGCCCGACCTCGGTCAGCGACAGCGCGCGCGTGCTGCGCTCCAGCAGCCGAACGCCGAGCGAATGTTCGAGCCGGCTGACGACGCGCGAGACATGCGCCTTGCGCGTCGCCAGCGCCTCGGCCGCACGCGTGAAGCTGCCGGTCTGGACGACCTTGACATAGGTCTGCAGCGAAGCGAGGTCCATTGTTACCTGAATCGGAAACAGTGCTTCGCATTCTGCGGTATTTATCTTCACGGCGACACGATTCAGACTCCGGCGCATCGAATCGACAGCCAGCGCAAACCCGGTCATGAGCCTGAAGAACCCCAACGTCCTGAACCCGCGGTCGCGCAAGCGCGTCGCCATCGTGATCGCCAACGCTGCGGTCTCGACGACCACCGGCTGGCCGGTCGGCTTCTGGTGGAGCGAGCTGACCCACCCCTGGCATGTTTTCAGCGAGGCCGGCTACGAGGTCGAGGTCTTCAGCCCGGCCGGCGGCCGGTGCGAGGCCGACGCGATGAGCGACCCGAACGACGCCAGCGGCTACAGCCGGAGCGACCTGATCAGCCAGGGTTTCATCCACACGGCCGAGCTGCGCGCCAAGGTCGAGCAGACGCGGCCGGTCTCCGAGATCGAGATCGCCACGTTCGGCGCCATCGTCGTCGCTGGCGGGCAGGCGCCGATGTTCGGCTTCGAGCGGGCGGTCGACCTGCACCGCAAGTTCGCCGAGTTCCTCGAAGCCGGCAAGGTCGCCGCCGCGCTGTGCCATGGCGTCGCGGTGCTGGCCTGGGCCAGGGGCAGCGACGGCGAAGTCCTCGCCAAGGGCCGGACCGTGACCGGGTTCGCCAATGTCGAGGAGGACTTCGCCGACCAGGCGGTGTGGAGCTACGGCATGTTGCCGCGCGACAAGCATGTCATGCCGTGGCGGATCGAGGACCGCATGCGCGAGATCGGCGCCAACTACGTCCAGGCCGGGCTATGGCGCGGCTTCGCGGTGCGCGACGGCAACCTCGTCACCGGGCAGCAGAACTTCTCCGGCGAGGAGACCGCGCGCCTGGTCGTCGAGGCGCTCGGGCGGTGATTGCTTGCATCGAGGAGCTGCGATGACCCCACGCGTGCTCGTCACCGGCGCGACCGGCCAGATCGGCCGCGCGCTCGTGCAGGACCTGCTGCGCGACGCCGCGGGGATGCGCCAGGCCGGGATGCCCGAGCCGATGGTGCAGGCGATGTCGAGCCTGAACCGCGTCATCGCAGCCGGCGGTGCGGCCGCGGTCTGGCCCGACCTGCAGCGCCTGATCGGGCGCGCACCGACGCGCTTCGCCGCGTTCGCGCACGAGTACCGCGACCGCTGGCTCTGAGCGCGTGCGAGGCGCGCCCGGCGCACCCCGAGCCGGCCATTGCCGGCGCGCCGGCCTGCGCCGCAGCCACCAGCGGACCCCGCAGCCCGCTCCCGGCCGAAAGACAGGAGGACATGAGATGAGCATCGCGATCATCGGCGCCGGCAACGTCGGCATGGCGCTGGCGCGCGCCTTCACGCAGCGCGGCGAGGACGTCGTCCTCGGCGTTCCCGACCCCGCCAAGTACGCCGGCGCGGTCGCCGCGCTCGGGCCGCGCGCCCGTGTCACGGCGACAGCCGACGCGATCGGCGCCGCCGAGCTCGTGATCCTCGCCGTGCCGTATGCGGCCACGGCGTCGATCGCGCGCAGCGTCGCCGATTGGGGCGGCCGGATCCTGGTCGACGCCACCAACCCGCTGGCGCCGGGGTTGGCCGGGCTGTCGATCGGCACGACGACCTCGGGCGCGGAGGAGATCGCGCGGCTGGCGCAGGGCGCGCGCGTCGTCAAGGCCTTCAACACGACCGGGGCCGAGAATATGGCCGACGCCGCCTACCCCGGCGGCGCGCCGTGCATGCCGGTATGCGGCGACGATGCCGACGCCCGCGCGCGTGTGATCGCGCTGGCGACGAGGATCGGCTTCGACGCCGTCGACATGGGGCCGCTGGCGGCGGCGCGCTACCTCGAGCCCTTCGCCATGACCTGGATCCACCTCGCGCTGGTGCAGGGCCACGGGCGCGACTTCGCGTTCGCGATCCTGCGCCGGCATTGACGGGCGGCGGGGCGCCAGCCGCAGCCCCTACCATGCGCGGATGCAAGCGATCCTGCGCGCCATTCCCGACCGGTTCGAATCGCCGCGCCTGATCCTGCGCTGCCCGCGGCCGGGCGACGGTGCGCAGGTGCACGAGGCGGTGGTCGAGACCCTGGCCGAGCTGCGCGCCTGGCCGGCCTCGCTGCCCTGGGCGATGGCCGAGCCCTCGGTCGATGCATCGGAGGTCTTCTGCCGCCAGGGGCAGGCGGATTTTCTGGCGCGCAAGTCGCTGCCGCTGCTCGTCTTCCTGAAGGACGGCGGCGATCTGGTCGGTGCCAACGGGCTGCACGATCTGGTCTGGAGCGTGCCCAGGGCCGAGGTCGGCTACTGGTGCCGCCGGCGACTGCAGGGCCGCGGCCTGACGGCCGAGGCCACACGCGCGGTCGTCGACTGGGCCTTCGACGCGCTCGGCATGCGCCGCGTCGCCTGCCTGAGCGACGCCGCGAACAGCGCCAGCCGGCGCGTCGCCGAGCGTGCGGGGTTGCGGCTCGAGGGCATCATGGCACACGAGCGCGCCGACCCCGACGGGACCTTGCGCGATACCTGCCTGTACGCGGCGACGCGATGAGCCGCGCCGCCGCCGGACCCGCGCATGCGCCGGCGCGTCGCTGGATCCGCGTGTGCCGCGCTGCCGGCGCGAGCGATGCACCTCGGGATCGAACTCGGCATGGAACTCGGGATTGACAGCGCCCTGCTGCGCACTACAGTGCCTGCGCACGACGTGGCGCGGCAGGCGGGCGCAAGCCGGACCGCCGCGCGTCGCGCGCCGCGCGCCGCGGCGGGGAGCATGCGATGGACAGCCTGAAGATCGAACGCGACGGCACCGGGTTGCGGGTGCGCATCGAGGGCGCGGCGCGCGAGGCGCAGCAATTCGAGCAGACCGTCAGCGCCTGCCGGCGCGAGAGCCTGTGGTCTTGCCCGAGCGGCGAGTGCGCACGCATCGACTCGTGCGCGTGCGAGCGCGACGGCGACGCCGTCGTGCTGCGGCTGGCGCCGCGGCCGGGTGAGAAGCTGTCGCCGGCCGGCGTCGGCGAGTGCCTGCGCTATGTGCTGGGCAAGCCCGGCGGCGCGAAGCCGGCCTGAGAGCCTGCCGCACCGGTCGCCGTGCTGAGCGCCCACGCGGCCCTTGGCGCCGCCGCGGCGCTGGGCACGGTGCTCGCGGCGGCGCGGCTGCACGAGTCGCTGCGCCGCCAGCGCGCGTTGTCCCGCCTCGACGCGCGCGCTCGCGCCGGCGCGATCCCCGGGCCTCCCGGCGTGGCGGCGCTGCAGGCGCTGCCGGCACCGGTGCAGCGCTGGCTCGCGCGCGCGCTGCCGCCGGCGGCCGTCGCGCCGCTGCGCGTGCGCTACGAGCAGTCCGGCGAGCTGCGCGCCGGCGTCGACCTCGCGCGCTGGATGCCCTTTCGGGCGACGCACACGGTCGCGCCGGCGACGCTCGACTTCGTGTGGGATGCGCGGGTCGCGATCGCGCCGGGGCTGCACCTGCGCGTCACCGATTCGCTGATCGACGGCACCGGCAGCGGCCGCGTCGCGCTGCAGTCGACGCTGCGGCTGGCGTCGGTCGCCGGCGGCGAGCCGATGAACGCCGGCGCGCTGCACCGCTTCCTCGCCGAGGCGGTCTGGTATCCGTGGGCGCTGCGGCCATCGCCGGCGCTGCGCTGGTCGCCGATCGACGCGTCGCGCGCGCTGGCCACGCTCGACACCGGCGCGCGGTCGGTCGCGCTCGAATTCCGCTTCGACGCCGCCGGCAACGTCGCCGGCATCCATACGCCGGCGCGCTGGGGGCGCTTCGGCGGCGGCTTCCAGCAGCGCGCCTGGGAGGGGCGTTTCGGCCGCTGGATCGCGCACCGCGGCCTGCGGCTGCCGCTGGAGGGCGAGGTCGGCTGGTACCCGGAGGGCAGCAGCGGTCTGGGCGCCGAGGCCTTCGGCTGGGAGCCGGTCTGGCGCGGCCGCATCGACCCGGCGTCGATCGCGTTCGGGTAGCCGCGCGCCGATGTCGGCGCCAGCCGCGCGCGCCGCCGCGACACGACGGTGCACGCGGCGGCGCCCGCCGGCCCCTCAGCGCGCCGCGCCCGCGTGCCGCTGGGTATCGACGAGCCGCCCGTCTTCCAGGTGGTAGACGGTATCGAAGCCCTCGATCATCCGGTGGTCGTGGGTCACGGTGATGACCGCCGAGCGGCGCTCGCGCGCGATCCGGCGCAACAGCGCCATCACCTTGCTGCCGCGGTCGGTGTCGAGCGCCGCGGTCGGCTCGTCGGCCAGCACCAGCAGCGGCTCGTTGGCCAGCGCGCGCCCGATCGCCACGCGTTGCTGCTCGCCGCCCGAGAGCTGCGCCGGCAGCGATCGCGCGCGATGCCCGATCTCGAGGTAGCCGAGCAGCTCCCGCGCGCGCCGGCGCGCCTCGCGCCGGCCGGCGCCGTTGAGGTGCAGCACGAGCGCGACATTCTCCTCGGCGGTCAGGAACGGGATCAGGTTGTGCTGCTGGAAGATGAAGCCGATGCGCTGGCGGCGGAAGGCGCGCACGTCGACGCCGGTCGGCCCGTCGTCGTACAGCAGCTGGCCGCCGATGCGGATGCGGCCGGTGGTCGGCGGCTGGATCAGGCTGATCGCCAGCAGCAGCGTGCTCTTGCCCGATCCGCTGGGCCCCAGCAGCGCGACGAGCTCGCCGGGATCGACCGCGAGGCTGGTCGGCTTGAGCGCCTGCACCGCCTGCTCGCCGTGGCCGAAGGTCTGGCTGACGTTTTCGATCTGCAACACCGGCGCGGCGGCCGGGGCGGCAGGCCGGTCGGCGGCGCCCGAGTCGGCGACCATTTCAGTCATCCATTGCGCGACCACGCGACCCGCGACGCATGAGACGGGCCCAACCAAGCCCTTGCGCGGATCCGGCTTCGCCGGTCCGCAGCAAGCGCCCCCTCGGGGGGCAGCGAACGCAGTGAGCGTGGGGGCTTCACTTCATCCCCCGAGCGCGAGCTGCGGCGGCGTGCGCAGCGCGTGCCAGATCGCCATCAGGCTGGCGACGACACCGCCGGCGAGCATGACGCCGAAGGTCAGCGCGGTCTCCTGCGGCAGGAACTCCAGCGTGCGCGGGAAGGTCGGCGCGATCGCCTCGCGCAGCAGCCAGGCGCCGCCGAAGCTCGCCAGCGTCAGCGCGAGCGACTGCTCCATGATCAGCCGCACGATGACGCGGTTCGGCGCGCCGATCAGCTTCAGCGTCGCGATCGACTTGATCTTCTCGATCGTCAGCACGTAGACGATGAGCGCGATGATGACGATCGACACCAGCACCAGCAGGCTGCGGAACAGCCCCAGCACCCCGCTCATGCGCGCCAGCCGGCCCTCGACCATCAGCGCGCGCTCCTCGTCGGTCGTGTAGACGTTGAAGTAGAGCCAGTCGCGGATATGCTGCGCGACCGCGGCGCCGTCCGCGCCCGGCGCCAGCTCGACCAGCACCGCGTTGACCTGCGCCGGCGCACTGCCGACCAGCGGCAGCAGCCGCTGCGCCGCCTCGCCGCGCCAGCCGGCGCGATCGAGCCGCCGCAGCGTCGCCGCGCGCGCGGCGACGACGGCGCGGTCGTCCTGCTCGAACTGCACCTTCTGCGCGTCGCCCAGCGCCATGTAGACGAGCGGGTTGCCCGAGCCGTCGACCGCGCCCGAGGCCACGCCGACCACGGTGTAGGTATCGCCCGAGAGCTCGACGCGTTCGCCCAGCGCCAGCCCGAGCTTGGCGTCGACGACGATCTCGTAGTGCGCGGCCTCGATCTTGCGGCCCTCGACCAGCCGCCCCGGCCCGCCCAGGCCGCCGAAGACGTCGTAGCCGATGACGGTGAAGATCTGCTCCTTGGCGCGCCCGGCGAGCTCGCGCTGCGCGGTATACAGCACGAACGGGCTGGCGCGCGCGATGCCGGGCGTGGCGGCCACACTCTTCCAGGCGTCGGCCGGCATGCGCGAGGATTCGTTGAACGGCCCGCCACGACCGCGCTCGACGACCCACAGGTCGGTCGCCGTGTGCTCGATCAGCCACACGCCGTCGGCGATATTGCCGCGGAAGATGCCGTTCATCACCAGCACGATCGCCAGCAGCATCGACACGCCGGCGATGGTGGCGAGAAACTTGCCGAGGTGGCGGCGGATATCCTTGACCGCGAGGTCCATCGCGCAGCCCCGGCAGGCGGCTTCAGCCGGCGTCGCGCACGCGCATGCCGTCGCGCACGCCGGTGGTCGGCGCGACGACGCGGTCGCCGGCGCGCAGCGCCCCGGCGGCCTCGGGCTCGACGAGCTGGCGTCCGGCGTCGGCCGCCCCCGGCCGCGCCGGCACGAAGTGCGCGCGCCCGTCCTCGACGCGCAGCACGCCGCTCCTGCCGTCGCGGTCGCGCAGCAGGGCCGCCGGCGGCACGACCAGGCCGCGCGCACGACCGGTATCGACCCGCACCTCGGCCTCGGCGTCGATGACGAAGGACGGCGGCACGGCGTCGAAGGCGACGTGGACGTCGACCTCGCGCGTCGAGGCGTCCGACTGGCGCGCGATGCGCGCCACGCGCCCCGCGGCCTCGACCCCGCTGCGCAGCCGGATGCGCGCCGGCTGCCCGAGCGCGACGCGTCCGAGCATCGCCTCGTCGACGCGCATCGCGACCCAGACGCTCGCCGGGTCGACGATGTCGAGCAGCGGCGAGCCCGGCACCACGGTCGCGCCGGGCTCGGCGCGGCGCTGCACGACGATGCCCGCCATCGGCGCCGCCAGCCTCGTATACGACTGCGCCGCCTCGGCCGCACGCAGCTCCTGCGCCGAGGCGTCGAGCTCGGCGCGGCGCGCCTCGCGCGCGGCCAGCGCGGCACGCTCGGCCGCCTCCGCCGCCTCGGCCGCGCTGCGCGAGGCGTCCAGCGCCGCCTCCGACAGAAAGCCCTGCGCCGCCAGGCCGCGGTCGCGCCCGGTGCGGCTGCGCGCCAGCGCCAGCTCGGCCCGCGTACGCGCCAGCGTCGCCTCGGCGGCGTCGAGGTTGCGCTGCTGCACCTGGCGCTGCGCCTGCAC
>JACPVA010000001.1 GCA_016191995.1 Burkholderiales bacterium | reverse complement strand
CGCCGCGGCGAGCGCTTCGGCGCAGGCCATGCGGTCGTCGCTGAGCGCGCTGCTGGACCGTGTGCCGCAGGCGCGCGACGCGCTGCCGCATCTGTCGGCGCTGGAGAATGCGCTGCGGCACAAGGGCGATGCGGCGCTCGACGAGGTGCCGCCGCGTTGGCGCAGCCGCCTGTGCGCCCAGCTGTCCAGCCTGCCGACGGGCGAAGACGACCGGCCGCTGCGCGCGCTGCGCGACCGCCTGATGGCCGGCCTGCCGCAACCGGCCTGCGCGACGCCGACACCACCCGACGGCGCCGCGGCCCCGGCCGCCGCGGTCCCCGGCGCCAGGTCCGGCCCGGCCAGAACCGCGGTCCGCGCCGCCGCCAGCGCCCCCAAGGTTGCCGTCGCGAGCCGGGATGCGGCCGCCGGGGCCGCGACACCCGGCGGATCGAAACCGGCCAAGGCCGCGCAAGCGACGAACCCTCCGCGGCCCGCGGCGCCGCGCGGCGAAGCGCCGGCTGGCGCCACGGAGGCCGTCGTCGTCATGGAGGCCGGCCTCAGCCACAGCGAGTTCATGCGCCTTGCCGCCGCGGCCGACGCCGAGGCGGCGGCGGCGTTCGAACTCGACCCCGCCGCGCCGCCGGCGGCCTGAAGGCCCTGCGCGGTCGCGACGCGTCGCGCGTGCTGCGCTGGCGCGCCGCGCGCGCCTGCTTCAGCCCAGGTAGCGCTGCCTGAGGTGCGCGCGCAGGTGCGCCGGGTTCAGCGGCTCGCCGCTGGCACGCCGCGTCAGCTCGTCGGTGCTCCAGCGGCTGCCCTGCGACCAGATTTGCTCGCGCAGCCAGTCGAAGACGGGCGCCAGATCGCCGCGCCCGATGCGCGCATCCAGATCGGGCAGCGTGCGCCGGATGGCGGCAAACCACTGCGCGGCGTACATCGCGCCGAGCGTGTAGCAGGGGAAATAGCCGAACAGGCCCTCGGGCCAGTGCACGTCCTGCAGCGGGCCGTCGCGGTAGTTGCCGCGCGTGTCCAGCCCGAGCAGCTCGTCCATCTTGGCGTCCCACAGCGCCGGGATGTCCTCGGCCTGGGCCTCGCCCTCGATCAGCGCGCGCTCGATCTCGTAGCGCAGCACGATATGCGCCGGGTAGGTGACCTCGTCGGCGTCGACCCGGATCAGCCCGCGCTGCACGCGCGTCAGGCGCCGGTGCAGCCGCACCGGGTCGAACGCCGGCTGGTCGCCGAAGGCCTCGCGCAGCAGCGGCGCGAGCAGCGCCGCGAATCCCGGGTGGCCGCCGAGCTGCATCTCGAACGCCAGGCTCTGGCTTTCGTGGATCGCCATCGAGCGCGCCTGCCCGATCGGCTGGCCGAGCCAGGCGCGCGGCAGGCTCTGCTCGTAGCGCGCGTGCCCGGTCTCGTGCACCGTGCCCATCAGCGCGCCGAGGAAGTCCTCGGGCGCGAAGCGCGTCGTCAGCCGCACGTCCTCCGGCACGCCGCCGCAGAACGGGTGCGCGCTGACATCCAGCCGCCCGGCCTCGAAGTCGAACCCGAGCCGCCGCATCAGCTGCTCGCACAGCGCGCGCTGGCGCTCGACCGGGAACGGGCCCGCCGCGTCGGCCGGCGGGTCGGCGGCGTCGCGTGCCGCCTGCCGGTCGACGACCTCGCGGATCAGGGCCGGCAGCCAGTGCCGGATATCGCCGAACAGGCGGTCGACGACCGCACTCGTCATGCCCGGCTCGTAGCGGTCCATCAGCGCGTCGTAGCGCGCCAGCCCGGTGCGCTCCGCCAGCCGCGACGCCTCCTCGCGCGCCAGCGCCAGCACGGGGCGGAAGTTCTCCAGGAAGCCGGCCCAGTCGTTCGCCGGCCGCTGCCTGCGCCACGCATGCTCGCAGCGCGAGGCGGCCAGGCGCTGGCGTTCGACCAGCGTCGCCGGCAGCGCGGTCTCGCGCAGCCAGGCATGGCGCATCTCGCGCAGGTTGGCGCGCTGCAGCGCGTCCAGCGGCTCGTCCGCGGCGCGCTCGATCTCGTCACCCAGCGCGCGGTCGGTGGCCATGCGGTGCAGCAGCCCGGCGAGCTCCGCCAGTGCCGCGGCGCGCGCCTCGTTGCCCTTGGGCGGCATCAGCGCGGCCTGGTCCCAGCCGGCGATCGCGCCCAGGTGGGCCAGCCTGTGGATTCGCGCGTAGCGCTCGATCAGCGCGTCGCACGCGGGGGTCGCGACGCGGCCGTCTTCGGCGGTGGCGAGGGTCGGTTCGGTTTGCATCGCGGCACTGTAGCCGAGCGGCCCGGGCCCTCGGCGCGCGCGGGCATCACGCCTTGGGGGGGAATCGGGGCGACTGCGCAGGCCGGATCACCCCGATGGGGGATACGCCTTCACGACCGATCGGTCACGGCGTCCAGGCGCCGGGCACCGCCCACCATAGCCCGCCGACATAGAACAGGTAGCGCAGAAACTTGCCGATCGCCATGTACGCGGTACAGGGCCAGAACGGCAGCCGCAGCCAGCCGGCGACGCCGCAGATCGGGTCGCCGACCACCGGCAGCCAGGCGAGCAGGCAGGCTGGCGGCCCCCAGCGCCGCAGCCAGGCCAGCGCGCGGCCCTCGGCCTGCCGGTGGCTGAGCTTCTCGTACGCGCGCTCGGCGCCGTAGCCCATCCAGTAGGTGATCGCGCCGCCGGCCGTATTGCCCGCGGTGGCGACGATCAGCGCGGGCCAGAACAGCTCCGGGTTGAGCTTGACCAGGCCGTAGACCGCCGGCACGCTGGCCATCGGCAGCAGCGTCGCCGACACGAGCGAGACGACGAAGACCGTGCTCAGCCCGTACTCGGGCAGCGCGAGCGCCGCCAGCAGCGATTGCAGCCAGGTCTCCATCGGTCGGCGATTATCGGCAGCGGCGCCGCTCGGCTGCTCGGGACTGGGTCGGCGCCGGGGCCGGCAAGACCGCATGGGGGGCGGGGCTATACTGCTGCCCCATTTTTCAGCACGCGCGCGAGGCCTGTCGCGCGCGCCGGCCCGCGCCACCCCACCCGATGCAGATCGGCCCGTTCACGCTGCCGAACCGACTGATCCTCGCCCCGATGGCTGGGGTCGGCGACCGCGCATTCCGCATGCTGTGCCGGCGGCTCGGCGCCGGTCATGCGGTCGGCGAGATGGTGAGCAGCCAGCGCCAGCTGTGGGGCACGGCCAAGACCACGCGCCGCAGCGACCACGCCGGCGAGCCCGGGCCGATCGCGGTGCAGATCGCCGGCGTCGAGCCGCAGGCGATGGCCGAGGCCGCGCGCGAGCATGCCGACCGCGGCGCGCAGATCGTCGACCTCAACATGGGCTGCCCGGCGAAGAAGGTCTGCGACCGCTGGGCCGGGTCGGCGCTGATGCGCGACGAGCGGCTCGCGCTGGCGATCGTCGACGCCGTCGTCGCCGCCTGCACCGCGCGCGGGGTGCCGGTGACGCTGAAGATGCGCACCGGCTGGGATGCGTCGCATCGCAATGCGCCGGCGCTGGCGCGCGCCGCCGAGTCCGCCGGGGTGGCGATGATCGCGGTGCACGGCCGCACGCGCGAGCAGCGCTTCGGCGGGCAGGCCGAGTACGACACGATCGCCGAGATCAAGTCGCGCCTGCGCATCCCGGTGGTCGCCAACGGCGATATCGACTCGCCCGAGAAGGCGGCCGCGGTGCTCGCTGCCACCGGCGCCGATGCGCTGATGATCGGGCGCGCCGCGCAGGGCCGGCCGTGGATCTTTCGCGAGATCGCGCATTACCTGGCGACCGGCACGCGGCTGCCCCCTCCGGCCACCGACGAGGTGCGCGGCTGGCTGCTGCAGCACCTGGACGATCACCTGCAGCTGTACGGCGAGGCTGCCGGCGTGCGCAGCGCGCGCAAGCATATCGGCTGGGCGGTGCGCGCGCTGCCCGGCGGCGAAGCGCTGCGCGCCGCGGTCAATGCGATCGAGTCGGCCGAGGCGCAGCGCCGCGCCGTGGCCGGATTCTTCGACCGCCTGGCGCAGGACTGGCCGCGGCTGCCGGCGGCCAACGACGAGCTCGGCGCGCAGGCGGTGACGCCGGGCCGCCGCGCCGCCTGAGGGCCCCGATGAGCCGCAAGCAGATCGACGCCTGCATCCGCGCCAGCCTCGAGGCCTACTTCGACGACCTGCGCGGCGTGGAGCCGCACGGCGTGCACGAGATGATCCTCGACGCGGTCGAGAAGCCGATGCTGGAAGTCGTGATGGCGCGCGCCGGCGGCAACCAGAGCCGCGCCGCCGAGTGGCTGGGCATCAACCGCAATACGCTGCGGCGCAAGCTCGCCGACCACAAGCTGCTGAAGTAATCCCGCCGCGCCCGCCCGCCGGTGCGCTTTCCCCGACGATCCCGCTTCATCGCGCCGGCCACGCTGCGGCGCACCCGAGGACCCTGACGATGCCTGAGCTGACCGCCCTGATCTCGGTCTCCGACAAGACCGGCGTGCTCGACTTCGCGCGCGCCCTGCACGCGCAAGGCGTGCGGCTGCTGTCGACCGGCGGCACCGCGCGCATGCTCGCCGAGGCCGCGCTGCCGGTGACCGAGGTCGCCGACCTGACCGGGTTCCCGGAGATGCTCGACGGCCGGGTCAAGACCCTGCACCCGCGAATCCACGCCGCGCTGCTGGCGCGGCGCGACCTGCCGGCGCACATGGCGGCACTCGCCGAGCACGGCATCGGCACGATCGACCTGCTGGTCGTCAACCTCTACCCGTTCGCGCAGGCCACCGCGCGCGCCGACTGCACGCTCGAGGATGCGATCGAGAATATCGACGTCGGCGGGCCGGCGATGCTGCGCGCGGCGGCCAAGAACTGGGCCGACGTCGCCGTCGTCATCGACCCGGCGGACTATCCGCGCGTGCTGGCCGAACTCGCGACCGGCGGCGTCGAGCGCGCGACCAAGTTCCGCCTGGCCCGGAAGGTGTTCGCGCACACCGCGGCCTACGACGGCATGATCGCGAACTACCTCGGCGCACTGGCCGAGGGGGCGGAGTTCGCCCCCGGCGCGGTGCCGCAGCGCGACGAGTTCCCGTCGACCTTCACGCTGCAGATCGAGAAGGTGCAGGACATGCGCTACGGCGAGAACCCGCACCAGCGCGCGGCGTTCTACCGCGACGCCCGGCCCGCGCCCGGCACGCTCGCCGGCTGGGCGCAGCTGCAGGGCAAGGCGCTGTCGTACAACAATATCGCCGACGCCGACGCGGCCTGGGAATGCGTCAAGAGCTTCGGCGGCGATCTTCCCGCCTGCGTCATCGTCAAGCACGCCAACCCCTGCGGCGTGGCGGTCGCCTCGACGCCGGCCGAGGCCTACGCCAAGGCCTTCCAGACCGACCCGACCTCGGCCTTCGGCGGCATCATCGCCTTCAACCGGGCGCTGGACGGCGCGGCCGCCGAGCTCGTCGCACGCCAGTTCGTCGAGGTGCTGATCGCCCCCGAGATCACGCCCGAGGCGCGCGCGGTGTTCGCCGGCAAGGTCAACGTGCGCGTGCTGCAGGTGCCGCTGTCGGCGCAGATGAACGAGCTGGACTTCAAGCGCGTCGGCGGCGGCGTGCTGCTGCAGACGACCGACAGCAAGAATGTGGCGCCGTCCGAGCTGCGCGTGGTCACGCGACTCGCGCCGACGGCCGCGCAGATGGACGACCTGATGTTCGCGTGGAAGGTCGCCAAGTTCGTCAAGAGCAATGCGATCGTCTTCTGCGGCGCCGGCATGACGCTCGCGGTCGGCGCCGGGCAGATGAGCCGCATCGACAGCGCGCGCATCGCCGGCATCAAGGCCGCGAATGCCGGGCTGTCGCTCGCCGGCTCGGCGGTCGCCTCGGACGCCTTCTTCCCGTTCCGCGACGGGCTGGACGTCGTCGCCGACGCCGGGGCGCAGTGCGTCATCCAGCCCGGCGGATCGGTGCGCGACGAGGAGGTCATCGCGGCGGCCGACGAGCGCGGCATCGCGATGGTCTTCACCGGGACGCGGCACTTCAGGCACTGACTCCGCGCATCACGCCGCCGCCGGAACCTCCCCGGCCATGCGGTCGCCGCAGGCGGGCTCGTCGTCGGCACCGTCGCGGTAGACGCGCGCGACGCGGCGGCCGAGGCGCGTGAGCATCTCGTAGCCGATCGTCCCGGCCTGCGCCGCGATCCGATCGACGTCGCAGCGTGGCCCGATCAGGTCGACCGCATCGCCCGCGCGCAGCGCCCCGGGCGGCAGCCTGCTCGCATCGATCGTGACCGTGTCCATCGACACGCGGCCGACGATCGGCAGCTCGACCGCGCCGGCCCAGACGCTCGCGCGGCCACCGAGGCCACGCAGCCAGCCGTCGGCATAACCCACCGACGCAGTCGCGATGCGCGACGGCCGCGGGCTCGTCCACGCATGCCCGTAGCCGACCGGCGTGTCGGGCGGGACGTCGCGCAGCTGGATCACACGCGCCTGCAGGCGCAGCACCGGCCGCATCGGGTTCGGCACGCCGGCGACCGGGGCCAGCCCGTACAGCGCCGCACCCGGTCGCACGAGGTCGAAGTGGAAGTCGCTGCCGAGGAAGATGCCCGCCGAGTTGGCCAGGCTCGCCGGTGCCTGCGGCAGCGACCGCCGCGCGGCCACGAAACGCTCGAGCTGCGCCGCGTTGGCCGGATGCGCCGGCTCGTCGGCGCAGGCCAGGTGGCTCATCACGAGCTCGATGCGCAGGCCGGCCCAGGCCCCGGGGTCGTCGGCGAGCGCATCGCTTTCGCGCGCGTCCAGGCCGAGCCGCGCCATGCCGGTGTCGACCTGGACGACCGCAGCGAGCCTGCGGCCCAGGCGCCGCGCCAGCGCCCGCCAGGCATCGATCTGCGAGCGGCTGTTGAGCACCGGCCGCACGCCATGCGCGACGAACTCGGCCTCGCTGCCCGGCAGCGGCCCGTGCAGGACCGACACCGTCGCGTCGCGCGGCAGCCGCGGCACGAGCGCGATCGCCTCGTCGAGATGCGCGACGAAGAACTGGCGGCAGCCGGCTGCCGCCAGCGCCGGGCCGACGCGCGCGGCACCGAGCCCGTAGGCGTCGGCCTTCAGCACCGCGGCGCAATCGGCGCCGCCGGCACGCGACTTCAGCCGCCGCCAGTTGGCGACGATCGCGCCGAGGTCGACCGTCAGCACCGCGCCGGCGGTCTGCGCATCGCGGCCGCTCATCGCGCCTGGCCGGCCGCGTCGACCGGCAGTGCGTGCGGCGCGGCCTGGCGCCCGAAGTAGTCCTTCGTCACCCGCGCCACCACCGGCGACAGCAGCAGCAGCGAGACGAGGTTCGGGAAGGCCATGAACGCATTCAGCGTGTCGGCGACGAGCCAGACGAAGTCCAGTTGCGTGACCGCCCCGACGAGCACGAACGTGGTCCACAGCAGCCGGTAGGGCTTCTCCGACCTGGTGCCGACCAGATACTCCCAGCATTTCTCGCCGTAGTAGGCCCAGCCGAGGATCGTCGTGAACGCGAACACCACGATCGCGACGGCGAGGAAGTTGGCGCCGAAGCCGGGCAGCGCGGTCTCGAACGCCGTCGAGCTGAGCACCGCGCCCTTCAGGCCGCTTTGCCAGGCCCCGGTGACGATCAGCACCAGCCCGGTCATCGTGCAGACGAGGATCGTGTCGATGAAGGTGCCCATCATGCCGATCAGCCCCGATTCGGCGGCGTGCCGCGTGCGCCCCGCGGCTTGCGCGATGCCCGCCGTGCCCAGTCCCGCCTCGTTCGAGAAGATGCCGCGCGCGACGCCATAGCGCAGCGCCATCATCACGCCGGCGCCGACGAAGCCGCCGGTCGCCGCGGTCGGGTTGAACGCGTGGTGCAGGATCAGGCCGAACGCGGCCGGGATCTGGTCGGCGTACAGGCCGAGCACGGCCAGCGCGACGACGACATAGCCGACGCACATGAACGGCACCAGCTTCTCGGCCACCGCACCGATGCGCTTGACGCCGCCGAGCAGCACGAAGCCGGTCAGCACCATCATCACCAGCCCCGAGACCCAGGGCGAAACGCCGAAGTTCGCCTGCATCACGTCGGCGATCGAATTGGACTGCACCATGTTGCCGATGCCGAATCCGGCGATGCCGCCGAAGATCGCGAACGCCGCGCCGAGCCAGCGCCAGTGGCGCGCGAGGCCGTTCTTGATCGCGTACATCGGGCCGCCGACCTGCTCGCCGTGGTCGTCGGTCTCGCGGTAGTGCACCGCGAGCAGCACCTCGGCGTACTTGGTCGCCATGCCGACGAGCGCGGTCATCCACATCCAGAACAGGGCCCCCGGGCCGCCGATCGCGATCGCGGTGGCCACCCCGGCGATATTGCCGATGCCGACCGTCGCGGCCAGCGCGGTCATCAGCGCGGCGTAGGGGCTGATGTCGCCGGCGCTGCCGGCCGCCGGATGCCGGCCCTTCCAGACCATCCTGAATCCGGTGCCGATGCGCAGGATCGGCATGAACTTCAGCCGCAGCTGCAGCAGCAGACCGGTGCCGAGGATCAGCACGAGCATCGGCGGTC
This sequence comes from Burkholderiales bacterium, assembly GCA_016191995.1. GTDB lineage: Bacteria > Pseudomonadota > Gammaproteobacteria > Burkholderiales > Burkholderiaceae_C > Rubrivivax. Next base: position 5,986 of record JACPVA010000001.1, on the reverse strand, counting down.
CCCAGACGAAATCGTTGATCGCCGTGACGATCGAGGTGAGGGTTTCCAAGGGTTGTCTCCAGTGTGGGTTGGGCAAGACGAAGACCGCCCGCCCCCTGGCCGCAGCCAGAGGATGGCGAGAGGAGAAAGCGCGCGGCGCCGCAGACGATGGCGGCCGCGTGCGTGCTCGGCAGGCGCGTCCCGAGCCGGCGCGCGGCGGCGCGAAATGCGCGGCCGCGCGTCAGCTTCAGGCGCGCGCGGGCTGCAGGCGGGCGCCCGGGACCGCAGGCGCGGCGCGGCGGCCGTAGCGCTCGACGCTCAGGCCTTCGAGGCTGATCCCAGGCTCGCGCCCGCTGATCAGGTCGGCGACGACGCGGCCGGTGCCGGCCGCCATCGTCCAGCCGAGCGTGCCGTGGCCGGTCGACAGCATGAGGTTGGCGTACGGCGTTCCGCCGACGATCGGCGTGCCGTCCGGCGTCATCGGCCTGAGGCCGGTCCAGAACTCGGCGCGCGACACGTCGCCGCCGCGCGGGAACAGGTCGGTCACGACATGCTCGAGCGTGCGCCGGCGCGCATCGGCCAGGCTCAGGTCGAAGCCCGACAGCTGCGCCGTGCCGCCGACGCGGATGCGATCGCCCAGGCGCGTCACCGCGACCTTGTGCGTCTCGTCCATGATCGTCGACTCGGGCGCGCAGGACGGATCGACGATCGGCAGCGTGATCGAGAAGCCCTTGACCGGGTAGACCGGGAGCCGGATGCCCAGCGGCGCGAGCATCGCCGTCGAGTAGCTGCCGAGCGCGACGACATACTGGTCGGCCTCGAGCCGGCCCTCGGCCGTGCGCACGCCGGTGATGCGGCCGCCGGCGTGGTCCAGGCCCTCGATCGCGACGCCGAAGCGGAAGCGCGCGCCGAGCTGCTCGGCCATCTTCGCCAGCGACTGCGTGAACACGAAGCAGTCGCCGGTCTCGTCGCCGGGCAGCCTGAGCGCGCCGACGAACTTGTGCTGCGTCGGGCCGAGCCCGGGCTCGACCGCGACGAAGCCCGCGCGGTCGAGCACCTCGTAGGGCACGCCCAGGGACTTCAGGATCTCGATATCCTTGGCCGCGCCGTCGAGCTGCTTCTGGGTCCGGAACAACTGCAGCGTGCCCTGGCTGCGCTCGTCGTAGCGGATGCCGGTCTCGTCGCGCAGTTCGCGCAGGCAGTCGCGGCTGTATTCGGCCAGCCGCACCATGCGGCTCTTGTTGATCCCGTACGCGCGCTCGGTGCAGTTGGCGAGCATCTGCAGGCCGAAGCGCAACAGCGCCGCATCGAGCATCGGCTTGATGACGAGCGGCCCGTGGCGCATCAGCAGCCACTTGATCGCCTTGATCGGCACGCCCGGACCGGCCCAAGGCGCCGAGTACCCGGGCGAAACCTCGCCGGCGTTGGCATAGCTGGTCTCGAGCGCCGGGCCAGGCTGGCGGTCGACGACCGTCACGTCGTGCCCCGAGCGGGCGAGGTAATAAGCCACCGAGGTGCCGATGACACCGCTGCCGAGAACGATCACACGCATGGGAACTCTCCTTGAAGCCGAATCGGGACGCGCCAGGACGCGCGATGCATGGCAATAAGCAGGAGCCGTGCCAGCGCGCGCGTTTCTTTTCAGATCAAGGACTTGGGCGCGTGGGGCGAAACCCGCCCGCAGCCCCGCCGTATCGATTTCGTGCCGCACGATCTCGCGCGCCGTCGCTGCGAGGAAGAAAAGTCATTCATATCAATGGCTTGCGCAGATCGTCATGAATCCGATACAGTGTCACGAAAACCAGCCACCCCGATGCGAATCGACGTCCACTTCGCCGACCGGGTCGGCATCGCGCAGGAAATCCTGGCCAAGGTCGCCGGCCGGGCGCTGAACGTCTCCGCCGTCGAGGTCGAGCCGCCGCACCTCTTCATCGAGGCGCCGGCGCTCGACGCGGCGGGCCTGGACGCGCTGCGCGGCGAGCTGTCCCAGGTGGCCGGCGTCCTCTCGATCGACGAGCTCGGCATGCTGCCCGGGGCGCGCCGCCGGCTCTACCTCGACGCGCTGCTGGCGGCGCAGGCCGACCCGGTGATCGCGGTCGACGCCGAGGGCGTCGTCGTCGTCGCCAACGCCGCCGCGGCGGCGGCGAGCGGCCGCTCCGAGGCGAAGCTGTTCGGCGCGCGCCTGGGCGAGCTGATCGGCGACGCGGCGCTTGCCGAGGCGCTGGTCGGCCGCGGCGAGCGGCCGCCGGTCAGCGAGGTGCAGCTCGGCGGCCAGCCCTACCTGTGCGAGAGCGTCGCGCTGCGCGAGCCGGGCGGCGGTGTCGCCGGTGCCGTGGTCACGCTGCACGCGCCGCATCGCATCGGCGAGCGCCTGAGCGCGCTGCAGAACTACGACGCCGGCGGGTTCGACTCGATCCTCGGCCGTTCGGCGGCGATGCGGGCGCTCAAGGCGCGCGCCGCGCGCATGGCGCAGGTCGATGCGCCGCTGATGATCCGCGGCGAGACCGGCACCGGCAAGGAGCTCGTCGCCCATGCCTGCCACGCCGCCAGCCGGCGGCGCAGCCAGCCGTTCTTCGCGCTCAACTGCGCGGCGCTGCCGGAGAGCCTGGCCGAGAGCGAACTGTTCGGCTACGCGCCGGGGGCGTTCACCGGCGCGCTGCGCGGCGGCAGGCCGGGCTTGCTCGAGCTCGCCGACGGCGGCACGGTCTTTCTCGACGAGGTCGGCGAGATGTCGCCGTACCTGCAGGCCAAGCTGCTTCGTTTCCTGAACGACGGCAGCTTCCGCCGCGTCGGCGGCGACCGCGAGCTGAAGGCCGAGGTGCGCATCATCAGCGCGACGCACCGCGCGCTCGAGCAGATGGTCGCCGCGGGCAGCTTCCGCCAGGACCTGCTATTCCGGCTCGACGTGCTGCAGCTGCAGCTGCCGCCGCTGCGCGAACGGACCGAGGACATCGTTGCGCTGGCCGAGGTCTTCCTCGAGCGTGCCTGCGCGCAGACCGGCCGGCCGATGGCGCGGCTGTCGGCCGGCGCGCGCGCCGCGCTGCTCGCCAACGCCTGGGTCGGCAACGTCCGCCAGCTGCAGAACGTGATCTTCCGTGCCGCCACGCTGAGCGAGGCGGCGGTGATCGACGCCGGCGAGTTGGAGCTCGCCGGCGCCGCAGCCGCCGCGGATCGGCCGTGCGCCGACGAGGAGGTCGCCAGCCTCGACGAGGCGGTGGCCAGCTACGAGAAGGCCTTGCTGCAGCGCCTGTATCCGCGCTACCCGTCGACGCGCAAGCTCGCCGAGAGGCTCGGCAGCTCGCATTCGGCGATCGCGCAGCGGCTGCGCCGCTACGGCATCGGCGGCTGATCGGTGGCCGCGCGGCCTGGCCGGCGCCCGCTGGCCGGGCGCGCGCGCCGCACCGGGCGATGCACGAAAGGCCGGCCCGGCGCGATCCCGTCGCTCATGCGCGAGCGCCTCGCCGCGCCTGCGCGCCGGCGGGTTGGCGATCGGCACGCGCCTTCAGCGCGGCGTCGAAGACCTCGAGCGCGCAGTCCAGGCACTTGCCGCAGGACGAGGCCACGCGCGTGTCGCCCTGCAGCTGCTCGAAGCAGCGCGTCCCCGACCCCACCTCGCGCTGGATGTCGCGGTCGGAGACCCGATGGCAGAGGCAGACGATCACGCGGCTGGCACGGTCGACGGGGCGCCGAGACGGTCAGCTGCCGTCGCCCATCTGCGACTGCAGCCAGTTCGCCTCGCCGACCTTGGCCACGAGGCCGATCTCGGTCTCCAGATGGTCGATATGCGCCTCGGTGTCGTCCAGGATCTCGGCCAGCAGATCGCGCGAGACGTAGTCGCGCACGCTCTCGCAATGCGCGATCGCCTCCTTCACGTAGGCCTGCGCGGCGACCTCGGCCTTCAGGTCGCAGTGCAGCACCTCGACCGCCGACTCGCCGATCAGCAGCTTGCCGAGGTCTTGCAGGTTGGGCAGGCCGTCGAGCATCAGGATGCGGTCCATCAGCATGTCGGCGTGCTTCATCTCGCCGATCGACTCCTGGTACTCGAACTTGGCGAGCTTGCCGAAGCCCCAGTTCTTCAGCATCCGGTAGTGCAGGAAGTACTGGTTGATGGCAGTCAGTTCGTTCTTCAGCTGGCCGTTGAGATAGTCGAGGACCTTGGCGTCGCCCTTCATCGTGGCTCCTTGTCGTGCCGTCGCGATCGGGCACGAATTGTGCGCGGGCGGCCGAGTCCGCGCGCGCACCGCGCCGGCATACTCGTTAGAGATCGTGGTCATTTCGGCCGGCCGCCGGGGTCCGATGCGCAGGACGGGCGGCGGCGTCCGCCCGGACGCTTCGCCGTCCTGCCGCCGGCTGCGCAGGGCCGACAATCCGCGCCATGGCCACGCCGCTTCCCCCGGACGACCCGCTGCGCGCCTCGTTGCACGACGAGGTGCACGCCCGACCGTCGGCGCGCATCCGCCTGCCGGCGCTGGTGGTGCAGGTCGCGGTGCTCCACGAGGGGGTGGACCGCGCCGCCGAGCTGGCCCAGCTGCAGCGGCTGCCCGGCCACGAGGGTCTGGATATCGCCGACCTGCGCGACAACTTCCTGCGCCTGCGCGTGGGGGATCACACGCTGCGCTGGGAGCGCCACACCGAGTTCACGCGCTACACGCTGATGCAGGTGCTGCCCGAAGGGGTCGCGCCGCCGGCCAGCGACCCCGAGCTGCTGTCGTCGCTCGGGCTGCCGCCGCTTTGGCTGGCGCAGATCCCCGGGCGCACGCTGGCCGCGATCAAGCTGGTCATGCTGACCGCCGACATCGCCGACCCGCAGGCTGCGCTCGACGCCGCGCGCCACTGGTTCGGCGACCGGCCGGTGGCATCGTCGCTGATGGGGCGCGGGCACTCGATCGCGGCGACCGACTTCAAGCTGCGGCCGACCGGATTCGAGCGCATCCTCGTGTTCGCCCCGCGCGAGACGACGCCGACCCGCGCCGGCCGCATCGCGCAGCGCCTGCTCGAGCTGGAGACCTACCGCATGATGGCGCTGCGCGGGCTGCCGGTGGCCAAGGCGCTGGCACCGATGCTCGGCGAGGCCGAGCGCGCACTGGCCGACATCACGGCGCGGCTGGAGGCCAAGCGCGACGACGACGAGGCGCTGCTCGACACGCTGGTCGCGCTCGCGGCGCGCATCGAGCGCGCGAATGCCGAGCACCTCTACCGCTTCGACGCCAGCGCGGCGTATGCGGCGATCGTCGCCCAGCGCCTGGCCGAGCTGCGCGAGCTGCCGATCCCGGGCACGCAGACGATCGGCGAGTTCATGCAGCGCCGGCTGTCGCCGGCGATCGCCACCGTCGCGTCGACGGCGCAGCGGCTGGCCTCGCTGTCGCAGCGCATCGAGCGCGCCGGCGCGCTGCTGCGAACGCGGGTCGATATCGCCACCGAGGCACGCAGCCGCCAGCTGCTGGAAAAGCTCACGCGCGGGCAGGCGATGCAGCTTCGGCTGCAGGCCACCGTCGAGGGGCTGTCGATCGCGGCGATCTCGTACTACGTCGTCAGCCTGGTGCTCTACGCCGCCAAGGCCGCGAAGGCGGCCGGGCTGCGGCTGCACCCCGAGCTGAGCGCGGGCTTGTCGATCCCGTTCGTGCTGTGGGGCGTGGCCTGGCTGACGCGGCGCATCCACCGGCGGCTGCGCGGCTGATACGCGGTCGCATTCGATCCGCAAGGAATGCTTTGTCGGCGATCGACCGCCACCGGCCCGTTGCTGTCCTTCGCTCAGGCCCGCTGTCTGCCCCTGGCCACGTACGACGACCGCGCGTGCCAAGGCCGGCGGGCACCCTCCCACTCCATGTCCCCCGCCGTCGGCTTGCGCCGCCGGCTCCTCCTCTACTTGCGTGGGAGGGTGCCCACCGACCTTGGCCTGCCACCGCCCGGGTATTCGACGGTCGAAAACCAACTCGGTGGCCTGCCGAGGACGGCGGGTACCCTTGACCGTAAGTAAAGGAGGAGCCATCGGCCGCGAGGCCGATGG
>JACPVA010000115.1 GCA_016191995.1 Burkholderiales bacterium | reverse complement strand
GATTCCGGCGGCAAGCCTGGTCGGCGAGCCGGTGTGAAGCGCGAGGGGGGGCGGGCCTCGAATCGGGGTGTCGGGTGAAGACCCTATACCCGAGTCCCCCCAGATGAACAAAGCGGCCCGGAGGCCGCTTTGCAGGGGAGAGGGGTGCTAAGGGTCGGGGTTGGGACCTTCGTACCCAGGGGTTTCGATTTAAGACCTGACCCTCAAGTCCCGGGGGTGTCGGTTAAAGACTGACCCCCAAGTCCCTGGTGTTCTCAGGGATTACGCTTCAAGCCTCGAACCCATGCGCCACCTCGCCCCCAGTCCCGATTAGATGCGGCACTCGGCAGGCGCGTACTTGTTGTTGGCTGCCGCATCCACCGTGCAGGTCCAGGCGATCACGCCGTCGGCATTGAGCTGCGGGGTGTAGGTCAGCACAACGCCTTTGGCGTTGGCGGTACCCGTGACGGCGATGACACCCGTTGCGTCGGTGCAGGTGCTGCTGGCAGTATTCTTGGTCGCGACGGTGATGGGGGTCACACCTGCGCAGGAACCCGCGCCGATGGCCCCGTTGTTGGCGATATTCTCGCCCACGGTCGCCTTCATGCCCGAAGCCTGAATCGCCAGCTCCGAAACCCGCGACCGCACCGTGTAATCCTGATACGCGGGCAACGCCACCGCCGCCAGGATGCCGATGATCGCCACGACGATCATCAGTTCGATAAGGGTGAAACCCTGTTGGACTCGCTTCATGTTCAGCTCCTTGCAGTGAGCAGGTTGGGGGAAGGGACGCACTTCCCCATGCATCCGCCGTGCCAGCCCTCCACCCCGGTCCCGGGCGTGAAATCCTCCCGCAAGCTGACGCCCCGCGTCGCCCGCGACCGCCGCGGATCGTCATGGTTGACGAAAAGCGTCACCCCACCGCACCGCCCATGCGCCCGCATCACGTCGCCGCTCCACGCCGCGCGCCCCCACCAGCGCCACGCCGCCACACCAAGGTGTACGCTGCCGATCCCGCGGCCGAGCCGCCAACCGGAGCCCCCCATGGCCAACCACGTCTACAAGATGGTCGAGCTCGTCGGCTCGTCGCCCACCGGCACCGACGACGCGATCCGCAACGCGATCGCGCAGGCGGCGGCGACGCTGCGCCACATCGACTGGTTCGAGGTCGTCGAGACGCGCGGCCAGATTGCCGATGGCAAGGTCGCGCACTTCCAGGTCAAGCTGAAGGTCGGCTTCCGGATCGAGCCATAGCGCCGCGAAGCCCGGCGCCGCCGCGCAGCGCCTGGCCGCGGACAGGGTGGAAGGCCCGGTCCGCCCGCACGCCGGGGCAATCTCTGGGCCGGCAGGGGAACGATGCGCTCTCGGGCAAGGTCGGCGGCGTATCCGATCGCCGCCGGAATGTGCTCCGAGGCTGCGAATCGGCGGCGCGCAAGGCCTTCACCGGCACCGGCGCCCCTTGCGATCGCTATGCGGCAAGCAACGAGCAGCGAGGGATGCGCGCGAGCTCGTCATGCATCGCCTCGCGAGCGAGCGCGCTGTCGTAGCTCGCCTGCCCACGCAACCACCAGCCGTCGCTGAGCCCGAAGTAGCGGCAAAGCCTGAGGTCGGTCGGTGATCGCGCGCTTGCCGGCAACGATGTCCCCGATCCGTTGCGGCGGCACGCCGATGTCCTTGGCGAGCCGGTACCTCGTGAGGCGCAGAGGTTTCAAGAACTCTTCCTCGAGCATTTCTCCGGGAGAGACAGGCCGGACGGTGCGCATGGGGGACTTCCTTCAGTGATAGTCGACGATCTCGACGTCGGTGGCTCCGTCGCGAGTCCAGACGAAGCACAGGCGCCACCGGGCATCGATGCGGATGTTGTGCTGACCCTTGCGATCGTTCTTAAACGCTTCGAGACTGTTCCCGGGCGGGATCTTCGGATCATCGAGAACCGTAGACCAGTCGAGTTGCGCGAGCTTGCGAAGTGCGGGGCGTTCGATATTCGACCAGCGCCGGATCCGGCGGCCTTCGAACAAGGCCTTGGTGTCTTTGCACTTGAGGCTCTTGATCGCCACGGGTGGACTATTAACGCGTCGTCTGTATAGCGTCAAGCGCGGTGCCGGGTGTCAGACCCGAAATCGGAAGCTGCCCAGCCGGCCAGCTGTGCGGGCGACAGGGCGTGGTCGATGCCGCGCGGATCGTCGAGCGCTGCGACGCGCTGGCGCAGGAAGCCCGGCAGACGCTGCTGGACCGGGCGGTCGAGCTTCTTCAGGTCGTCCCGGGCGGCGGGGTCGAACTCAATCCGCAAGGCCCAGTTCCCGCTCGACCTCCTCCAGGGGGATGGTCTTGCGCGCCTGCCGGGCTCGCGACTCGGCGAGGTACAGGTCCTCGAGGTCGTCGATATATTCCACGATGGCCTCGCGCGCCAAGGCCGTCTTGGTGCGCCCCGTCTCGGTGGACAGGGAGGCAAGGCGCTTTTCGATCGCTTCGGGCAAGCGGATGGCCAGCATGACGGGTCTGTGCTCGTTGGCGCGCGATGGCTGCGGGGAATTCAGCTCGACGGCATTCCACACCAGCGCGTGATCGACCAGATCGTAGCCGTGAATCAGCACGTCGCGGCTCGAGGGTCACGCGTTCCGCGGCAACGCGCACAGCCTGGCGTCCCGACTTCGACGTACATGTCCTGTCCATGTACGATCGGGATGCGTCTTCGGAATGGAGCCTGAAATGCCCTCGGCTGTTGAAAGGATCGTCGTCCAAGCCGCCGCGCAGGACAAGAAGGCCATCGTGGCTAAGGCCAAGAGGCTCGGCCTGCCCATCAGCGAGTTGATGCGGCGAGGCGCCTTTGCCTACGAGCCCGACGAGTCCGATGCGGAGCTCGCGGTGTTGGCCGATGCAGCCAAGGCAGCGGCCGAGCGTGCAAGCGCCGCCATCGACGACGCACTGAATTTCATCGCTGCCAGCAACGAACGTATCGCGGCGATGGAAGCCCAGGCCGGGCAGCAGGCTGGGCGAAAGGCCGCCTGATGGGCGTGACCGACAAGGTGTGGGCTGCACTGTCCTCCATGATCAAGCTCGAGGACCGGGTGAATCGCCAGGCCGAGGCCATGAAGACGCAGCAGCAGAAGATCGAAGACCTCACCGGCCGCGTCATCCGGCTGGAGGCGCAATTGGAGCTGCTCACGGGTGCGGCAATCATCAAGAAGCCCGGGGGCGGGTGAGCGGGTGAGGGGTCTCGAGGGCCAGGTCTTCAATCCAACCCCCCGAGACCTGTGGCGGCCGATGCCGAGGGCCGGCCGGCCCGCCGCCTGAGCGAGCAAGCGCCAGGCGCACAACGGCTCGCCGCCGCCCCGATTACGCTCGCAGAGGGTCGCGCACGTCCAGGAGGCCGAACTTGCGGAAGTCGCGGTCGTCGGTGTAGAGGGTCGCGATGCCGTTTTGCCGCAGGATGGCTGCAAGGTGGGCGTCGGGCACGAGGTTGCCGCGCGAGAGGGCCATGGCCGTGACCTCGCGGTATACGGCCCAGAAGCCGTAGAGCTCGCCGATGACGCGGCAGTGCGGCAGCCCGGTCAGCGCCTCGACGTTGGCCATCGCCTGGGAGGGCGACAGCGGCCGATCGAAGATGCGCGGATGCGTGGCCATCCGCAGGTAACCCATCAGCGTCGGCCACGCCAGGCAGAACACCTGGATCGAACGGATGCAGTCACGCAGGAAGGCGGCCGCGCGCATGTGCCCAGGTGCGCCAGCATCGGAAGCGTACAAGAGCAGGTTGACGTCGATCGCGAAGCTCACGCGCCGGACTCGTCCAGCGCTCCGTGCAGCGCGTCCTTGTCGCGCAGGTCGATGCGCGCGCCCATCGGCCGGCTGACCCACTCTGAAGCTGGGGTCAGGTCCGAAACCGAGAGCCGCCCGCCTGCGCCGGCTGCGGCGGCCGCGCGGCGAACCGGGCGGTCGACCTGCCGCGTCGGCGCTGTGGGCTTGCGACTGGCCTGAACCCTCTCGCCGGCGCAAGACGAGACGGCGCCCTGCGCTGCGCCCCGCTTACGGCTTCAGACCCCGCTCGTCCTCAGGCTCAGACCTGACCCCGCTCGTCCAGCGTCAGCACCTGCCCCGACACCAGCGCGTGCACGCGGTGCGCACCGTCCTGGGCGTGGATCTGCGCCATCACGCCGTCGAGCTCGCCGGGCTTGACGTGGGTGACGTAGACCTCGGCCGGTTGGTCGAGCGCGCGAAGCTCCTCGCACAGCTGCGCCGGGTGCAGGTGGCGGCTGACGCGCGCGAGCTCGCGCTCCTCGTCGCGGAAGGCGGTCTCGATGACCAGCATGCGCACGCGCAGTCCGGCCAGGCGCTCCCACAACGCCGGGTTGGGACCGGTGTCGCCGCTGTAGACCCAGGCCCCACCCTGGGCGTCGAAGACGGCGAAGCCGCAGGCGGGTACGGTGTGCGCCGCCGGCAGCACCTCGACCCGACGATCGGCGAGGCGCAGCTGCTGGCCGACCGCGATCGGCCGGAATACCAGCACCGGCGCGTCGATGCTCGGCAGGCGGGTGAAGTCCGGCCAGATGACGCCGTTGAAGACATGCGCGCGCAGCGCGTCGATCGTGGCCGGCAGCGCGTGCACCTGCACCGGCGGGCGGCCCTCCACACGGCGCAGCCGGGTCACGCTGTCGGCCAGCAGCCCGATCGCCAGCACATGGTCCAGGTGCGAGTGGCTGACCAGGATATGGTCGATCGCGGCCATCTCGTCGAGCCGCAGGTCGCCGACGCCGGTGCCGGCATCGACGAGGATGTCGCTGCCGATCAGGAACGAGGTGGTGCGGTTGCCGGCGGCGATCGAGCCGGCACAACCGAGGACGCGGATCTGCATGAGGCGTGGCGGCGGCGTGGGTCAGGCCGCGGCCATTGTGGACCCCGCATTCGCGGGGGGCGAGCCCGCTCGGGCGCAGCGCGCGCGGGGCGCGTGACGCGCGTCACGCGCGTCGCGCGGGGGCGGCAGCGTGGGGGGCCGAAGCCGCCCGAGGCGGCGCAGCACCCGCATCGTCGCCAGGCCGCCCCCCCCCCTGACGATTCGCCCCCACGCGGGGCGGGCCGGGCACGAGGGCCTCAGGTATGGATGAACTGCATCTGCGTGCCGGCGAGCTCGATCACGTCGCCGTTGCGCAGCGGGATCGAGTCGGTCGACAGCGGCACGCCGTTGACGCTCGGGCGCGTCGCGCCCTCGACATGCGCGAAGGCATAGCCGCCCGGGCGGCGCGTGATCGACGCCACCTGCACGCCGGGCTTGCCGACCGTGGTGACGACCTTGGTCAGCGCGACCTCGCGCCCGGCGGCCGCACCGTTGAGCACCTTGATCGACGCCACGCCGCTGCCGGCCAGCGCGCCGGCCTGCGTGACGCCGGCGCCGCCCAGCCCCATCGGCACGCTCGGCGGCGGCGCGGCGGCCGCGGGGCGCATGATGAGCGTCTTCTCGTAGTCGGCGCCGTCGTCGACGAGGTACTTGATCTTGTACTTGCCGACCTCGATCGTGTCGTTGTGCGCCAGCAGCTGCTTCTTGATCGCCTTGCCGTTGATGTAGGTGCCGTTGGTGCTGTTGAGGTCCTCGATGAAGACGTCGGCGCCGACCATCTGCAGCACCGCGTGCTCGCCGCTGACGGCCAGGTTGTCGATCACGATGTCGTTGTAAGGGCGCCGGCCGAGCGTGGTCTTGTCCTTGGTGATCTGGACTTCCTTGATCACGACGCCGTCGAGCGACACCACCAGCTTGCCCATACCTGCTCCCTCAGTTCATCCGCCGCCGCCCCGCGGCAGCAGATGCGATCAGCGCCGGAACGGCCACCACGACTTGCCCGCAGGCGTGCCCGCGGCGTTGCCCGCGCGGACCAGCACGACGGAAATATTATCCTTGCCGCCGGCGTCGTTGGCGGCGTCGATCAGCGCGCGGCTGGCGGCCGCCAGCGGCTCATGGGCGCGCAAGAGCTGGGCGATCGCGTCGTCGTCGAGCATGTCCGACAGCCCGTCGGAGCACAGCAGGTAGCGGTCGCCGGGCTGCAACTCGTGCTGGTGCGTCTCCAGCAGCACCGTATCCTCGACGCCGACGGCGCGCGTGACGAGGTTGCGGTTGGCCGAGAACAGCGCCTGCTCGGGCGTGATCAGCCCGGCGTCGATCTGCTCCTGCAGCAGCGAGTGGTCGCGCGTGAGCTGCTGCAGCCGCCCGCCGCGCAGCCGGTAGGCGCGCGAGTCGCCGACATGGCCGATCAGCAGCTGGCCCGGGCGGAAGACCGCGAGCACCAGCGTCGTGCCCATGCCGGCGTACTGCGGGTTCGAGTTGGCGGCGTTGAAGATCGCGCGGTTGGCGTTGTCGACGCAGATGTCCATCGCACGACGCACGTCCTGGTCGGTCGCGCCGGCGCCGGCCTCGCGCAGCCAGCGACCGAGCTCGGTGCAGACGAACGAGGTCGCCATCTGGCTCGCGACCTCGCCGGCGTTGTAACCGCCCATGCCGTCGGCCAGCACCGCGAGCGCGGCCTCGGCGTCGAAGGCGACCGCGTCCTCGTTGTTGCTGCGCGCGCGGCCGGCGTCGACAGCGGCATCGAACTCGAGCGTCAGGGGCACGATGGAACCGGTGGGCAGCGCGCGGACGCGCCTTGCAGGGTGGGAAATTGTGCAACGGATCCCCCGCACCGCGACCCCCGGTGAACCCCGGGCGCGCGTCGTGCGGATTTGATCCCGGCCGGCGGCGTGACTTTGCACCGCGCTCGGGCGCGCCGCGCCACCATGCCGCGACGCGGCCGCCCGGCGCGGGCCGAAGCACGCCTGCCGGGCGCGGCACGGCGGCCGCTCACGCTGGAACGCCGGCCGCG
>JACPVA010000114.1 GCA_016191995.1 Burkholderiales bacterium | reverse complement strand
GGGCGATGCCGAGTTCGCCGACGCGCACGCCCGCTTCCTGCACCAGGCCGGCATGTCCCCGGCGTCGCCGGTCAGTGGCGCCGAAGTCGGCTCCGAGCACGCCCCGGAACCTCGCGTCGACGGCCCCGCACCCGCCCTGCACGTCAGCCGGCGCTGATCCGAAGACCGAGCCCCGGCGCAGCCCCATCGGCTGCACCGGGTTCGATTGCTGAGGTGCCTCGGCCAGGGACTGACGTCCAGCGGCCTGGTGCGACCGGCACCCCATCCAACCGCCCGCGGGCCCGTCCCGCCAGGGCCGGTGTCCGCCCTCCCAACTTCGAGAGTTCCCCATGCGAGACATCACCCTGAATCCCGAGCAACGCCTGTATGTGATCGCCACCGAAGGGGGCGTGACCTGCTTCGGCTTCGACAACGCCCGCGACCATGCCCAGCAGATCGCGCAGCGCCTCGATCGTCCCGACCTGATGCCGACCGCCGACGACGCGGCCAGCCTCACCGGCTACGAGAAGTACCTCGCTGCGGTGCGTGCCTGGGGCGAGTCCGCCCAGGCCCACGGCACCTACTTCGACCCCGGCACGGACCCTCGCCTGGCGAGGGTGCTGGAGACCTGCCGCCGTGACGACCGCAAGGTGCGGCTGGTGCTGGGCGACACCGGCACTGGCGCGAGCTGGCTCGACGAGTTCGACGTGGTCGGTACGGTCGGCCGCTCGACCGGCCTGCTGAAGGTGCCGGTGCTCGTCGAGCCGGGCGAGGCAGCCGGCACGGCCATCCTCTGTGCGCATGTGCTGGCACTGATGGACTGGGACACCGGCCTGCCCCTGTACCGCCACCCGCGCTGGCAGCCACCGGAACTGCGCATCCGCGCCAGTGATGACCATGACCGTCCCTGGGCCGTGGTGCTGCACGAGCGGCCCGTGGCCACCTTCGACGACATCGGCAAGGCCGGGGCGTACCTCGCGTTCATGCGCGGGGCGAGCGTCGAGCCGCGCGTATTCCGCTGAGCCATCCGGTCGAAAGTTCGAGACCCCTCAGACGGCGCGATCCAGATTTACTCCAGACCGTCACCCTCCACGCCCCCCGGTCCAGCACCGGGGGCGTACCTGCTTCCGAGACTGCGAACAGGGCGACGGGCGCTCAGCGTCCGGTCAGGGACTGCACCTCACGCTCGATCAGCCAGTGCAGGAAGCGGGTGTCATCGGAGTGGCCCCAGTAGTGGGCTTTGCAGCGGCGGACGTAGGCCTGCAGGTCTGCGAGGCTGCGGATGGACCCCGGCTCGATGGCGGTGATGCGGGCCAGCCGCGTCCGTTCGGGTCGGGTCAGTCGAAGCTGGTTTCCGGAGCGCAGCATGTCGGGTCGGCCTTGTCGGGAAGCCGTGCATCTTCGCGTGCCTGCGCAGGTCTGTGCACATCCGCAGCTGCCCGCGGCGAAGAGTTTCTGCAGTGACAGCCGAGTGCTTCTGCGGTGTCACTTTTGCGGTCTGCCCGCCAAGACCTCCGGGCAGGCCGTGGCCCAGCCGCAACGGCGCGGCCATGCGCAGTGCGGTCATGCGAACCGTGCCACCTCCCCGCGCACCGATGCCCGACCAAGGCACGGACCCTGACGCCCTTTGCGCGGGCAAGCGCGGCAAAGGCTCTGTCGATGGCACCACCCCGGTTGAATCCACGGCGCCGATGGCGCAGACTTGACGGGCTCACACCCACTCCCGACAGGAGTGTTCCCGATGCCGACCGAACCGGCGGCAGCGGCGTCGCAGTCGTTACCTGCCTCGGATGATCATCTGAGCCACCGTGCCGGCCACGTTCCGTCGTGTGTCTGCACATCCTTCCCTTGCGGGGACACCAGTCCCCACCGGGAACGGCGTTCCCGTCTTCCTTTTCGCCACGAGAGGAGAACGCCATGAACTTCCACCCTTTCCAGGGTCTTCAAGATCTGCCGGACCTGCCCGATGCCGCCCATGCGTCGCGGGAGGACCTGGTGGCAGAGATGCTGGGCCTGCAGGCTCACCCATTGCCAGGCCCGATGCCGGCTGCGCTGCGCGTCAGCGACCGGGAGACGCCCCACGAGGACCCGGCCACGCAGCAGCTCCTGACGCGCCGACTTGGTGTCGCCCGTGAGCTGCTGATGCGCGAACTGCGTGACCGGATGGCGCAGGGGCCCGTGATGTCGTCGCCCCAGGTCCTGCGGGACTGGCTGCGGCTGCGCTGCGCGGGCCTGCAGCACGAGGTCTTCCTCGCGCTGTACCTGGATGCCAACCACCGGCTGATCGCCAACGAGGAGGTGTTCCGGGGCACGCTGACCCAGACCTCGGTGTATCCGCGGGAACTGGTCAAGAGTGCCCTGGCCCGCAACGCCGCCGCGATCGCGGTGGCCCACAACCACCCGAGCGGCCAGGCCGAGCCGAGCCGCGCGGACGAGTTCCTGACGCAGACGCTGAAGTCGGCGATGGCGCTGGTGGACATCCGCCTGATCGACCACTTCGTCGTCGCCGGCGACCAGTGCGTCAGCTTCGCGGAGCGCGGACTGCTCTGACGCCATGTGCGGCAGTCACGCCCGGCATGACCCAGCCGCGAGAAGGGCACCGCCTCGGAGGTGCCCTTCTCGCCGATCCCACCCCAACCAAGGATGCCCATGTCGGAGAGAAGACCCCCGACCTGCCCCTGCTGTGCCGGCCACGGTGTGCCCCTGGGCGCGCTCGTTCGCCTGCACTGGTTCCGCTGCCGCGACTGCGGCATGACGTTCGCCCGCGCCGGACGTTCGAAGCGCACGCCCCGTGCGCCCTCGACCAGAAAGCCAGCGGCTGAATCCCCCGCATCTCCCAGTTCATCCCGAGGAGGAAGCCACGATGCATACCCTGCCCGCCACCGGCCTGCGACAGCAGGCCGAGATGCTGGCCAGCCTGTCCCTGAAGCATCTG
This sequence comes from Burkholderiales bacterium, assembly GCA_016191995.1. Lineage (GTDB taxonomy): Bacteria > Pseudomonadota > Gammaproteobacteria > Burkholderiales > Burkholderiaceae_C > Rubrivivax. The sequence continues at coordinate 6,344 of JACPVA010000114.1, read as the reverse complement.
AGTTCGGCAACGCGCAACAAGCTCGCCGATGACGACCTGTCCGTGAACGCCTACCCGACCGACTGCGGCGGGTTCGTCTATGTCGGGGCACCGAAGTACCGTGTGCCGTCGGAACCCGATCTGGCCATGCTGTTCGAGGTGGCCGAATCCGCCGGTGTGGCCTGGCTGATGTTCGATCGCGAGGCGGCCGTCATCGACGGGCTGCCCGTATTCGACAGCGCGGAGCCCGGACCATGAGCCAGCACCTCGCGACGGCGACGCTCGACGGACACCCCGTCGAGATCGTGGCCGGCTTCGATCGACGCCTGGGGGACTACTTTCTGCAGGTCATCGACGAGCGCAACGACATGCTCTACACCAGCCTGCAGGAGCCCCTGCTGGACTGGACCGACATCGCGACCTTGCGCGCCAAGGTCGCAGAACTCGGCCTTCGGCTGCCTGCGCAGTTGGTCGACGAGGTCGAGGGCGATTGCCGTCGACGCGCGGGCAATCGCTTCGTCCGCCACCTGGCAGACGGGCCGCCGGTCACGCTGCTGGCCGGCTGACCCTGCCCACTGATCGACCCCGGCGCCGCGCGCCCATTCCGGCAGGGATGGGGCCGGCGCCCTTTCTCTTTCTGCAAAGTCAGATCACGACTGCAGCGCTCGTTCGCGTTGACGCTGCCGGAGGCGCTTCACGTACGGCGCATCAACCGCCTGGTCCGGACCCAGGCCCAGAGCGCAGCTCAGCAAGCTGGCGACGCAGCGATCACTGAGTTCAAAGGAAGACGGCAGGAACCCGAAGTTCCGACTGCTCTCCTCGTCGATAGCGACGAAGAACGCCCTAAACGTGCCTGCCAGGCTCGCACGCGGCCCTTCGGTCCCGGCCGCGGTGAGCGCGTCGTGCGGAAGGGGGGCCGCTCGCGCGGCATCATCGGCAATGGCCTGAGCCACCGCGCTCAACGGCGGCCAGTACTTGAGATCGAACTGTCCTGTCAGGGCTTCAAGCCTCGCCTTCACCCACTGCTCGTAGCTGTAGTTCCGTGCGGCCGCAGCGTGGATTGCGTCCACGGGGTGGTAAAGCGTTTCACAAGAGAACCCGGAATGGTTCTTCAACTCGGTGCGCTCGTCCAGCAACTCGGCCAGGTGAGCCGCAACCCTTTCGATCTCCTGGTTGACCTCGACCAGCCTGGCCCTTCCTCTGCGAGCATCCTGATTCGACTCAGGACTCCAGAACGCCGCCGTGCTTTGGACCAGCTCGAAGAAGACCTTCAAGGCCTGCGGCTGCTGGACGAGCTTGCCGTGGATCTCGGCATAGGCGTCCTCCAGCTCGAGGCCTCGTTCAAGCAGTCGGTCGATCACCATGACTTCACTGGGCAGGATCGACTTCTCTGTCTTGTCGGCACGATCGGCCTTCAACAGATGCTCGCAGGCGTGCCGGGCTTGCTTGGGTGTGGTCGGATGCGTCGTCATCGTGATTCCTCGTTCGATGTGCGAAAGAGTACTCGTGGCGCCGCGAGCCGTCGGTACCTGAAGCCGTGAGCCGCGCTGGCACTTCAGGTACCCGGCCGTGTTCACCAGAGATGCCGAAACCGCGCCATTCCGTCCGCGTACGCTGCTCTACTCGACCGACGAGGTTGAGTGCAACGCCGCCATCGCGTCCAGATCGATCACCGCATCCGCCATCGCCGTCAGCTCCGGCGTCTGCGACACGAAGAACTCGCGCGAGTAGCCACCCAGTTCCAGGACCCGCCGCTTCATCGCCATGAACATGCGCTTGCGCTCAGGGTCCAGAGGTCCGTCGGTCTCGTCGGAGAACAGGGTGTCGTAGCGCCGGCCGGTGTTCTGCACCAGGTACAGCGCCACGGCCCTCACCAGGCACTCGTTGATCCAGACCCTCTCGCCGCCGCTCATCGCCGTGACGCTCTTGTCCTCGCCCGACTCTGCGTCGTAGACGCGGATGTCGAAGCCCTCGCGCTGCTCGCCCTTGGCCGTCTCCTGCAAGGTCTCGATGGCCACCGTGAAGCGCGGGCCATAGCAGGCCAGCAGCAGGTCGTTCACCAGGCCGGACAAGGTAGGCCCCGCATCGTCGATGGCCAGCGCGATCAGGCCATCGTTGCCCATGCAGCGGGCGAACAGCAGCCAGTTGGCGAGTTCCTGCTCCACCCGTGCCGTGCGGGCTGCGGCTGCGTCGCGCCGCCGGCCATGCTCCTCCATCTGGGCCGACAGGGCGGCAAGCGCCTGCGCGTCGCGAACGGCAGCCAGATGCGAGCGCTCCGCCTCGTCCAGGACACATTGCCAGCGCTCCACCTGGGCTCGAGCCTGTGCGAGCCGCGCAGCATCCGGCGGTGATGGCAGTGCATCGATCGCGGTCTGGAGTCGCTGGATGGCCGCCTGTGTCTGAGCTTCCAGCAGCGAGACACGCTCGGCAACGCGCGTCCTGCTGGCGATGATCTGCCGGCGCTCGGCCGCTTCGGACTCGGTGTCGATCGCGATGTCCGCCCCGGCCGACGGGTCGGGAGCGGGGGGAAGAGCGGCGAGTTCGTCCTTCGCTTCGACAAGACCCGCGCGCGCCTGGCGAATCTCCGCCCCGCGCGCAGCCAAGGCGGCATAGGCCGTCTGACGGGCCAGGGCTCGCCTCGACTGGCACTCGGCCCGGCTCAGGCTCTTCGGTGCGCCGACGTCGAGGCTCACCGCCTCTTGCAGGGCTTGCAGTTCAAGCCGAAGACTGTCCCGCTCCACAGCGAATTGACGGATGCGCTGCTGGGCGCTCGGCGCCAGTGCGGCCGCTTCGCGTGCGTCCGACAGCAGGGTGCATTGACCCTGCATCGGCATGCCGCCGCACGGCACGCGGTTGCTCAGGGACAGTCGGCGACTCAGGTCCTCCGCCTGGAGCGCGGCCTGCCCCGCCTCGCGCTCGAGCGATGCCAGCCGCTGCCCGAGTCCTGCGACAGCATCGCGACGACGCGCAAGGTCCTGGACGGCATCGCGAAGCGCCTGCACGCGGGCCTCGCGACGACGCACCACCTCTGTCGCCAGCGGCAGACGGCGGCCGGCTCGGGCCACCACGGCCTCGTCCGCCAGCACCCGCTGCAGGGACCGGATGCGGGCCTCCAGTCGTTCGCGTTGCGCCCTGGCCTGCGCGACACGCTGCGCCACACGGCAGTCGAGACGTACGAGCTGATCCGTTGCCTCCCGATCCTGCGCGCGCAGGTCCTGCAGGGTGCGGTCACCCACGGCACGGGCGCCGGCCAGTTCCTCCATCAACTGCGCTCGCCGGCTCTCGACGGTCTGCGCCTGCACGTGCAGAGCCTTCAATGACGCCTCGTGCGTTCGCGCAGCCTCCAGTTGTTCGTGGGCTGCCTGCCGGCTGGCTTGCGCCGCCTTGACCCTCTCGTCCGCGCCCTGCCATCGACGAGCGTCTTCCTCCAACCGCCGGCGCTCGGCATCGAACGCGGCTCCCTCGGCGCGCAACGCCGCCAGTGCCGCCTTCAACTGCCGCGCCGTCTCGCCCGCCTTCTGACCGAGCGCTCGGATGTCCTCCTGTCCCAGCAGATCGGCCAGCAGGGCCTTGATCTCGCCGTTGCGGTAGGTGCTGAGCTGCCGCTTCCCTTGTGCCGAGAAGACCGACGTGAAGAAGGTGTCCGCCGGCCCGCAGATGGCCTCGACGCATCGCGCATAGGTCTCGACCTTGCCATCGGAGACGGTGCCGTCTGGCAGCGCGACGGGAGACCACGTGCCGGCGTCATCCAGCATCAGCAGATAGGCCTCGGTCCTGCGGCGGCTCCCGGTGCGGCCGTTCATGCGAATGACGACCTGCGACCGGTAGCAGCGCCCTGCGTGCGCCCAGTGCAGGTCCTTCTCGTTCTCGGGCAGACAAACCTGGTCGTAGTACGAGAAACCGCCCGGCCCGGCCTGCGCCGCCCGCGACGGCATGGTCAAATAAGGATGCAGGTTGTCCATCACCGTGGACTTGCCGCGGCCGTTGGCGCCTGCGATGGCGACCAGCGCGGCACCATCGGCAAGCCGCTCCAGATCGAGGGTCAGCTCGTCCAGCCCGAGGCCGTCACGGATGCCCCGGAAGCCCCGGAGCATGATTGAGAGTGGTTGCATGGCATGCCTCCAGCGCCGCTGGGCGGCGCGATGGGTGTGGTGGGGAGTGAAGCAGCCTGGGCGGCCTTCGGGCGCTGTTCAGGCTCCGCCTTAGGCCGTCTCGAAGAGGTCCAGTCTCGGACCCTTCTCGGCCGGGTAAAGGCCACCCTGTGCCTTGGCACCGGCATCGGGGATCGCCAGGACTGCCGCGACGATGTCCTCGGGTTCGGTCGTCGTCACCCGTTCCAGGCACTCCAGCAGCGGCGGCGCGTGGACGTTCGTCGCCGTGGCCCAGGCCCTGACCTTGTCGGCCAGGCTGACGAGTTGCGAGATGCCGGGCGCGCGGGTGCGCACCACGGGCACGATCCGCCCTTCGAGCTGCACATCGGCGGCGCCGGACAGGGTGCGCTCGATAGCACCGCGGTCGACCTCGTGCCGATCCTCGTCGGCCACCGTCCATCGGACCCGCACGCTGACGCCGGCCAGTTCCTGCGCGCTCGCCGCCTCTCGCAACTGGTCCAGGTCGGGCCGACCTTCGAACACGATGTCCAGCGTCCGTCTCGCAGGGGTCGGCTCGAGGCGACAGTCCACCCCGTCCGGTCCGAATTCCCACAGCAGGAATCCCTTGTCGCCCTGCTCCCCATGGTGAAAGCGGCCGATGGACCCGGCGTAGGCGATGCACTGGCGACGTTCGCCCTCCCCTTGCGTCCAGGCCTGGTGCCGATGGATGTGGCCGAGCAACGAGGCCTCTGCTCCGGCGCCGAATAGCGCTCCCGTGGTGAACTCGTGGTCGAATCCGGCCATCGGCACGCCGTGCTCGGTCACGCAGCCGAAGACCGTGCCATGCGACACCGCGAGCGTCGGCACGTCGGCAGCACGGGCTACGCCGTGGATGCCGGCGTAACCCTGCAGCAGCCGGGCCAGCTGCTCGCCCTGGGCCTCGGCGGCAGCGGTGGCGCCGACCGCTGCCGCGACGGCCGCCTTGTTGATCGAGGGAATGCAGGTGAAGACTGCCCTGGCGCCAGGCGGCACCGCTGCGAATCGCGGGCCTTCGGACGCGAACCAAAGGTCGGCAGCAGACGCATCGGTCACCGACAGGTCCCCAGACGATCCGCTGCCCATCAACGCCACCTGACCGATCCGGTCCGCGACGAAGACCCGATGGCGGCTTCCCAGCATCCTGAACACGGACAGCGTGCCGGGCGGCTCGTGCGACCACGTGCCCTGGAGCATCAGCACCGGGCAATGGTCGGCCAGCCGCCGCACCTGCGCCAGCAGCCGCAATGCCGCAGGCGCATGCAGGTCCAGGGCGTGATCGGTGGCATCCCCGGAGATCACGGCAACATCGACGGCGAGTTCGATGGCGCGGTCCACGGCCGCCGAGAAGCAGCGATCGGCCTCCTCCAGGTGACGCGGCCCGTAGTGCAGGTCGGACAGATGCGCCACCCGCAAGCGATGCGCCTGACGGTGCGAACCGTGCGCTCGCGGATGCCCATCCGGGATGCACGGCACGTCCGCGCGTTGCGCACCGGTTCCGCCTGGCGGTCGTTCCGACGCGCTCACGATGCCACCTGCTGCAGTTCGGCGTTGACCTTGTCCGCGTAGCCCTTCGGATCGTTCCGGAAGCGCTCCAGCTCGCCGAAGGCCCGCTGCCGCCCTTGCGGATTGAGCTTCCACCCAGGACCCCAGCGCGTCGCCGCGTAGCGCAGCCAGGTCTGCGTAGGCACGCCCATCGCGGTCAGCCGGCCAAGCACATGCTCCAGCGTGGGCGGCATGCCGTCTGCCGTGGGATCGCTCGCGGCTACAGGTGCGTCGACGGACTCCGGCCCCTTCCCTGGCGTCGAGGAAGCGTCCTCCCGGTGCCCCTGGAGCACGCGGGCGGCAACATCGGCCTGCAGGAGCACGGTGTCCTGATCGTCCTGCTCCCGCATCAGCGTCGCCACGTCGACCGGCGCTTCCAGTTCGATGATCCACTGTGGCACCCGGACAGGCCGCCCCTGGTCATCGATGTGCGCCACCTCCATCAGCCGCTTGGTCAGGTAGAACGGCGTGCCCTGGCGGTCCAGGAATCCGGCGAGCCGGCCGCCCCGCAGGAACGCCACGGTCTCGAAAGTGCGGATCGCCGCATTCATCGCGTAGAAGCTGCGCGTGTGCAGCTCGAAGGCGCTGATCGAGCGGATGCCGGGGATGAAGAACAGGAACCGTCCGGTGAGGTTGCACTGCCGCTGCTGGTACTCCGGGCAGGACTCCGGCTGGCACAGCCCGCCGTTGTCC
>JACPVA010000113.1 GCA_016191995.1 Burkholderiales bacterium | reverse complement strand
CTGACGCGCAACCGGCGCAAGGTGCTTTTCATTGACGAGCTCAAGCAGCAGCTGGGCGACATCGGCGCCGACGACCCGGTGAAGGCTGCCGTGGTCGAGGAAGCCGCGCGTCGCGCCCGCAAGTACGGCGGATCGCTTGGCACGGCCACGCAGAGCGCCGACGACTACTACGGCTCGGCCCAGATGGAGGCGGCCTTCAACTGCTCGGACTGGGTGTTCCTGCTGCGGCAGAAGCCCGAGTCCATCGAGATGCTCGACCGCAAGGGGCGGCTGTCGATGGACGAACCCAAGAAGCGGCTTCTTAACTCGCTGCGCACGGAGCCCGGCGTGTTCTCGGAGGTCTACATCTCCTCGCCGGTGGGCGAAGGCGTGGCGCGGAACATCCTCGACCCGGCGACCCACCTGCTGTTCTCCAACAAGCTGGAGGACAACGCCCCGATCGACGAGCTGCGGGCGCAGGGCCTGAGCATCGACGACGCGATCACCGAGCTGCTGCGGCGGCGCGGGCACGCGGTGTGACCCTGGCGAGGCTCTCATGGACGTCGACGCCAGCGCCAGTCCGGGCCCGAAACCCCAGCAGCCCATTGCCGGGACTGTGGGCACGGCGCCCATCCTCCTGCACGGGGCATTCGCGCTGCTGATCGTGCTGGGCACGCTGGCCGCCTACGACCGCGTGGTGGTGCGCCCGGCCCAGCGCGTCGGTGTTGTCGATGTGGGCGAGGTGTATCGGCAGAAGGAGGCCGAGTTCACCCAGCTCCTGACCCGTGCCACCACCGATGCCGACCGCGAGAAGGCGTTTGCGCTGGCCCGGAACTTCTCGCAGCGGCTGCCGGCGGCGCTGGAGGAACTGCCGCGCGACTGCGCCTGCCTGGTGGTGCTGAAGAGCGCCGTGGCCGGCCGGACACCGCAGACCGTCGATCTGACGGCACTGCTGAAGCAGAAGCTGGGCCATCCCCAGACACCCCCCAGGAACGACCCCGAGGAGGCCCGATGAACCGCAGCCTTCGCACCCAGGCCATCGACTTTGCGACGCACATGCGGCGACGCTGGTACCTCTACCTGCCAGTCTTTGTGATCTGGGCCTTCGCCTATACGCGGCTCTTCATCGATCCGACGCCGCGGGTGCCGGTCCTCTTCAACTGGACGGGCAGCCTGCCGTACCGGGTGGCCTGGCTGCAGCACGGCGAGCATCCGCTGCAGCGCGGCGAATTCGTCATCTTCTCGTTTGCGGGCGAGGCGCGAACCGCGTACCCCGGACTGGACGGTCAGCCGTTCTTCAAGGTCGTGCGCGGCCTGCCGGGCGATGTGGTGACGGTGTCCGGCCGCACGGTGTCGGTCAACGGTGTCGTCGTCGGCACGGCCAAGGCCCAGGCCTTCGACCGGCGCCCGCTGGAGCCGATCGCGCCGACGGTGATCCCGCCGGGGCACTACTACGTGCAGGGCACCGGCCCGGATTCGTTCGACTCGCGCTACCGCAGCAGCGGGCTCGTGCGGGCCGAGCAGGTGCTGGGCACCGTGGTGCCACTGTTCTGAGGGGCTGCCGTGGATCCGCACCTGATGCTGCGTTGGCCGGTGCCCCGTCACACGGCCCAGCCGACCTCCCTGGCCTCGCTGGCGTCCCTTGTCGCCCTGACCGCGTTCGCAACGGCCTTGCCCGCGCTGGCGCAGACATCGTCCGGGCCGGCTGTCACGGGCGACGTGCCGATGGCCGACTACCTTGCGCTGCTCCAGCAGATCTCCCCTGCGGCACACCAAGGGGCGCAGGCCTATCTCCAGGCCCACGAGCGCCGGTGCCGCCGGAGTCTTTCGAGCCGCGAGTTGCGACAGGCGATGGCGGAAGGGGACGGCGATCCGCTGCTGATGGCGATGATCCGGGCCAGCCACCTTCAGGACGGTCCAGGGCTGACTCGGCTGGGCGAGCAGGTCTCATGCACCCGGAAGGCGGCAAGGTGAAGTTCGAGCTGCCACTGCCTCAGGCAGGCTGCACCAGCGCCCCGGCGCGCGTCACTCGGTGCCTGCTGGCGGTCGCCGCCATGATCCTGTGCACGACCGCCCACGCCGTGGATCTGGGGACCATCGGCCCGACCTACGGCATTGCTGAGCCCCACCTGCTCGAGTTCATCCAGCAGCGCCTGCGCGACAAGGAACGCACGGGCGAACTGCAGCGGCTCATCGACGAGGCCCGCAGGCGTGGCGTGGCCGCCGTACTCCAGCCCGCCCCGGTCGAAGGCGTACGAAGCACCGAGATCGCACGGTCCTGGACCATCGACCCGACCTTCACACTCGACCGCAATATCGTCGATGCGCAGGGCCGGTTACTGTTCCCGGCCGGGACGCGCAAGAACCCGCTGGAGGTGGTGTCGCTGTCCAAGCGCCTGCTGTTCTTCGATGCCCGTGACGGACAACAGGTCGCCCGGGCCCGCGAGCTGATCGCGCACTACGACGGCAAGGTCAAGCCCATCCTGACCGGTGGCTCGTACCTGGACCTGATGAAGGCCTGGCGCGTGCCGGTGTACTACGACCAGCAGGGGACGCTGACCCGCCGCTTCGGCATCAGTCAGGTGCCGGCCGTGGTGTCGCAGGAAGGCCTGCGCCTGCGCGTCGACGAGGTGCTCGTGCGATGACCTCCCTGCCCCTCCTCGTCCGCTTGATCGCCGCACACCGGATGCTCACAGTTCGCCGATGGGTCGCCCGGCTGCTGGGCCGCGCCGTGTTGCTTGCGGCCCTGCCCTGGCTGGCGCCTGCGCAGGCTGCCGACAGCCTGACCTGCACCGGCCGTTTCCCCAACCCGATCACCGAGATTTGCTGGAGCTGCATCCTGCCGATCAGCATCGGAAGCGCCACCATCGCCAACTTCGATGGTCAGGAGGACATCCCCAACCCGTCGAACCCGGTCTGCAGCTGCGGCGTGAACCCCACCATCGGCCTGTCGATCGGGTTCTGGGAGCCGGCGCGGCACGTGGAGGCCGTGCGCAAGCCGTTCTGCCTGGCTTCGCTGGGCGGCATCGACCTCGACCCCGGCATCCCGGCGCCGGCAGCAGCACGGTTCACGCGCCCCGAAGGCGATGGCGACGGCGGCAGCTTCTACCAGGCGCACTTCTACGTGAACCCGGTGCTGTACTGGCTGGAGGTGGTGACCGACTTCCCGTGCCTGGAGCGGGGCTCGTTCGACCTGGCCTACCTGACCGAGGTG
>JACPVA010000117.1 GCA_016191995.1 Burkholderiales bacterium | reverse complement strand
GCGGCTCGCGCTGGCCGCGGCCCGCGGCCAGCCGCCGCCCGACGCGGCGGCGACGGCGCGCGCGCTGCGCGCCGATACGCTGCGCGAGCACCTGCGGCGCATCGTGCTCGACTGGCCGGCAGCGCTGGCCGGCGAGACGCCGTCGGCAGCCGAACTCCAGACGTTGCGCGACGGGCCGGCGTTCGCGGCCGAGGCCTCGTCGGGAGAACCCGAAGCCGCGGAGCCCGCGGGGTCGGACGAGGCCGCGCTGCGAGCGCATCGCTGGATCGAGCGCGAACTGCTCGGCGACGATGCCGCCGGCTGGCTCGCCGCCTGGGACCGCGATGCCGACTCGGCGCTGGACGCCTGGACCGCCCGCGCGCCGACCCCGACCGCGCGCCGACTGCGCGCCTGCCGCGACGCCGCACGCGCGATCCGCCAACCGGTGCGCCGGCTCGCGATCGCGGGCGACGCCGATGCGCTGGCCGCTATCGCCGCCGCGCTGCGCGCCGACCCCGCATTCGCGCTCGCGCCGCGGGCGGAGGGCGACGCCTTCGAGTCCGGCTGCTGGGCGCGCGCCGCCGACCCCGCACCCGAGCGCCACCCCGACGCCTGGCTGCGGCTGGGGGCACGGCTGGCCGAGGTGGTGCGGCTCGCGCTGCCCGCGGGCGATGCCGGCGCGCCGGGTGCTCTTCGATTCGGCGCGCTGGCCCTGGCGGCAGACCGGCGGCCCGCGGCGCCGGGCCATCAGGTGGGGCAAGGCGCTGGCTGCGTGAGGGCCGCGACGGGCGCTGCAAGCGCCGATGGCAGCCCCGAGGCCGCGCGCGGCCTCGGGGCTGCCACCGGCGCCTGCGGCGAAGGCCTGGGCTGGTGCGAGATGGCGCGCGGCCTGCTGCTGCACCGCATTCGCCTCGACCGCGACGGGGATCGATGGCGCGTCGCAGAATGCGATGTGCTCGCGCCGACCGAATGGCATTTCCACCCGCATGGGCCCGTCGCCCAGGCGCTGGCGCGGCTGCCGCGCGACGGCAGCAAGGCTGGGGTGCGGCTGCTCGCCGCCGCCTTCGACCCCTGCGTCGCGGTCCGCGTCGAGGCCGGCGATGCATGAGTTGAGCCTGGCCGGTGGCATCCTGCGCATCGTCGAGCAGGCGGCCGAGCGCGAGCGCTTCGCGCGCGTGACGCGGCTGACGCTGGAGGTCGGCAAGCTCGCCGGGGTCGAGGTCGAGGCGCTGCGCTTCGCGCTCGGCGCCATCGCCCCCGGCACGCCGCTGGCCGATGCCGCGGTCGAGATCGTCGAGCCCGAGGGGCAGGCACGCTGCTTCGATTGCGGCGGCTTGACGGCCATCAAGGAACGCGGCGACGCTTGCCGGCACTGTGGCGGCTGGCGGCTGGACCCGGTCGCCGGGACCGGATTCCGCGTCGTCGACCTGCTGGTCGAGGACGCGTAGACAGGACACAGGACAGGAGCGACGACGATGTGCGTGGTCTGCGGCTGCGGCGACCCGGCGGCAGCGCCGCCCGAGGGTGCGAAGGTCGACCCCGTCACCGGCGACCTCGACTACGGCGCCGGCGCGGCGCGGGTGTCGGTGCCGGGGCTGAGCCAGGCGCGCACGGTCAAGCTCGAGGCCGACGTGCTGGGCGAGAACGACCGCATCGCGCAGGCCAACCGGCGCCACTTCGAGGTGCACGGCGTCACCGCGCTGAACCTCGTCTCCAGCCCCGGCGCCGGCAAGACGACGCTGCTGGTGGCGACGATCGAGGCGCTGCGCCGGCGCCGGCCTGAGCTGCCGCTGGCCGTGATCGAGGGCGACCAGCAGACCTCGAACGACGCCGACCGCATCCGCGCCACCGGCGCGCCGGCGATCCAGGTCAATACCGGCAAGGGCTGCCACCTCGACGCCCGCATGGTCGCCGACGCCTTCGCGCGGCTGCCGCTGCACGACCACGGGCACGCCCACGCCCACGATCACGCCCACGATCACGATCACGATCACGATCACGATCACGATCACGATCACGATCACGATCACGATCACGCGCATGGGCACTTGCACGACCACGTGCACGCGCACGCACACGGCCACGGGCACGCACACGGCCATGCCCACGAGCACGCGCGTCGGCACGAGCATGGCGACGACCACGACCACACGCACGCGCCAAGCCTGCTGCTGATCGAGAACGTCGGCAACCTCGTCTGCCCGGCGCTGTGGGACCTCGGCGAACGCGCCAAGGTCGCCATCCTGTCGGTCACCGAGGGCGACGACAAGCCGGCCAAGTATCCTGACATGTTCGCCGCCGCGACGCTGATGCTGCTGAACAAGGTCGACCTGTTGCCGCATGTCGACTTCGACGTCGACCGCTGCATCGCGCACGCCCGCCGCATCAACCCGGCGATCGAGGTGCTGCAGGTTTCGGCGCGGCGCGGCGACGGCATGGACGCGTGGCTGAACTGGCTGGACGCACAGATGGCCCCCGTCGCGTCGGCGGGCACCCCGGCCGAAGCCACGGCACGCGCGGCCGAGGTCGACGCGCTGCAACGCCGCGTCGCCGAGCTCGAGGCCCGGCTGCGCGCCGCGGGGCTCGCGCCGTGAGCATGACGGCCGCGCGCCTGCCGCAGCCGCTGCCCGGGCGGGTGCTGGCGCTCGGCGCCTATCTGAAGAATGCCGCCTGCGCGGTCGACGGCGCCGAACTGCGCTGGTCGGCCAACCACGGCGACCTCGGCGACCCGGCGGCCTGCCTGGCGCTGGAGGCCTCGGCCGAGCGCCTGCTCGATGCGCTGCCCGATGGCCCGCAGACGATCGCGCACGACCTGCACCCCGACTTCCACAGCACGCGGCTGGCGCAGGCGCTGGCGGCACGGCGGGGCGTGCCGGCGCTCGCCGTGCAGCACCACCATGCGCACCTGGCGGTGGTCGCGGCCGAGCACGGTGTCGTCGACGAGCCGCTCGTCGGCTGGGCGCTGGACGGTGTCGGCCTGGGCAGCGACGGCAGTGCCTGGGGCGGCGAGCTGCTGTGGCTGGACGCGGCGTCGCGGTCGACCGCGTGGCGGCGGCTGGCGCACCTGCCGGCGCTGGCGTTGCCCGGCGGCGACCGCGCGGCGCGCGAACCCTGGCGCATGGCCGCCGCGCTGCTGCATGCGCTCGGGCGCGGCGACGAGATCGTGCCGCGGCTCGGCCCCTCGGCCGGCGATGCGGCGGCGGCCATGGTGCAGCAGATGCTGGCCAGGGGCCTGAACTGCCCGCGCGCGACGGCGGGCGGGCGCTGGTTCGACGCTGCCGCGGCCGCGCTCGGCGTGCACCGCGGCGCGCAGGCCGAGGCCGAGGCGGCGATCGCGCTGGAGGCCGAGGCGGCGCGCTGGCTGGCGACGCAGCCGGCGCCCGCGGAGGCCGACTCGCGCGGCGCGGGCCGCCCGATGGGTGCGATCGCGGCTGGAGGCGCGAACGACGCGAACCGCGCAAGAGACGCAAGACAAGCGAACCGGGCGCCGCGCGCGCAGGTCGAGTACCCCGCACACGATGGGCACGATGGGCACGATGGGCATGACGCGCCGGACGCGCAGGGTCCACTCGACGTGCTGCCGGCCGCGGTCGGCGCGTTGTTCGACGTACCCGCCGCGCACCGCGGCGAGGCGGCGGCGCGCTTTCACGCGCTGCTGGCCGACGTACTCGCCGGCGCGGCGATCACGGCCGCACGCGCGCAGGGTGCGCGCATCGTCGCGCTGGGCGGCGGCTGCTTCTTCAACCGCGTGCTGTCGCAACGCCTCGAGGCGACACTGCGCGACGCCGGGCTGCGCGTGCTGCGGCCAGGCGCGGCCGGTTGCGGCGATGCCGGCCTCGCGCTCGGCCAGGCCTGGATCGCGGCCTGGGCGCGGCAGCACGGCCAGCTGGCCGATTCCGTTCCCGACGCGGCGCTGGCGGGGGCCTGACCCTATGTGCCTGGCCTTGCCCTCGCGGGTCGTCGCGCGCGACGGCGACGACGCCGTTGTCGAGATCGGCGGCGTCCGCAAGACGGTGTCGGCGGCGCTGGTGCCGGAAGCGCGGGTCGGTGACTATGTGATCGTCCACGTCGGCCACGCGATCGGCGTGCTCGACCCCGACGAGGCGGCGCGCACGCTGGCGCTGTTCGCCGAGCTGGAGGCGACGGAGGCGATGGAGGCGGCGGGCGCGGCCGCGGCGCCCGGGGCCGCAGATGCCGCTACGGCCGCTGTCGCGGCCGACCCGGCCGACCCGGCGACGGGCACGCGATGAAGTACGTCGACGAGTTCCGTGACGGCGAGCTGGCGCGCCGCCTGGCCGACCGCATCGCCGCCGCGGTGCGGCCGGGCAGGACCTACCGCTTCATGGAGTTCTGCGGCGGCCACACGCACGCGATCTCGCGCTACGGGGTCGCCGAGCTGCTGCCGCCGCAGGTGCGGATGATCCACGGCCCGGGCTGCCCGGTGTGCGTGCTGCCGATCGGACGCATCGACCAGGCGATCGCGCTCGCGCTGGACCGCGGCGTGATCCTCGCGACCTACGGCGACGTGCTGCGCGTGCCGGCGTCGCCGCGGCCGGGCGATGCGCGCGGCGAGCCGCTGTCGCTGCTGAAGGCCAAGGCGCGTGGCGCCGACGTGCGCATGGTCTATTCGGTCGCCGACGCGCTCGCGCTGGCGCGCGCCAACCCCGATCGCGAGGTCGTCTTCCTCGCCATCGGCTTCGAGACGACGACCCCGCCGACCGCGCTCGCGCTGCAGCAGGCGGCCAGGGAGGACCTGCCGAACTTCAGCGTGCTGAGCTGCCACGTGCTGACGCCGAGCGCGATCACGCACATCCTGGAGGCGGCCGAGGTGCGCGCCTGGGGCACGGTGCCGATCGACGGCTTCGTCGGCCCGGCGCATGTCAGCGTCGTCATCGGATCGCGCCCCTACGAGCATTTCGCCGAGGAGTACCGCAAGCCGGTCGTGATCGCCGGCTTCGAGCCGCTGGACGTGATGCAGGCCATCCTGATGCTGGTGCGCCAGGTGGACGAGGGGCGCGCCGAGGTCGAGAACGAATTCACCCGTGCCGTCACGCGCGACGGCAACGCGGCGGCGCAGTCGGTGGTGGCGGCGGTCTTCGAGTTGCGCCCGAGCTTCGAGTGGCGCGGCCTCGGCGAGGTGCCGTACAGCGCGCTGCGCATCCGCCCGGCCTATGCGCGCTGGGACGCCGAGCGGCGATTCGCGCTCGCCTACCGGCCGGTTCCCGACCACAAGGGCTGCGAGTGCGGCGCGATCCTGCGCGGCGTGAAGACCCCCGTCGACTGCAAGCTCTTCGGCACCGTCTGCGCGCCGGCCACGCCGATGGGATCGTGCATGGTGTCGAGCGAGGGCGCCTGCGCGGCGCACTACAGCTACGGCCGCTTCCGCGATGCCGGCGCGCGCGCCGGCGCCGGCGTGCCGGCGACCGCATGAAGACCGCAGCGATGAAGCCCGACTACCAGCGCCCACTGGATTTGAAGCGCGGCCGCGTCGACATGAACCACGGCGCTGGCGGGCGCGCGTCGGCGCAGCTCGTCGCCGAGCTGTTCGCGCGCGCCTTCGACAACGAATTTCTCGCCCAGGGCGACGACGGTGCGCTGCTGCCGTTGCCGCCGCCCGGGCAGCGGCTGGTCGTCAGCACCGACACGCATGTGATCTCGCCGCTGTTCTTCCCCGGCGGCGATATCGGCAGCCTGGCGGTGCACGGCACGGTCAACGATGTCGCGATGATGGGTGCGCGGCCGGTGGCGCTGACGGCGGGTTTCGTGCTGGAGGAGGGCTTCGCGCTGGCCGACCTGGCGCGCATCGTGGAGTCGATGGCGGCCGCCGCGCGCGCGGCCGGCGTGCCGGTGGTCGCCGGCGATACCAAGGTCGTCGAGCGCGGCAAGGGCGACGGCGTGTTCGTGACGACGACCGGCATCGGCTTCGTCCCCGCGGGGCGCGCGGTCGGCGGCGCCCAGGCGCGCGCGGGTGACGCGGTGCTCGTCTCGGGGACGTTCGGCGACCACGGCGTGGCAGTGCTGTCCAGGCGCGAGTCGCTCGCCTTCGAGACCGAGATCACGAGCGACAGCGCGGCGCTCAACGGCCTGGTCGAGGCGCTCTTCGCGGCGCTGCCGGCGGCCGCCGTGCACGTGCTGCGCGACCCGACGCGCGGCGGGCTGGCGACGACGCTGAACGAGATCGCGCAGCAGTCGGCGGCCGGCATCGTGCTCGACGAGGCCGCACTGCCGGTGCGCGAGCAGGTCGCCGGCGCCTGCGAGCTGCTGGGGCTCGATCCGCTCTATGTCGCCAACGAGGGCAAGATGGTCGCGATCGTCGACGCCGCGCATGCGGACGCGGCGCTGGCTGCGTTGCGTGCGCATCCACTGGGGCGCGAGGCGGCGCGTATCGGCGAAGTCATCGCCGACCCGCACCGCTTCGTCCAGATGCGCACCCGCTTCGGCGGCCGGCGCATGGTCGACTGGCTGACGGGCGAGCAGTTGCCGAGGATCTGCTGAGATGTGGCGCATGCAGGGCAAGCTTCGTTCGACGCGGTGCTGCGGGCTTACGCAGACGAGCAGCCACTCGACCGAGCGACCCCTGGTGGCATGGGTGGGCCCGATCGGCGCCAGGCGACTGGCGGATGGAATCGGGCGGTTGCGTCAGCTCGCTGAGGGACGCTGTCCCGCACGGGCGGCGTTCGACGTTCGTGCGTGCCAAGGCCGGCGGGCACCCTCCCACTCCATGCCCGGGGACAGTGCCCCGGGCGCTCGCCAGGCACAAACAGTCCGCAGGACTGTTTGTGTCCGGGCTCGCTCCCCCGCCGTCGGCTGCGCCGCCGGCTCCTCCTTTACTTACGTGGGAGGGCGCCCGCCGACCTTGGCCTGCCACCGCCTAGGTTCTCGACCGTCGAACACTAACTCCGCATCCAGCCGAGGCCAGCGGGTACCCTTCCCCGTAAGTAAAGGAGGAGCCAGCGGCCGAAGGCCGGTGGCGGGGGACATGGAGGGGAAGGGTACCCGCTGGCCTCGGCCCGCGCGATCGTCGAACAGCGCAAGTTGCAGACCGTGTGCCTCAGCGAACTCGGCTGCCGCGAGTGCATCGAAGCGCCGGGGACGGCCAGGCCAGCGGAGGGTGCGATCGAAATGCGCATCCTCCTGATCGCGCACGGCTTCAACGGGTTGACGCAGCGGCTGCACGCCGAGCTGCGCGCCGACGGCCACGAGGTCTCGTTCGAGTACGACATCGCCGACAGCGTCACCGAGGAGGCGGTCGCGCTGTGGCGGCCCGATGTGCTGATCGCGCCGTTCATGAAGCGGCGCATCCCGGAGTCGGTCTGGTCGCGCGTGCCCTGCCTGGTCGTCCATCCGGGGCCGCCGGGCGACCGCGGGCCGGCGGCGCTGGACTGGGCGGTGCTCGACGGCGCGCGCGAATGGGGCGTGACGGTGCTGCAGGCCAACGGCGACTTCGACGCCGGGCCGGTGTGGGCGGCCGAGGGCTTCGCGATGCGCGCGGCGACCAAGTCCAGCCTGTACCGACGCGAGGTGACGCGCTCCGCAGTGCGTGCGGTGCGGGCCGCCCTCGCACACGGCGGCGCGCGCGCGGTCGCCGCACCCGCCGGGCGGCTGCGCGGCATGCCGGCGCCCGAGGCGCGCCAGATCGACGCCGCGCGCATGCCGCTGGCGGATCAGCTGCGCACCGCACGCGCCGCCGACGGCCACCCCGGCGCGGTCGACCGGCTGTTCGGCGCCGACGTGCGGATCTTCGACCTGCACCCGGCGAGCGCGGCGACG